>JAMXLG010000287.1 GCA_024281135.1 Vulcanimicrobiia bacterium | reverse complement strand
GGCTCTAAATCGAGCCGCTGCGCTAGAGGCGGCGGACGACAGCCTCCACGCGGCCGATGATGTCGACATCGCTCGCGTAGATTGGCGCCATCGCGGAATTCTCCGGCTGCAAACGCACCTGGCCGTTTTCGCGATAGAAACGTTTCACGGTTGCTTCGCCTTCGAGCATCGCAACAACGATCTCGCCGTTGCTCGCCGTCTTCTGCGGACGAACGAGAATCAGATCGCCGTCGAGAATCGCGGCTTCAACCATCGAATCGCCCTGCACCCGAAGCATGAACGCGTCGGACGAACGCGGCACGAAGGACGTCGGAAGGACGAATTCGCCCTCGAGATTCTCTTCGGCCGTGATCGGCATGCCTGCCGCAACCTTACCGACGATGGGCATCACGACGCTGTCCGGCTGATGGCTTTGCGGCGCGCTCAAATCCGAACGCAGCGCGCGCGGCTTCGTGGGGTCGCGAGCAATCAAGCCTCGTCGTTCGAGCGCCTTCAAATGCGCATGAATCGTCGACGACGATGATAGACCGACGCGCTCTCCGATCTCACGAACCGACGGCGGATAGCCGTGCTCGGTCGTAAACGCGCGAATCACCTCGAGAATCCGCTGCTGTCGCTCTGTTGCTGGCTTATCCAAACGGAGACCCCTTTTTTCAGCAAAATGCCATGCGTATGGCATGGGCTTGCTTTACAACCCTACCATAGGAATTAATAAAAGGCAAACATACGTTCGAGAAACGCTTGACAGCTCTTCGAGAGGCTGTGCTAAAATCTAGGGGACGAACAGCTGTTTGGCCCAAGATATAGACAAGTTAGTAGTCGAACGGCCGTTTGCCACAAGATATAGGAAAGGGAGCCGAACGGTGGTTAAGCGCAAGAAATTCACTTTGATGCCGGCGATCACGCTCGCTGCGCTGAGTCTCATGGTCGCACTACCGATGCTCTCAAACACGCATCTCTACGCAGCAACGGCGCAACACTACAAAGTCGTAACCGTGCAACCCGGCGACACGCTCTGGTCGATCGCAGCAACGAATACGTCAAGCAGCGGCGATGTTCAAGAAACGATCGATCGCATCTCCGACGCGAACCACCTCCACGCAACACAACTCGAACCCGGCCAACGCCTTCGCGTCCCCCAATAAGTCGTTTCTCTCCCCCAATAAAAAAGCACGGAGTAGCCACCGTGCTTTTTTATATTTCCCGCTCACATCTCAGCCAACTCCCCTATATCTCGATCGTGGATGAACGTGCTCGCGCTGAGCCTTCACGCTACAATTGCCAGCGTTAATCATTGCAGCTGGATGTTGGTTGCCGTTTTGTTTTTGTTTCTTCTGACTGGAAATCTGCAACTTTTTCGGACTTCACAGGATGTGAACTTCAAAACTTCGTTCTTCCGAAAAAGTGCGGAAGCGGAAAATTCACACGATGTGAATTTTCCAGCGGTTTCCGGTCAGAAGAAACAAAAACAAAACGGCAACTAACATCCCGGCCCGCCACAAACCCTCATCGCCGCGACACCAGCACAATGGAATGCCCCTGGTGGTCGTTGAGAAACTCCAACCCCTCGCTCATCCACGAATCGAGCCCCCCACTGGAGTGCTTCGCCACTTCTCTCACGACATGGACGCGGTCGCGTAACCACGCGAGCTCGCTACGCGTCGTCGTCGGAAAAATTGCGACTTCGCAATCCTCGCACTTGTAGCCATATTGCATCGCGCGCGTATTCGAAATAAAAAGAACGAGCCCCGCCACAAGCGTGACGGGGCTCGTTTCTAGGTGCAGCCTTTCAGGCCACCGTTCGATTTACATCTTCACGGTGATCCCGAAAAACGCGTTGAACGGTGACGGCAGGGACGCCGCATCGTTGTACGTGCGCGGTGTGTACGAGTTCGTTTGCCACGCCGGCGGCGAGAAGCCGTTGGCGGCAGTGTCGAACGGGCTCGTGCCGTTGTAGAAGTTCGAGGCGTAGAGCGAGTTCGGACCGTAACCGCAGATGTTGGTTCCAGGCGGATACGCCGTCGTCCACGGCATCTTCGTTCCACCGAAGCACGTGTGGAACAGGTTAGCGAACGTGACATTTGCCGAGATACGCGGCGAGATGTCGTACGTCAGCGCGAGGTTGCCGACCGCAGTCCACGGATTGCGGAACGCTCCGATCGTAGCAAACGATCCCGTTTGCGGATTCGGAATGTACAACACGGATCCGGCGTTCGATAGCGTTCCGAACGCTGTCAGAGCGTCGCACGCGTTGGGATCCGTATTCGGCGAGACCTTCGTGATGCCGGCTGTCGCTGCGTTCTGTCCGCAAGTACGCGGATCGATACCGCTTACGTCAAGCGGACCACCGTACGACGCGCCTTCCGTCGCCTGGAGCGAGAACGTAGCCGCGAACTTCTGCTTGCGCCAGTTCAAGAGCCACGTGAAGTTCCAGGGCGAGTCATAGTACGTCGTGTTGGCGTTGCTGATCGGCGAAAGTCCGGTATCGCCTGGGGCGTACCAGCCATTCGTATCAACCAGCGGTTGCGGATTGACGTTGTAGTACGGGTTCGTGATCGCAGTACCACCGAACGCACCGCAGTTCGGCGAGGCCACGCCAGGGCTCGGATTGCCCTTCGCATCGACACCGCCGGAGCAGTAGTACGGTGAACCGCCGCCACCCTTGGTCAGCAGGTTGAATTGCGAGATCGCTTGGTTCACGCTGTTGAGCTGGTTCGATCCGAACCAGTTCGTGTACTGAACCTGCGCCTTCGTGTAGGTTGCTGCGACTTGCGTCGAGAGTCCATCTTTCGCGAAATCGCCCTTTGTGAACGCGAGCTCAACGCCCGTCGACTTGAAGTTGCCGACCGGTGCTTGCGTCACGAAGTTCGGACCGATGAACGATTGCTCTTGATAGCCCGTCGTGTAGTTGTAGAACGGCGTGATCTTAAAGCTCATGTCCGTTCCGTGGATGTGGCGCTCGAGCGAAAGGTCCGCTTGCGTCGCGCTCATCGCGGGGATCGGGTGGAACGGCGTGTTAAAGCCGAGCGGCAACGTTGCGTTCCACACGGAGAGGTTGTTACCGGAGTTGTTCAGGTACTGCACCGACGCCGAGATCGGCGGTTCGGTGAAGCGTCCGACTGAGCCGCGCCACACGGTGTCCGGAGACTGCGTGTACGTCAAAGAGATACGCGGCGAGAGGTCCTGAATGTCGTACGATCCCGGCGAGTTCGGCGAGAACGTAGCGTGCGAGTATCCTGCGGGGATACCCGCCGGATAGTTATCCGACGCCGGCAGCGCTGTACCCGCTGCGCACGTCGGCGTGTAGATGACCGGTGCAGGCGGTGCCTGGCCCGGCTTCAATGCAACCGAGAGCGGCTGACCCGACGCATTCACACAAACATCGTTCTTGATGATTTGCGCGTAGAAGTCAGTCGCAATGCCAGGATTCGAAACGAGACCGTACTTGTAGTCTTCGTAACGAAGCTGTGCATTGAAGAGCCAACGGTCACTCGGACGCCATTGGTCGCTCAGCGAAATGAACGAGAACTGCGGCTTGACCGTGTTGTACGATCCCTTTGAGTTGCCGTTCCAGAGCGTTACCCATTGTGCACCGGCTGCGGAAGCGTTCGGACCAATGGTGCCGCCGAAGTACGGACCGTTTGCAGCGTTGCTCTGATAGTGACTGCTGCTGCACGGCACCGTGGTATCGTACGCCGGATTGGGAGAAGTGACGCCACTGACCTTGACGGTCTGACGCTCGTCCCAGCACGAGAACGTACCGTTGCTGTCGCTGATAATACCGATCGGCGAAGCACCGCCGATGAAGCCGGTATTGTTGAAGCGCACGACGTTCGCAGTCGTGTAATTCGCCGTCAACTGAACGAGGTGCTGGCTCGTGATTTGATCCACGAGTTCCAACTGACCGCCGCCCGTGTGTGTGATCAGGTCGTAGTTTGCGGCGACACCGCAGTCATTCGGACCAGCGCCCCACAGGTAGCAGTTGAACGACGAGTTTGCACCGGCTTGCGTCCAGTCGGAGAAGAACGTATATCCGAATACACGGGCAAACGCATTGCTCGAGAACTGGTGCGTGTATTGAAGCTTCACGATGCCCGTATCGTTCATGATAGCGTCGCGAAGATCGGCCGGAACTTGCGCGTCGAACGCGCGGTTCGACGGGCTGCTGGGTTGATAGTAGTCCGATGTCGTGAGCCCCTTGACCGGCGTACCGAACGGCGCATTGTACACAACGGCGTCAACGTAATTCGGATAGTTGACACCGGCCTGGTACGGCTGGCCGGTAACGGCGAGGGTGTACGGTGCAATACCACCGACGTCATTCGGCGACGTGTAGTACTGCGAGTTCAACATCGAAGCGCTGCCGAGCAGCTGAATGTCGTCCGACGTCCCATTCTTCTGCGGAATGCGGAAGTGGAAGTTCGCGACGTTTTCACGATCGGCAATTTGTGCGAGATCACTGTAGATGCCGTTGAACGGCGTGAAACAGTTGCCCGTACCACCAGCAGCAGCGATATCCGCGGCATACCACGGCGTCGCAGCATTCGTGAGAAGCGGGTTGGGATCGACGTTGGTTCCGGGGTTACACTCTGTTGCGAGCGAACGCGGTAAGCCGAGCCAGTACATGCTGGCGCCGATGCCTTGGCCGGTATAGACGCCGAGCGGATCGTTCGTGAGGCCGCCGCCGTTCGAGTTATTGAGAATGCGGAAGCCTTGGTTGTAACCGCTCAAACCGACGTAGTAGCTGAAACGGCGATCCGGCGTCGCGCCGCCCGCTTCAACTTTCGCCTGGTGGTAGAACGTCGGCGAACCGATGCTACCAGAGAGATCCATATAGCCCGGATACGTACCGGTCTTGAAGACCTGGTTGATGAAGCCCGACGTACCGGCCGAAGCGGACGACGACGGACCGCCGCCGGTGTAGACCTGCAGCTCTTGCAAGCCGAGGTTTGATTCCGTCGACGAGTTGTAGTTGTCGAACGCGCGGTTGACGGGGATACCGTCGTACTCGAAGCCGGTGAAGAACGACTGCGAACCGCGGACATACGTCGCTTGGTTCCAGCCAGCTCCGCCGGTCGGAACCGTGACGCCGGGAACCGTCGAGATCGCCGAGTAGGCGCTGTTCAGGTTACCGCCGCCGCCGTTTGCACTGGCGGTCGAGATGGCTTGCGAGTTGACGCTGTAGATGTCCGATCCGACGCCCGCCTTCACGAGGTTGCCGGCTGAAGTAGCCGACACTTTCGCAATGGTCTTGAGCGCCTTCTGCATGCGGAAGGACAGCGTCAGTTGGTTATCTGCGAAGACGGTGACGCCCGCATAAGAGACCGGGTTAAAACCGTCCTTCTCGATCGAGACCGTATACGTATCCGGCGCGAGCTCGAGGAAGTTAAAACGTCCCGAGGCGTCGGTAGAGGCCGAAGCGGACTGCGAAGCGGAGACGACCTTAACGGCCGCACCCGCAAGCGGAGCCCCTGCCTCGTCCGTGACTTGGCCAGTGAGACCGCCCGTCGTACCTGCCAGTGCCCATGTTCCCTGGAACAGGAAGGCGACGAGAAGCGCCACTGCCACAGCCACCCGACGAAGGGTTGGCTTGTTATTCAATTGATAGCCCTCAGTTGAATAGAGTGACATACATCCACACGCGAAAGTGCCGAGGGTCGCTCCACGCGTCTCTCAGCAATCTCTCATGTGACGTGTTGCGCGAATTCTCGCGACAAAGGTCGGTTCCTTTATAGGGGCTTAAAAAATAGAGGGCCGCTTGGACTAGCGGCCCTCCGGTTTTCGCACGTGCCCTGCGCGAAGCGTTATAGATTGAGAACTTTTTTAGACAGGAACGGCGGCCATTCGATCCGCCAGAAGCTTCGGAATCTCCGACGGACGGTCGGCAACCGGCACGCCCGCCGCCTGGAACGCGCGGATCTTGCTTTCCGGCGTACCGAAGCCGCCGGAAATGATTGCGCCGGCGTGACCGAGCGATTTTCCGGGCGGTGCATTGCGTCCGCCGATGAATGCAACGATGGGGACGTTCGCGAGATGCTCCTTGACGAAAGCGGCTGCGTCTTCTTCATCGGAGCCGCCGATCTCGCCGCAAATCACGATTGCTTTCGTTTGCGGATCGTTCTTGAACTCGCGTAAGCAATCAACGAACGTCGTGCCGATGATCGGATCGCCGCCGATGCCGACACAGGTTGATTGTCCGAATCCAGCGCGCGTGAGTCCGTCGACCACTTCGTAAGTCAACGTGCCCGAACGCGAGATCAACCCGACGTTGCCTTCCTTAAAGACGTGGCCCGGCATGATGCCGATCGACGACTTTCCGGGCGAGATCAATCCAGGGCAATTCGGTCCGATGATGCGCATGCCCGGCGTCGCACCGACGACGCGCAACATATCGTGCACCGGAACACCTTCGGTGATGCACACCGAAAAACGGACCCCGGCTTCATACGCTTCAAAGAGCGCGTCTGCGGCGCCGGCGGGCGGAACGAAAATGCACTGGTGCGTTGCGCCGGTTGCGGCTACGCATTCTTCGACCGTATTAAAAACGGGAAGACCGTGCTCGGTTCTCTGTCCGCCTTTGCCCGGCGTCACGCCGCCGACGATGTTCGTCCCGTACGCGAGCATGCGTCCGGTGTGATACGACCCTTCCGCGCCGGTGATGCCTTGCACGAAGACTCTGCTGTTCTTATCGAGATATATACTCACTTTGCCAACTCCACCGCGCGCTTCGCGCCTTCATCCATCGTTTCAACCGGCGTCATGCCTGCCTCCGCCAGAATGCGGCGGCCTTCTACTTCATTCGTTCCCGTCAAGCGAATAACGAGCGGAATCTTCCGCGACGTCGTCGTGTTGATCGCTTCGACGATGCCCTTGGCAACTTCGTCGCCGCGCGTGATACCGCCAAAGATGTTGATGAAGAACACCCTCGCGCCCGTGTGATTGACGACGAGCTCGTAGCACTTGCGCACGCGTTCGGCGTTTGCACCGCCACCCACGTCAAGGAAGTTTGCGATTTCGCCGCCGGCGTTTTTCACGGCGTCCATCGTGCCCATCGCGAGGCCCGCGCCGTTGGCCATCGTGCCGACGGTTCCGCCGAAGCGGCGGAAGTTGCGGATGCCGAGGCCCGCTTCCGTGGCGAGTGTCTCGTCTTCATCGAGCGGCAGTACTTTCTGCCACTCCTTGAATTCCGGATGGCGGAAGAGCGCGTCGTCGTCGAGCTCGACTTTCGCATCCGCCGCGATCACGCGACCGTCTTTCGTCAGCACGAGCGGGTTGATCTCAACCAGCTTCGCACCGTACTTGAAAAACAGATCGTACATGCCGGCGACGATGGCGGGATATTGCTTGCGATAACCGGCGTCGAGATCGGTCTTGAACGCGAGATCGCGTCCGATGAACGGCGAGTATCCGATCGCCGTATCGACAAAGAACGTCGCGAACGACTCCGGATGCTTCTCGTGTACTTCTTCGACGTCCATGCCGCCGAATTTCGTCACGATGACCGCCGGCTTTTTCGTCGTGCGATCGACGCTAATGGCCGTGTAGGCCTCGAGTGCAACGTCGAGCGTTTCCTCGACGAGCACAGAGTGAATCGGTTCGCCGTTTGGATTCTGACGATTGGGAGGCATCGGCGTTGCCATGATCTCTCGAGCGACTTTGCGCCCTTCTTCAGGCGTCGTAGCAAATTTGATTTTGCCCGCCTTGCCGCGCCCGCCCATGAGGACTTGCGCCTTCACAACCCATTTGCCCGGATTTTTTTCGATGAAGGCAGCGACTTCGTCGGGCGTATTGCAATGCTGCGAACGCGGCACGGGAATGCCGCACCGGCGGAAGAGTTCCTTCCCCTGATACTCCATGAGATTCATGGCGTGTGCTTCTCGATCTCCTTAGCTAGTCTAATTTGCCTAAGAGCGATCGTGCGATGATGATCTGTTGGATCTCCGAAGTGCCTTCGTAGATCTCGGTGATCTTCGCGTCGCGATAGAATCGCTCGATGGGAAATTCGGTGGTGTACCCGTAGCCACCGTGGATTTGCAGCGCTTCCGCTGCGTGTTTCCGCGCCGCAGTCGACGCGAAAAGTTTTGCTTTGCTCGCTTCGATAACGAACGGCTTGCCGGCGTCAGCCAACGCAGCGGCACGATAAACGAGCAGGCGTGCGGCGTCGAGATCCATCGCCATTTGCGCGATCTTGAATGAAACGCCCTCGAATGCACCGATCGCGCGGCCGAAGGCCACGCGATCTTTTGCAAATGCTACTGATTGATCGAGACAGCCGGCTAGAATGCCTGTCGCTTGCGCTGCAATGCCGATGCGACCGCTTGCGAGTGCCGTCATCGCACTGCCGAACCCGTCACCTTCATTTCCGAGCAACGCTTCGTCGCTCACATGGACGTCATCGAACGCAAGATCGACGGTGTTACTCGTATGGATGCCGAGCTTCTCGGTGACTCTTTCGACGGTGACACCTTTAGCGGTTTCCGGAATCAAGAATGCGCTGACCCCTTTTGCGCCGCCGCTTCCTGTGCGGAACATGCCCATCGTGACGCCGGCGTAGCCGCCGTTCGTGCACCATTGCTTACGCCCGTTGAGCGAGTACCCGCCTTCGACTTTCTTCGCGCTCGACCGCAACGCTGCGGCATCGGATCCTGCATCCGGCTCGGTCAATGCAAACGCGCCGATCTTATCGCCTGACGCCAAGCGCGGTAGCCAGTATTCTTTGATCGAATCGCTTCCGAGTTTCATGATCGCCGCACAGATCATCGAATGGACGGAAACGGTGACGGCGCTTCCCGCATCGATGCGCGCGAGCTCTTCGATCGCAAGCGCGTAAGAAACGTAGTCGGCACCTACGCCACCGTACTGTTCGGGCACGATGATGCCCATGATGCCGGCATTGGTAAGCTTCGTATAAAGGTCACGGGGAAACGTGTGATCGCGATCCCATTGCGCGATATAGGGTGCGATCTCACGTTCTGCGATTTCAGCGGCGAGCGCGGCGATCTGCCGCTGCTCGTCGGTCAGTTCGAATTGTGCGCGCGTCGTTGAATCAATCATGCGTACGTGTAAAAACCTCGTCCGCTCTTACGCCCGAGCCATCCGGCTGCAACGTATTGTTTGAGGAGTGGACACGGACGGTATTTGGAGTCTGCGAATCCTTCGTAAAGCACATCCATGATCGCAAGACATGTATCGAGACCAATGAAGTCCGCCAGCGTCAGCGGCCCCATCGGGTGGTTCATACCGAGCTTCATCACGGTGTCGATCGCGTCAACCGAACCGACACCTTCGTAGAGTGCGTAGATCGCTTCGTTGATCATCGGCATCAACACACGGTTGGAAACAAAGCCGGGGAAGTCTCGAACTTCCACGGGCGTCTTACTCATCTGCTTCGCGAGCGATTCCGTGAAGTTGTAGGTCTCCTGCGAGGTCGCGATACCGCGAATGATTTCGATCAGTTGCATAACCGGCACGGGATTCATGAAGTGCATGCCGATGACACGCTCGCCGCGCTTTGTCGCGCCGCCGAGCAACGTGATCGAGATTGATGACGTGTTGCTCGCGAGAATCGTATTCTCAGGCGTGTTCGCATCGAGCATCCGGAAGAGTTCCAGCTTCGTTTCGAGATGCTCGCTCGCAGCTTCGATTGCGATGTCGACGTCGAGCTTCTCCAACGCCGGATGCGGATGAATACGCGCGAGAATCGCATCGCGCTCGCCGGCGTCGAGTTTGCCCTTCTCAACCGAACGGTTCAAGTTCTTTCCGATAACGGCGAGACCGCGCTCGATATATTCTTGAGCGCGGTCGTTGAGAAGAACGTCGTGGCCGCTTTGCGCGGCCACTTGGGCGATGCCGGAACCCATTTGTCCGGCACCGATGACGGCGATTTTCACTAGCCGACTTTCACCAATAGCGCATCGCCTTGGCCGCCGCCGGAACAAATCGACGCGACGCCGTAGCCGCCGCCGCGCTTACGTAGTTGATTGATGAGCGTGCCGACGATGCGCGCACCCGATGCTCCGATCGGATGGCCCATTGCGACGGCGCCACCATACATATTGATGTTCTCTTCGCCGATGCCGAGATTGCGCGCCGACGTAATCGCGACCGCGGAGAACGCCTCGTTGATCTCCCACACCGCAATATCGCTCGTCGAGAGACCATGCTTATCGAGCACCTTTTGCGCCGCCATTGCGGGCGTCATGCAGATATACGGTGAGTCCCAACCGACAGTCGCATGACCGAGGACCGTTGCGATCGCCTCATAGCCGTGTTCTTTCGCATACTGCGCATCCGCCATAATGAGTGCCGCCGCACCATCATTCACCCCCGGTGCATTTGCAGCCGTGATCGTTCCACCCGGTTCGAGGGGCTTGAGCTTCGCCATCGCCTCGAGACTTGCATCAACGCGAACCGGTTCGTCGCGATCGACGAGCGTATAAGGCGCGTCGCCGGTAACAAACGGCGCCCATTTCGCATAGTCGAACGTAAATTGTTCCGACGGCGTGTGATCCCACACTTTGTTTGTACCGCCGCCCGCCATCGCGGGAATACGGACTTTCGCGAGTTGCGGCAGTTCGTCGAGCACGACTTTGCCTTTCGCCTTCGTCGCGACCTTCACCGGAACGATCTCATCGGCGAAGTTGCCGGCTTCATGCGTCGCCTTCGCGCGACGGTGGCTTTCGTACGCAAAAGCATCTTGCTCTTCGCGCGACATGCCGAATTCATTGGCAACGATGCTGCCTTGCGTCGACATCGTCATCGGGAAGTACGCGTCCCAGAGTCCGTCGCTGATCATCGCGTCGACAACCGTGCCGTCGCCGAAGCGATATCCGAAGCGCGCGTCTCTGAGCAGATACGGCGCGTTCGACATCGACTCCATGCCACCAGCGGCTACAACGGAATTTGCACCGGCGTTGATCAAGCGCATGGCGTTTGCAACGGAAAGCAATCCCGATGCGCAGACCTTATTGACGGTTTCCGCAGTCGTCGTTTTCGCAAGGCCTGTCTTAAACAGGACTTGCCGGGCGGGATTCTGGCCAACGCCTGCTTGTAACACCTCACCGAAAATCAAGTGCTCGATTTCGGACGGATCGACTCCGGCGCGACGAAGCGCACCGATGAGTGCAACGGCGCCGAGCGTCGTCGCGTCGAGTGAGGAAAGCGCACCACCAAGTTTCCCGAACGGCGTCCGGGCAGTGGAAAGAACAACGGCATTGGAACTCATGGAACTCATAACCCGCCTCGGCTTCGGGACGGCTTCAGGCTTTACTTTCTTACTTTAGTCTGAGGCGGCGTCGGGGCGGCAGATGATGATGCCTCCCGGATCGCAATGCTCGGTCTCTAACTGAACGGTGACGTGCCCGATTCGATAGCGCTCCTGAAGCAGCAAGCGCAATTGCTCGAGCACCTGAGGGCCTTGCTGGAGCCGGGGCTCGTCGAGAAGCACGTGCGCGGATAAAGCATGCGAGCTGGTTCCGAGCGTCCAGATGTGCAAGTCGTGGACAGCGGTGATGCCGGGAACCTCGAGCATCTCGCGTTCTACGTCGCCGGGATCTACACCGGGCGGTGCACCTTCGAGCAACACGTCGGCCGCGTCCTTGAGTACGCGGAACACACCGGCGATGATGATTGCCGCGACAAAAAGCGAAAGCAACGGATCGATCCAAGCCGTATCGTTCGTAACGGTGATGATGATGCCGCCAACGATGACGGCGAATGCGCCTAGCGCGTCACTAAAAACGTGGAAGAGCGCGGCACGAACATTCAAATTGTCACTGTGATCGTGTGAGAGTGTGAGACCAATCCCAACGTTGACGACGAAACCGATTGCCGCTACCACGGTCATGAGTGAACCGTGCGGTTCAACCGGCGAACTGAAGCGGCGGATCGCTTCATAGATGAGGACGAGCGTCGCGCCGAACAGCAGCGCGCCGTTGAAGAGCGCACCGAGCACTTCGATGCGCCCGTAGCCGAAGGTCTTTCTACGGTTGGCGGGACGCGTCGCGCCGGTTGCTGCAAGTAATGCAATTGCAAGCGCGAAGACGTCCATGCAGACGTGTACCGCATCGGTGAGGAGCGCAATACTGTGCGATGCCGCGCCGCCCCAAAATTCAAGCGCCGCTACCGCGGACGCGAGTCCTAGAGCAAGGCCGAGCCGGCGACGCGTCGACATTACCTCACGCGCGCAATGTCTTCAGAATCAGCACACCTAGCATTGCGCCGAAGGTCGCGAACGTTCGCGTCTCCGCTTCCTTGATGACTTTTGGATCCCACTCACCTTGCTGGTCGGTCGCAGGCTCCGCTTGCGGAATGAGCGCGGGCACGCGTTCGCAATAGCGATCGAACTCTTCGCCGAACTGCGAACGCAGAAACTGCTCTTCGTGCGGAATGATTGTCGAATAGACACCAGCCATGATGCCCAGCGAGCCACCGATTAACGCAAGCTTTTGCGCGAACGAATTCTTTCCGGTAAACGCGATCGAGAAGCCAAGGGCCGTGATAAAGTTTCCGACGTAGAGCGGATTGCGAACGTGAGCATACGGCCCCGCGGTGACGAGTTTCGGTGCTTCAACGACGTCGCCGCGCGTCGTTACGCCTGAATATCCGACGGCCCAGCAGCGCACGAGTTCACCGGCAATTGCAAGCGGCAAACCAATAGCGACGCTCGTTGCGCTCGGCTTTCCGAACGCCGCAAGTACGGCGGCGGGAATCGAGAGGAGCGCACCGCGGTTTTTGAAGACAAGCGCCTGAAATTCTTCGTTGCGAGGATCGGTCATGGGGCGCTTGTAGTTCGAGCCGCTTCGTATATCTCCCGTATCGAGGTACGGAACGGAATTTGCGGTTCCCAGCCGGTTGCCGCTCGCAGCTTCCTATTATCACCGACAAAGAGCGGCGTATCGGAAGGACGCATGCGCGATCGATCCTCGCGCACCTCTACGGGAACGTGCGCTGCGATGATCAATTCCCGCAACGCGTCCCGAATCGGATACGCGCAACCACTGCAAACATTGTAAATTTCGCTCGCAAGACCGTTGGCGGCGAGCGCAATGTAGGCAAGCACGACGTCGCGCACGTCGAGAAAATCGCGCTTGGCTTCGAGATTTCCAACGTAGAGCACGGGGTCGCCGCCGTGTGCGATCGTTGCCAGTTGCTTCGCAAAATTGGTCACGACGAAGCGATCGCTTTGCCCCGGACCAATGTGATTGAATGCTCGCGCAATAACAACATCGAGACCAAACGATGCCGCCTCGCCGAGGAGCAGCATCTCTCCGGCTGCTTTACTCGCTGCATACGGATTGGCCGGTGCGAGCGCTGTCGCTTCTTTCAACGGGAACGCAGTCTCCGGCTGTTTTCCGTAGACCTCAGCGGAACTCGTAAAGACCAGCCGCGGCATGCGCTCGGATTGCGCGTACTCGCGAATCGCGCGCGCCACGTTTGCCGTTCCCGCGACGTTGGCTTCGTACGTTGCTTGCGGCGATTCGAGCGAATCGGGCACGAACGTTTGCGCGGCAAGATGAAACACGACATCCGGCTGCGCGAGATCGAGCGCCGCGCGAATCGTCGCAACATCGCTGAGATCGAGCGGGAACCCCTCTGCGTCATGCGGACCGCTGCACACGAAGACCTCGTCGCCTTGCTTCTGCAGTGCCGTGGTGAGATATCTGCCGACAAAGCCCGTCCCGCCGGTGACGAGCGCGCGCATAAGGCTAAACGCCGACCTGCGGCGCTAGGCGGTCGATGTCTGCGCGCACCATCATCTCGACAAGCTCCTCGAACGTCACTTCCGGCCGCCAGCCGAGCACGCGCTTCGCTTTGGATGGATCGCCGATGAGCAGATCGACTTCCGCCGGACGCATGAAACGGGGATCTTGCACGACATAAGGCTCATACGTTCCCAAACCGGCCGCTTCAAATGCAATGCGCACGAAGTCGCGAACGCTGTGCGTGCGTCCGCTCGCAATTACGTAGTCATCCGGCGTCGGATGCTGCAACATCATCCACATCGCGCGGACGTAGTCACCGGCATAGCCCCAATCGCGCTGCGCATCGAGCGTACCGAGCCGCAATTCTTTCGTGAGGCCAAGTTTGATGCGTGCAACCCCGTCGGTGATTTTGCGTGTGACGAACTCCTTTCCGCGACGCGCCGACTCATGGTTAAACAATATTCCGCTCACCGCGAACATGTCGTAGGATTCGCGATAGTTCACGGTGATCCAATGACCGTAGACCTTTGCCACGCCGTACGGACTGCGCGGATAGAACGGAGTTGATTCTTTTTGCGGTACTTCGACGACTTTGCCGAACATCTCCGAGCTCGACGCTTGATAGAATCGAATTTTCGGATCCACCGACCGAATCGCTTCGAGGACACGCGTTACACCTAGCGCGGTAAATTCTCCGGTCAATACCGGTTGCGCCCACGACGTCGGAACGAACGATTGCGCAGCGAGGTTGTAAACCTCGGTCGGGCGCACATCGTTAATGATCGTCGTGATCGAGGTTTGATCGAGGAGATCGCCTGAAACGAACTCGATATCCTCGAAAATATGCTGGATGCGTTCGTGCACGTCGGTCGACGTGCGACGCGTCATCCCGACGACGCGGTAGCCCTTCTCCAATAGTAATTCGGCAAGGTACGAGCCGTCTTGCCCGGTTATCCCGGTAATGAGGGCGGTCTTTTTCACGGCGCTCCGAGTCTAATTGAGGATCTGGATGTTGGTGCCCTGGTCGTCGAAGACGAAGCGCGTCTCGTAAATTTCCGCGCCTTCAGGACCCACGACTTTCGACTGAATCGTCAAGCGGTGAACCAAAGCGTTGTTGTGGCGGACGACGCCGGAGTAGAAGTACTGCACGAGCGGCGTTACATTTTCTTGGATCGGCGCTAAACGGCGCCGTTCGACCAGCGCTTGCAGCAATCGCGCTTGGAGCGCGACGGGCAACAAGCGATTTGCATCGTCCGGCGTCATCCGGACGGTGACGAGTTCATCTTGTGCTTTGTTCGCTTCGGCTACCGGCTTATCGGTGGTATAGCGGATGATCGCGTCCCAATCGTCGGCCGAAATACCCGTGAAGCGCATACCGTAGCGCCACACGGATTTGCCCTGATGCGAAACCGTATCTTGCCATACAGCTTTCGCGCGCATCCGAAGGACGCGCGTTTCAATCGTCGCGCGAACTTCGAACTCATCACGGCCTACCGGCTCTTGCGTAAGCACGCACAATCCGCCGCCGCTGATATCCAGCCCGATGGCGGGCTTCTGCGTCAGCCCTCCGTCGACCGACACGGTCGCACGGTACGGCTTACGCTTGCGCGGATATTTGCGCCGGTTAGCGTCTTTGCCGGTAAACCAACCAAGAAGGTCGCTAAGCACCGTGCCCGGTTATTGGCTACCGGCCGTCACGCGTCCCGCAAGCGTCGTCGCAACAAATGCAGCAACTTCGCTCGGAACCGTACCGCGTCCGAACCCGGCGTCGTAACCAAGTTCGCTTGCCATCAAATTCGTGACACGCGGGCCCCCGCAGATAAGAATCACTTTATCGCGCAACGCTTCTGCTTCGAGCAATTCCGCAAGCGCGGTGAAGTTTTTAATGTCGCTGCCCTTTTGCGTCACGACCTGCGATGCGAGCAGTGCGTCAACGGCGTGCTCCTTCGCGAACTTGACGAAATCTTCGACGGCGATTTGACTACCGAGATTGAACGTTTCGAACGAGTGATAACGTTCGAGACCGTAGTCACCTTTGTAACCTTTCATATTGAGGATTGCGTCGATCCCGACCGTATGCGCATCAGTACCAATACAGGCGCCCGCGATGCGGATCTTGCGGCCGAGACGCTCGTGCACGAAGGCATCGATCTCTTCCATAGACATCGTATGGCTTTTCACCGACGGCGCCTTGATCGTCGAGAAGTCGATGCTTTGCGTCGTGCTGCCGTAGAGCACGAAGAATGAGAAGCCCTTCGCAATTTTGCGGCCTTCGACGACTTGCACGTCCGTGAATCCCATCTTTGTTGCGAGTTGCCGCGCGGCTTCGTCGGCAGCTTCGCTCCATTCCACCGGCAGCGTAAACGAGAACTGGACCTTGCCGTCGTTCATCGTATCGCCGTACGGCTTGACGATCTGCGTCATGCGGTCACCGTGTCACCCTGAGCTTGTCGAAGGGGCGCCGAGGACAATGCCTCTTCAAAAGGATTCCAATACCGCTCGTTGCGTTCGAAGACGCCTTCGAAGCCACGACCGCCGTCGGGCGAACGGGAAACGTCGGCGAACACCGCCGCCTCGATCGCATTCATCAACCCCATATCGGAGACGCGGTGCAGCAAGTCCTCGCAGTCGGAAAGCACCGCTTGCGCGCGGCGCTCGATGATGCCGTCCTGCTTGAACGTAATCTCGTCGCCGAAATGACGCGCGGTGTTCATGATGTAGTTCGCATTTTCAATTGAGAGCGTACGGTCGCCGAGGAACGGCGTGTGGATCGCTTCGGTCAACATGCCGCAGAGATGAATGGTCTGCTTCGTCATGACCGACGTGAGATTGAACATCGCGTCGATCAAGTGACCTTTGAAGATATCTCCGGTCATATGCTTGGTGGGCGGCATGTACTTCAGCGGCGCTTTCGGGAAGATCTGACGTGCAAGCTGCGCCTGCGCAACCTGGTATAAGAATCCATCTTGCAGGTCGGGGTTGATTTCGTACGCATCGCCCAAGCCGATCTGTTCGTCCGGCATGCCGGCGCGACGTGCGAATTCTTCGTTGATGAACTGCGATGCCAGCACGGCCGGTGCTTGTTCGACGGCATCGGCTGTCGTGAGATAGTTGTCCTCGCCGGTGTTAATGATGATGCCGGAATGGGCGTTGAGCATGCGGCTGAAATGTTGATCGATGAACGTCCGCTTCATATTGATGTCGCGGAAAAGAATCCCGTACATCGAATCATTCAGCAACATATCTAGCCGTTCGAGCGCCGCCATCGTCGCAATCTCAGGCATGCACAATCCGCTCGCGTAATTGGTGAGCATGACATAGCGGCCTTCGCGCTCGGAAATACCGTCGAGCGCCTCGCGCATGATGTTGAAGTTTGCCTGCGTCGCGTAGGTGCCACCGAACCCTTCGGTCGTGGGACCGAACGGAACGAAATCCAGTAGCGACTGTCCCGTCGAGCGGATCACCGCAATGATCTGCGCGCCTGCTTCGGCTGCGGCAACGGCGGCTGTCCGGTCTTCGTAGATGTTGCCGCTTGCAACGATGACGTAGAGCAACGGCGGCGGCAATTGCGGAAGACGCGCAAGCCGTTCGTCGCGTTCCACGCGTCGCTCACGTATGCGATCGAGCGCCGCATTTACGTACGGAGCAAGCGCGCCGCGCGCCGCAGCTTCCGGAACATTCGCGAAATCGCTCAGCGTGTGCGTACCTGCGGCGAGTGCATCGCCGAGCTGTCGCGGCTCGAGACCGGTCTCCGCCAAAGCGCGGCCGAAGGCAAGAGCGACACCCGCTTGGCGGTCGTGCGCACTCAGACTGTCCACGATCATGTTCGGAATCGGAACTTCGTCAGGACCGACGCCGTCAACACCCAGCAAGCGAAGAACCGAGCGCTCGACCGCGACGGTCGAGTGATCGGCGATAAATGAGCTTACAGGGTCCACGATGGACGCAGCGAGTTCGCGGCAGCGCCCGACGATAGCCGAATCGAGACGGAGTTCCATAGCCCGCCTATCTTAAGGGCGACGAGCCTGTTTTCCTTAAAGAGGGGCGATCATGAAGAGGCCGACGGTTGTTAGAATCGCAGCCATGCCGAACCGAAAGAGCGCGTCCGGCACGCGAATATGGATGCGAGCGCCCAGGACGACGCCGGGGATGGCTCCGAGTAATAGCAGCCCCGAAAGCTTGGGATTAACGTCGCCGAGCGCAGCGTGGCCAAGCAGTGACGGGGCAAGCAAGACGACCGCAAACGCAATATCCGTGCCGACCAAGCGCGTGAGCGCCAACCCGGGCATCGCGATTAGCAGCAGCGGCAGCATCAGCGATCCCGCGCCGATCGACGTCAGACTTACCATCAGACCGACGAAAAAGCCCAACATCGCTAACCGTTTGCGTGGGCGAACTGGCGGAGCCGCGACTCCGCGACGCAGGAACGGACGAATCGCAATGGCCGTCGCTGCAATGACGAGTGCGATGCCCAGAAGAATCCGCAGCGCGCGATCGGTTTCCGAATGAGTAAGCCGAACGTGCAACACGTCGGTTAATACAAGTCCCGCGATTGCGCCGAAGAATCCACCCGGAGCCAATACTTTGAGCAAGTCCCAATCGATCGTTTTTGCGCGAACATGTGCAAAGAGCGCGACGATCTTTGTGACCAGCGCGAAGAGCAGGTCCGACCCGATTGCAGTCGACGAGGGGATCCCTGAAAACACCAGCATCGGCGTCAATAGCGCGCCGGCTCCGACGCCCGAATACGCGATCAGCGCTCCGATCAAGAAACCGGCAACGATATATGCAACCGCGTTCACGCGCGACTCACCGCCATAGACGTGCTATCGGGTGGCGGCATCCCTTTCCTTAAGAGGCCTTATCGCTCAGATACGATGCGATGCCGGCATCCCACGGAGGTAGCCTGATCCCGAGCAGATCAAGCCTCGCGTTTGCGAGCGCAGAGTACACCGGCCGGCGCGCTGCCGCTTTCCATTCTCGCGCGCTGATCGACTCGATCGGATATTCGATGCCAGCGAGTTCCAGCGCTTTGACCGCAAAGTCGTACCACGAGACCGGACCAACGTTGCATGCATGATACAAACCGTATTTGCGCGTGTCGACGAGCTTGCGAAGCGCTTGCGCGAGGTGGCCAGCATATGTAGGAGATGCGACCACGTCATTCACAACGCGAATTACTTCGCCGGCTCTTGCCTGTTTGATGATTCGGTCGATGAACGTGCCCTTCGACTGCGACGCAAAGATCCCGTATACGCCGCACGTACGAACGATGAACGCTTTCATGTCACGCCGTAACACGAGCGACTCTCCCGCGCGTTTCGATGCACCGTAGACCGAAATCGGGCGGTCGCAATCGTCTTCGGTGTACGGTTGATTCGTCTCGCCGTCGAAGACGTAGTCGGTGCTAATGGTCAGGAAATCGATGCCGGCCGGTACGCACGCCTCCGCCCACTTGTCGACGGCGATCGCATTGATGCGAAAGGCCTCCGAAGCTTGCGTCTCACACAGATCGACGTTGTGAAACGCGGCGCAGTTAACGATAATGTCGGGACGGATCTTCTCGATCCACATTTGCGATCGATCCCACGCGCCGAGATCGAGGTCAGCGTGCGAGGGCGCCGTAATCGCGTCTTCTTTCCATCGTGCTAGTATCTCGCGCCCAAGTTGGCCGGAGCCGCCTAAAAGGAGAACGTTCATTGACGAAGATGTTGTAGGCCCTGGATACCCAGGGGAACGCCCAGCGCCGCAAACATGACAAAATTTCCGAGCAGCAACTCATTCGTAACCGCTGCGAGTGATGGATGGGCGAACGCAATGAGCCCGAGTGTTCCGAGCGTCGCCAGAACGAGCGGGACGACGAAAGCCAGCCGATGCGTAGCAAGTGCATATGCTCCCAGCGTATTGGTCAGTGCGAGCAATGCCATTGCAGCAGCGTAGGTCGGGAGCAGCGGAAGCGCCTCATCGAAGGCTCTACCGACTAGCGTGTGAAGAACGAATCCTCCCAGAACCTGATACGCGAAGACACCTATGAGGGAGACGCCTGCAACGAAGACGCACGCCGCCAAGAGGGTCCGGCGCGTACGCTCTCCTCGAGCGTGACGGTGCGTTGCCTGGGGGATCAAAATCGTCGGAACGAAACCGACAAAATACAATAAGATCTTTGCACAGAGCGAAGCTGCGGAATAAAGTCCGGCTTCGTGTGCCGGGAATGCATGCTTGACGATGAGCACATCGCCAAATCCGATGAATGTTGTGGTCAACGTGAGGGATGCGGCAGCGGCCGTAGTCCCGAGTATCCGTCGCCAGTCTAATACAACCGGCGAAGACGCTATGCGAGAATATCGACGCGCGAGGGCCGCAAAAATCAACACGGCACCAAAAAGCATACCTCCAGCAAACGATAGCGTACCGCGAAATAACGTGAGACCCGTCACAACAAACGCCAACAGTACGCCGACCTTTCCTATGCCCTCTACTGCCATGGACAAGCCGAAGGCAAGATAGTCATGCACGCCTTGGCCGATCGAACGCAAGGTAGCGGATAGTGTGCCGATAGCTGCCATCACGCCGACGATCGGAATCTCCCATCCTGGAACCCGCAAGAAGTCGCCGATCGGGGTAGCAAATAAAGCGGAGAGTGCGATGTAGCACAAACCAAACAATCCGAACGCTACGAGTATGAAGTTAATCAGTCCCCGCACGTGAGAGTCGTCGTGCAGTGCTGAGAACTCCGCAGCATACTTCGTTACAACTGGGGCAAACAGCGTCACGGGGATGACGCCGATCGTGTACAGGGAGATAAGCGCGTATAACGCGCCATAATCCGCTACACCGAGTTTTCGGCTGGCGATTGCGTGAAAGACGAAACCGCCGACGCTCAAAAGCATTGAGCCTGCGAACACCAGCGCGCCGGCATTCACTATCGCCCTGGTGGAAAATGTAGTCGCAGTGCCGTTAGCCGTCATCTGCGGCAGGCTACGACGAATCTGCCCATTAGTCCCCGCAAAACTACAGTCGTGTTCAGGCACGAAACGCGACCTCTGCGTTCCTGGGGCTCTGGCCAAAGGCGCAGGGCCACCCTTTGGGCAGCCGCAGCAATCAGCGCCTTCTCAAGCATGCGGGCTAAAATCTGTCGCTCGTGCTGAGTCAATGGGAATTCGCGGCGCGACCTAACATACACCTAACATAGTGGAAGGTTGATGCAGAAACTACGCGTGGTCTTTGCGATGTTGGCTGCCCTCGTGCTGTCAAACTGTTCGCGTGAAACTCAAGCGCAGCCACCGGCTTCGCCTCGACCCAGTGTGGCAATTAGGCCAACCGGCAAGTTTCACGGCACGAGCCCAAAAGGAGATTATTGGACACCGTCAACCTGGACGAATTACCAAGAGAACGACGGAAATAACGCAGTCTTCCCCGGATCACTTTCTGCGACATGGTCCTTTGACACGAAGGGAAAGGTCAATGGAAGCCTTGCCGTCGTGCGGAATACGATCTTTGTCGACAGTTTCAGCAAAAAGGTTTGGGCAATCGATATTGCTACGGGAAGACCCCACTGGTCGACCGATACACCCAGAATCGTCATGTCGACGCCAGTGATAGCGAACGGACTTGTGTTCGTAGGGACTGGAACAAACGATGTCCTCAAAGACGCGGGAGCCACGACGATTTGGGGCACTAAAAAAGGTGACGATATTATCGCCCTAAGCGCGACCGACGGCAAACCCGTGTGGAAGTATCACACCGTCGGCGAGGACATGCCCACCCCGGAAGTGATTGGCGGGAAATTGATTTTCTCAAACGGAGACATGCATGCCTACGCGTTAGATGTCAAAGACGGGCACCTGATCTGGAAAACGCCGATGCCCGGCGTAACAACGATGTCGGCGACGGCGATCGCAGATGGTCTTGCGTTTCTCGTTTCCAGCCACGGACTGGATTACGTTTTGTCGCCAGAGGCGTCGCATATTATCGCTGTGGAACCTGAAAGTGGGAAAATCGCGTGGTCAGCACCTCATCCGAATGCTGATTGCTCGCCAACGGTCGCGGACCACCTCGTTATGTGTGAAGGGTCATTGTACACCTGGTACGGACCGAATGGTCTCGGTTGGATAGGACGTAACGACGTAGAAGCGTTTGATACGAAATCAGGCAAGCGCAAGTGGCGTTGGGTCGGCGGCCTCGGATATTACACGGCTGTAGGTTCGAATGAACGCGGAATCTCAGGTATGGTGCACGACCACATACTTTATCAGGCTGTACCCACTACGAACGAGTTGATTGCTTTTCGCGTGGCGGACGGCAAAATTCTATGGCGCTTTCACACCGCTGGTCCAGTAAAAATGAGCCCACTTTTTTGGAATGGAAAAGTGATCTTCGGTGACACAGAAGGATTGCTGTACGCAGTAGACGCGAGCACCGGCGAAGTCAATAACGTTCTAGGAAAGAATCAGCCGTTTAGTACGGCAGCACCGGTGATTGTAGGAAACACTTTGTTTATTGCAAACGGCTCGACCCTCCATGCGATACCACTCAAACAACTCGTCCTGTAGGTATGGAAGTCAAAGAACTTACGATATCAGGTGCACTGACCATCCGGCCAAACGTTTTTGACGACGATCGCGGATATTTCAAAGAAACGTTTTCAGCATCGCGCTACGCGCGGTCCGGGATCAAGAATACGTTCGTTCAGGACAACGTCTCGCTTTCGAAGCGTGGAACGCTTCGCGGGCTGCACGGCGACCGCCGCATGGCAAAGCTCGTACAAGTGCTCGAAGGCTCTGCGTTTGACGTAATCGTCGATATACGCGAGGACAGTCCCACGTATCGCCAATGGCTCGGCATCAAATTAGATGGAGCTTCGCACACACAAGTTTACATACCGGCCGGTTGCCTGCATGGCTTCCTCGCACTTGAAGACAACACGCTCCTGGCCTACAAGCAAACCGCGGAATACGATCCCTCGTCTGAGATCGGTGTGGCGTGGAACGATCCCGACGTAAGCATTGAATGGCCGTTAGCCGGCTTCGAGCCGCTGCTCAGCCCCAAAGATGCGGCGAACCCGACGCTGCGCGAACTCGGCCTGCTGTAACAAACACGGATACCCGCAGTACCACGTGCCAGAGGGACACGAGAAACGAGAGGGATGGCCATCGAGGCTCAGAGCGACGAAGCTCTAGTCCGGCGCATCCGCGACGGCGAGACGGAAGTTTTCGCCGAGCTGGTGGACCGGTACAAACGCGGCATCGCAAACTTCATCGGAGCAAGCGTTCGAAGCTCCGCCGATGTGTCGGACCTCTCGCAGGAGACGTTCTTGCGGGCGTACGCGCATTTGGGCACGTTCAACCCGCAACTCGGTAGATTCTCGACGTGGATCTACCAAATCGCGCGAAACGTGGTTCGCACGCACCTGGGTAAGTCGCTAAAACGGCCGGTCACTCAGGAACTGCCGGAAGACCAAACGCTCGAGAACGCGCTCCCGGATCCCGCTGAAGAGTCGGATCCTGCCGGCGGGATCCTGCGCCGCGAGGCCGAGCGCGAACTGCGCGAAGCGCTCGCGGAACTACCGGAACGGACGAGGACGGTCTTGGCACTTCGATACTTCGACAACATGGAATACCACACGATCGCGAGTACGCTCGGGCTCTCGCTCGGCAACGTCAAGACCTTGATCCATCGCGGCAAAATTGCACTTGCAAAGAAGATGCAGGAGCGCGAAGAGCGCGCCCGTGCCGCGACGATCAACGAGAGGGGAGGGCGTCGTGCGCTGCTCCTGGTGTGAAGTTCTGCTCGACCGCTACGTTGAAGCGACGCTGCCGCCGCGCCAGATGGCGGCGATTTCCGCACATCTCAAGACGTGCGATGCGTGCGCGGAACTCGTAAATGAGTTACGCGTCGTCGACGCACTGATGGCGACGACGAAGAGCGTCGACCTTCCCGCCAATTTTACGTTCGCCGTTATGGCGGAAGCACGCACGACGCCGGTTGCCGTCGAGCGGCGGTTGTCCGTCTGGTCGCTATTGATCTTTTATCTCGTCGCCGCATGGATCGCGCTGAGTGGTGCCTTTGCACTCCTCGGTCCCCGCGTCGCATACGTTCAACACGCACTCGCAGCAGTATGGTCGGGCGCAGCAAACGTGTTTGCTACGGTAACCGGCGTTGCTCACGGGGTCGGCCCGGCCGCGCCGGCTGTTGTCGGCGTTGTGAGCTTCGTACTCTTCATCGATGTATTGCTCGCCGGTGCATTCATCTATTTCTATCGATTCGTACGCCCGCGATTGGCAGCGGTCCTGGCACGCTCGGAGGCCCCATGAACAGAACGCATCTTTTTGTCGTCTCGCTGCTCGCTGCGTTCTTTGCCGTAACGTTCGCTACCACCGGCACTGCGCAAGCCGAAGTGCGCAGCATTTATCACGGCGGATCGTACTTCGGATCGGTCGTCGTTGAACCGGGACAAGTCGTCGAAGGCGACATCAACGTCGTCGGCGGCGACGTAACGGTCGCAGGCACCGTTGACGGTGACGTCAACGTTGTCGGCGGCAACATCATCTTGCGCGGCGACGGCCGGATCAACGGTCAGGAGCACGTCGCAGTCGGTGGAGATGTTGCACGCGCGATCGTCCCGTGGGCCGGCGACGCAACTTCGGTGCAGACGTACGCGCCCGATCGCCGCATGTGGTGGCACGTTGCATGGGGTGTCGTCGTGTTGCTCTTCTTCTTGATCTTCCCGTTGCGCACGCGCATGGCGGTTGGACGCCTCGAACAGCATCCCGCGTTGGCGACCGGCGCCGGACTTTTCGGCTGGGTCGCAGTGATTCCGGTCGCGGTATTGCTCGCGATCACGGTCGTCTTGATCCCGTTGATCTTCGTCGAGTTCGTGTTGCTCGCGGCCGCGTTATTCATCGGTACCGCCGCGCTCGCGCTCCTTGTCGGACGTCGTTTCTACGAACTGCTCTCCCCGAATGCGACGCCGACGCCGCTCGTTGCTTTGGTCCTCGGGCTGACGCTCCTGACGGCCGCCCAATTGGTTCCCGTCGTCGGCGTTCTGGTAACGTTGCTTACAGCGCTCGTCGGGCTCGGCGCAGTGATCCTGACCTTTGTACCTGAGACACCCTCTGCACCGGGCGCCATTCCGCCGCGGCCAACGATAGGCGGACCCCCGATGCCCGTCGGCTAATACCTATCCACCTTATGACGACGGTATCTCGCGCGGCGAAGTTCGCCGAACGCACAGCCCGGTTGCGGGCCTCTACCATCCGCGAGATGCTGAAGGTCACCCAACAACCGGACGTGATCTCGTTCGGCGGCGGATTGCCGGCGCCGGAACTCTTCCCCACGCGCGAGATTGCGCAGTGCACTGCAGAGGTGATGGATGAGTACGGCGCGGCCGCGCTTCAGTACGGCGTTACCGAAGGCATTCCGGAAATGCGTACGTGGGTCGCAGATCGGCTTTCGGGCCGTTTGCACCAACTGTTCGACCCGAGTGAGATTCTGATCGTCAACGGGTCGCAACAAGGCCTCGATTTGATCGGAAAGATTTTGCTCGATCCCGGCGATCACGTCGTTCTCGAGAATCCATCGTACCTCGGCGCGATTCAAGCGTTCGATGCGTATCAAGCGCGTTATCTAACAGTAGAGACGGATGAGGACGGCGTCGTCCCCGAGTCGCTGGAGCGCCTGCTCGAACACGCCGATCCGTTCCCGAAGTTCCTCTATCTAGTTCCGAACTTCCAAAACCCGACGGGACGCACGCTCGCGGCGAACCGTCGCGAAGCGCTCGTGCGCATCTGCGAAGAGTTCGATCTCCCGATCGTCGAGGACGATCCATACGGTGAGCTGCGGTTTGAAGGCGAAGATCTGCCCTCGCTCATTTCACTTGCGAAAACCGCGTGCGTCATCTACTTGGGGACTGGGAGCAAAATCATGGCGCCGGGTATGCGCGTTGCGTGGCTTGCAGTTCCGGATCACGAAGTGCGCGACAAAATTGCGCTCGCCAAACAAGGGACGGACTTGCAAACGGGATCGCTCGCGCAATACGTCTTCCATCGCTACGTCAGCAAGCGCCGTGCATTTGATGCGCACGTTGAACGCATTATCGAAACATACGCGCATCGTCGCGATGTCATGGTCGAGGCGCTCTCCGAAATGATGCCGCCGGGCGTACGTTTCAATCGCCCCAATGGTGGTATGTTCTTGTGGGCATCCGTCGAGGGCGTAGACACGGAAGCGCTTTTGAGAGTTTCCGCGGAGGAGAAGGTCGTGTTCGTCCCCGGCGTGAGTTTCTATCCGAACCGCGATTTCCACGACGGAATGCGCTTGAATTTCTCCAACGCCTCCGAGGAAAAGATCCAAGAAGGCATCCTGCGTTTGGCCGCCGCAGTACGCGACTTCAAACGCTAGCTACCGTCATCCTGAGCCTGTCGAAGGAGTAACAACGTGCCTTGCTACGTTACCGGTATCGTTCCGACGAACGATGTCTCCGAACTCGAGAAAATTCTCGGCGGCGTTCCAAACATCGACCACTCGAAGCTCAGCGTCATTACGCGCGAAGCGCCAACGGAAGAGCACGACGAGTCATTTCTGAATTTTATCCACCCCGGACAGTCGATCTCAGGCGATGACTTTGGCACTTTGGCCAGTATGGATACCGCGATCATGACGAGCGGTGGTGGCACCGGCGTTCCGGGACTTACCAGCAGCGGCAGCGGCTTGGATTTTCTAAACGACGAATACGTTCAAGCCGAAGTCGGGATTCTGCCGATTCCCGACGACGAACGTGCGAATTACAATGATGCGCTGGACGAGGGCCGCGTCGTCGTTGCCTATCAGTGCAGCGAAGCGGACACCAACGCTGTCGAAGCCGCGATGCATCAGGCCGGCGTCAATAAGATCAAAACCTACAGAAACTGAATCAACTTTGTAACTAAGAAAAAAGAGCTGCTTTTCCGCGGTATACAATGATATCGCTTAGAAAGACCGCCGCTCACATCTATATTGCAGGGCGTCAAGATTGCGACGCTTTAGGCGAACAGTTCCTCAGAGAGGGAAGTCCAGCAAAAACGCTCCTCGACGTTGGCTGTGGATCAGGCGACCTCACGCTGCGCTGGGCTCGTGCTGCGCGAGCATCGCAAATCATCGGATTGGAGTACGGAGACTCGGAGCTCCGGCTTGCGCGCGAGAAAGGCATCGACGGACGGAAGTGTGATTTAAGCTTACACTGGCCTGTACTCGATCGTGAGTGTGATGCGGTCATCTCCAGTCAGAACATAGAGCACATGCATCGCACCCGCTTCTACTTAGAAGAAATCTACCGCGTGTTGAAGCCCGGCGGCACCGCCGTTGTCCTTACCGAGAATCTCAGCAGCTGGGCCAACATCGCAGCGCTCGTATTGGGCCTACAGCCTTTCTCTTCGTCTTTCTTTGACGGGCAATCCGTCGGGAATCCGTTCGCAGTTCATACGGATTGCGTCGCCGACGAAACGGTATTGGACCAGGTATCTGAAGGAGGTGTCGTTGGCGTCGTCGGGCACGTTCGCGTACTCGCCTATGCCGCACTACGGGACGGCGCCGAAAAGGCTGGATTCGTCGTTACGCGCTACGCCACGTCGGGCTACGCGCCGCTTTGGGGAAAAGCTTCGCGTTTTGCTTCGCGAGTCGATCCGCGTCACGCGCATTTCTTGGCAATTGAGCTTCGCCGCGCCGCGGAGCCAACTTCCCAATTAGCATAGACCGCCGGAATTAGGAACCTGGTCGCCGCCCAAGCGGAAACGGCCCGAACACCGGAACGAGGGTGCGTGCAGCCGCTGCCGCTACTCGAGAAGCGGATGCACCTATGGGACCCAGGCGTTTCCCGACCAATCTCCAGCCGGCCCATGTGTAATTCATGGGGCGCAATACTTCGAAGCCCGCTTTCGCGAGGAACGCTGAAAGCGTTTTGGGATTGAAGTAATGGAGGTGACCCTCGGGCATAACATATGGCGTGCCCGGCACAAGGCGCACCAAGTTCCAATTGCCGGTTTCGAGGAAGAGCACGCCTCCCGGCCTTAGCAGTCGCCGGATGGATACTAGAAATTCCAGCGGTGATGTTGTGTGCTCGATGACTTCAATTGCGCTTACGAGGTCGTACTGTCCCTCGTATCTGACCAACTCGCCGATGTTCGCCGCTATCAATGGGGCGCCGTTAGCAATTGCCAGCTTGGACGAATAGGGGGACGAATCGAATCCCCACGCTTCGGCGCCTGCTAGTCGTAAAGCTCGAACAAACGCTCCCGAGCCGCATCCTACGTCCAACGTTGCCTTAGACGACAATGTCCCACCTAGTGCGCCACGAATGGTCTCGAGTTCGTCGCGATACTTCTCTAGCACATAATCGTCCGGCTCACGCGCCGTATATCGAATCGTCCGGTCGAACCCTCTGCCCTCGTAGTAATCCTCATCGTAGAGACTATCGATCGTGTCGTCTTTTAGCCGGGGATTAACGTAAATATGGCGACACACCCTGCACTGGACAATCGAAAAGTCATGTTGGAATAACACCGCGCGCTTCCGCATAACGGTTCGCGTAGAATCTGAGCCACACAGGTCGCAGCAGACGTTTACCAACCTCTGCCTCAGCGGCTCAGCGAAGTCGGCCATTACGCGTTACTACGGAGCGCCTTGCGCCACACCGCGGTCAGCGCTCCCGCGGCGCCTGCACCATATTTTGCCGCAAGCATCACGATGAATCCCGCCGTCAACAAAGGGCTTTTCAGAAACGTCTGCCAGTGGCGGAAAAAACTGCTACGAATCGGGTTTGCGTGGCGAAGCGCTCCGGTCCGCTGCTTTTCTAGCAGCGCAACATATTGGGTGCCGTAGTAATACGACTTTCTAACGATCTCCACGAGCGACTCCGGTTCACCCATGTGATACTCGGCACTCGTCGTAACGCGAGTCAAACGAGCTCCAGCCCCAAGCATTCTGTCCTGAAGATCGTACTCTTCAAAAATCGGCACGTTGTCGTCGTAACCGCCTACTCTCAAATAAACGTCACGACGGAAGAACCGAACGCCCTCGAACTTCTCGCTGCCAAAGTACGTCGAGCGTTCCAAGTTGCGTACCCTCGCCCAAAATCCGGACCCGTAGGATATACAATTAATCCAGGCGCCGTCCGAATCTGACGCTTCACATGCTCGCACGGCGTCTTCAAGGAGCGTTGCATCGACGAAAAAGTCCGAAGCAGTGTAGTAGATGAAATCACTCGTCGACGCCCTAACGCCTACGTTTATCTGAGACGTGCGCTCGTTGCCGCCGCCCATGATCTTTAGGCGGTCCCAGCGCGATGCCGTTCTCTCAAGAATCTCAAGGGTCGCGTCGGTACTGCCGCGATCGATGCAGTACAACGTCCAATTCGCGTATGTTTGGCTTTCAAAGGATAAGAGGCATCGCTCAAGGTATCGCGCCGAGTTGAACGTCGGCATGATCACGGCGACGCTTGCGTCACTCATGCCTTAGACGCGAGCGGGTGATCGATGGGAAGCGGTCCACAGCGTTCGCACGAAGGCTGATCGACCTTACGACCGCATCGGCACAACCAAGCATGGTGACGAGCCGGGTTCCCAATCACGAGCGAATATGGCGCCACGTCCTTTGTGACCACACTACCGGCGCCGACCATTGCCCAGGCGCCGATTTTCGTGCCTGCGATTATCGTGCTGTTCGCGCCGATAGCTGCTCCATCGTCAACCGTCGTAAGGCCCACCTCCCAGTCGCCATCTCGTAAGGGCGCAAAGTTCGGATCGGTTGCCCTGGGTCGCAGATCGTTCGTGAAGACCACGTGCGGGCCAACGAAGACGCCGCGCTTGAGCTCGACGCCGTGATAGACGCATGCAAAATTTTGGACCTTGCAATCGTCGCCTATCACAACGTCGAAATCGATGAAGACGCCCTTTCCGATAACGCATCGTTCGCCGATGATCGCTCGGGTACGAACTTGCGCGTCGTGCCAGATCTTTGTATCGTTACCGAGCACGACGTTCGGCTCAATTGTCGCCGATTCGTGCACGAAGGCAGGGTTTTGAACGTTGTTCATGCTTCTCTCGCCGTTAGACGTTGACGTGATTGTTTGCGTCGATCATTGCAGTAGCCTCTTCCGCGATTCGTAGCGAAACCAGCGAAAGCTCCGGATTGGGCAGATCTCCGTCACGGATCCCTGCCACGAATGTTCGCAATTCACGGCGTAGCGGTTCTTCGCGCTCATGTGGTAAAACAACGAACTCCCCCGCTTGGTACTGATCGACCACACCTTCGAATGTCCGAACGACGGGAAACTCACGTGCCGCTGCGAACCGCACCGACTGCGTTACATAGTCCACGTGGCATAGGCCGTTTTCTCCGGTTACGAATACCTCTCGTGCTTTAACCGGTGTGATCCAATTTGATTCGATATGAATAGGAACGCTTTGACCTTGCAAAGCTAAGAAAGCGAAGTCTAGTCGATCGGTTAACCTCGCTCGTCCGCCTTGGGCCGACTTTAGCGAGAGGTCACAATCTAGGAGGAACGCAGCCAAATCAATATCATGTACGCCGATGTCGATTAGAACATTCGCATCTTTGATCCGAGCCGGCATTGTGCCGACCCTACGAGCGCTGATTCCGTAAACGTTGCCGAGCCCACCCTCACGCATGAAGTTTCGCAAAGCGACAACCGCCGAATTATACCGCTCGACATATCCGACCATGAGTGGAACGCTTCGCCGTCTAGCGAGCTCGATGATCTGCGCACCGCTCTCAGTCGTCATTGCGATCGGCTTTTCTATCAACATCGGAACGCCAGCATCGATGCACTGCAGCGCATAATCGGCGTGTAACGCCGTCGGAACACTTAAAACAACCGCATCGGTGCCCGCATCTATGACGCGCTCAAGTGAGTCAAAAACGGCGAAACCTTGTTGCGCGGCGTCTGCCCGCGCTAGTTCGCTCGAATCCGCCACGCCGACGAAATCGACGTTGCCCATCGAGGCGAGGTTTCGTGCGTGATGGCGGCCGATTGCGCCGTACCCTACGACTGCGACTCGCGTCTTTGCAATGGGCACTATGCTCCTAATCCTTCCCTAATCGCGTTTGCGACGATCCGAACATCCTCTTCTCGCAGTAAGGGATGAACCGGCAACGCCAACACGTGTTTGGCGACGTAGTTTGAAATTGGGAAATCTGACGGCGAATATCCAAGCCCTGAAAACAGCGGGTTCAGATGCAACGGAGTCGGATAATACACACCTGTGCCTATGCCGCGCTTTGATAGGGACGAGCGA
>JAMXLG010000286.1 GCA_024281135.1 Vulcanimicrobiia bacterium | reverse complement strand
CCGAGCTAGTTGCCACCGGCGATGTTCTCGTCTTTGGGCGGTTGCTCGGTGTTGCCCACGCGGGCGCGCAAGGCGACGCAAACGCGCGCGTCTATGCATTGCACTTGGATGCTACACAGTTGCGAATTGCAACGTGTATCGCCGCAAATGAAGGCCAGCGCAAAGCGACGGCGGAACCCGAGGTAGCATTTGTGCGCGACAACCGTATCGTTATCGTTCCGTTTGCTAAAGCTGGGGAGGTGCTCGCATAGTTATGAGCGCTCGTAAAATCGTTCTTACTTCAGGCAAGGACGGCGTCGGAAAAACGACGACGACCGCGAATCTCGGTGCAGCACTTGCGAAGCGCGGCAAGCGCGTCATCCTAATGGACGCTGACATCGGCTTACGCAATCTCGATCTGGTGCTTGGTCTCGAGAAGCGCATCGTTTTCGACGTCGTCGAAGTCGCCGAAGGCCGCTGTCAATTGCGTCAAGCGCTCATAAAAGACAAACGCTTCGAATCGCTTTCGATTCTGCCGGCGGCACAAACGCGCGACAAGGACTCGATCACCGAAGCGCAGTTCGCTTCCATCGTCGATCAAGCTGCAGAGATTGCGGATTTCGTTCTAATCGACTGCCCGGCGGGGATCGAGGGCGGTTTCCGAAACGCCATTGCCGGGGCGAAAGAAGCAATCATTGTAACGACGCCTGAGGTAAGCGCCATCCGCGATGCCGATCGCGTCGTCGGCAAGTTAAACGATAAGAACATTCCGATTCGCTTGATTGTCAATCGTTTGCGCCCCGACATGGTGCGCACCGGCGATATGCTCTCGGTCGAAGATGTTTGCGAGATTCTTTCCGTCGAGTTGCTTGGTATCGTTCCGGATGACGAGGAAGTGATCGACACGACCAACCGCGGAGAGCCGATCGTTTTAGACGAGACGGCAAAGCTGCGCGTAATTTACGACAAAATTGCGAGACGTTTGGATGGCGAGCTCGTACCGTTCACGACTTTCGATTCGCAAGGCTTCTTCGGGCGTCTCTTCGACGCTCTGAAAGCGGGGTAATGATGCACCAACCCATTCAGGACGACGTTCCGGCTGCAGCACCTGTGAAGCTTGGGCGCGCCATCGTTGTAACTTCCGGGAAAGGCGGCGTCGGCAAGACTACGACGACCGCAAATCTCGGGACGGCGCTTGCCCAGCGCGGAGCGACTGTTGCGCTAGTCGATGCCGACGTCGGCCTGCGCAACCTCGACATCGTTCTCGGACTCGAGAGCCGGGTGAAGCATCACGTGCTCGACGTGCTTGAAGAGAAAGCCACGTTGGACGATGCGCTCGTTGCGGACAAGCACACCGGAAAGCTAATGTTGCTAGCCGCCGCGCAAACACGCGAAAAAGAAGAAGTCGACACTGAGAAGATGCGCGAGCTCGTGCAACGCCTGCGGGAGCGTTTCGATTACGTATTGATCGACTGTCCGGCCGGCATTGAGTTGGGTTTCAAAAACGCCGTGGCCGGGGCCGATGAAGCGATCGTCGTGTGCACGCCCGAAGTTTCAGCGGTGCGCGACGTAGATCGCGTTATCGGACTGCTCGGAAACAAGTTCAAGCCGCAACTTATCATCAACCGCTTGCGTCCGCAGCTCGTGAAGAAGGGCAAGATGCTCTCGGTTGAAGACGTCAACGCGATTCTGCGCCTTCCATTGCTGGGCGTAATTGCGGACGAGCCGGACATCATCGTGACAACTAATAAAGGCGAGCCGCTGGCGTTGCGTCAGGAACACACCACGGGCGCCGCCTATCACGCGATTGCCGCACGTGTTGCGGGTGAGGACGTTGCGGCGCCGACCGTCGAGGTGAAGGAGTCGTTCTTCAGCAAACTCGGCGCATTCTTTGGGGGACGCCGCTCATGATCGAATGGGTCAAGAAAATTTTCGGTCAATCCAGCTCCGGCGCAACGGCGAAAGAACGTTTGCGCTTGGTGTTGATGACGGATCATCTAGCGCTTGCGCCCGAGATCATCGATCAAATGAAACGCGATCTGGTCGATGTCATTTCGCGATACGTCGAAGTCGACAAAGAGAAAGTTGAAGTCAACTTCGAGCGTGAAGACAAAGCGCTGGCAATGTTGGCAAACATTCCGATTCGTGCCGTGAATCGCCCGAGCGGCGGTTCCGGCGCCGGAAAGACCGAGGAAACGGAAGTCAAATCCGAACCGGAACCGGTAGCGGCCGAAGCGGCAGCCGAGATGACGGATAATGCACATGAAGACGGGTCGAAACCGGTTGGACCGCCGCCCGTGCGTGCGCGAAGAAAGCGGAAGAAGAACGGACAGCCGAAACCCGCCACCGCCCACTAGCAAGAACGTCTTACCGCGCGACGGAGAAGCACGCTACGTCGCGCGTTTTCTTTCCGCAGAGGACGCCGATTGGGCGTTCCAGCGTTTCCTGCAAACGCTCGCTTGGCAGCAGCCCCAATTGCATATATTCGGACGCATCGTCCCAGCGCCCCGATTGGAGGCGTGGTACGGCGACCCCGGTGCAAGCTACAGCTACTCAGGTCTGGCGCACGATCCGCTTCCGTGGACGCCGGAGCTCGAAGATTTGCGAAAGCGCGTCGAAGCGATGGCCGATACATCGTTCAATAGTGTGCTCGCAAATCTGTACCGGACTGGAAACGACTCGAATGGTTGGCATGCCGATGATGAGCCCGAGCTTGGTGCTCGACCGGTGATTGCATCGTTGTCGCTTGGCGCGGCTCGACGCTTTTTGCTTCGTCACCGAGCAAGCGGCGAGCGAGTCGAGATGCTGCTCGAACCGGGGAGTTTGCTAGTTATGCAAGGCGCAACACAGCAGTGTTGGCAGCATTCCATCCCGAAGCAGGCGGCTGTGAAGACGCCGCGGATCAATTTGACGTTCCGCAGCGTCGCTACGCACGAA
>JAMXLG010000285.1 GCA_024281135.1 Vulcanimicrobiia bacterium | reverse complement strand
CCTGATTCTCACGCCCGCGCAACGTATCGAGCGTGTAACGCAGAACGCGTTGCGCGCCGGATTTCAGGTTTGCGTTCACGCGATCGGCGATCGCGGTAACCGTCTGGCCCTCGATGCCTTTGAAAGTGCGTTACGGTCCGCTCCGACGGTGGACCCGCGCCTGCGAGTCGAGCACGCCCAAGTCGTCGCGCCCCAAGACATTCCTCGATTTGCAAAGTTAAAGGTCATCCCGTCGATGCAGGCAACTCACGCACTGAGCGATATGGCTTGGGCGCCGGCGCGTTTAGGGCCGCAGCGGATTCTCGGCGCCTACGCGTGGCGCTCACTGCTCGATACGGGGACGATCGTCGCAAACGGAACCGACGCTCCGGTCGAGTCGCCCAGCACCCCGCGGACCTTTTACGCCTCGATCGCCCGCGGCGGTTGGGACGCGCGGGAGTGCATGTCTCGCCGCGAAGCGCTTGCGTCGATGACCATCTGGTCCGCGCGCGCGAACTTTCAAGAAGGCTGCATCGGCTCGATTACTCCGGGTAAGTTTGCCGACTTCGTCCTCGTCGATCGCGACTGGCTCACGGTAAAACCGGAAGAAATTCCAGATTCGAAGATTCGCCGAACCTATTTCGGCGGCCAATGCGTCTACGCAGAGGTTTGAATGCGCGCCGCAAACCTGCCCGCCAGGACGCCGATCGCGACTCCGGCGACCAAGAAAAGCGAAACCGTACTCATCATGTTGGCTGCCTCGCCCCGGGCGGCCACGGCCAAGCCGGCTAAGATCAGCGGCGTCGTCGCAGCGATCCGCCATATTCGGAGCGTGCATCTTTTTGCGATTTCCGGTGCGAGCGTGTTGCCGCGGACTCTCTTTCCGATTACCAAGAGAAGCCCCGCGGCGACAAAGTAAGCCGCCAAACATCCCCAGTAGAGCTCGTTCGCGACGATCACGTCGCGAGCGGTTCCACCCTGCAGCGCGCGCAGCAACACTTGAACCAAAAATATCAAGAGCACGATCAATCCCAGCTTTGCATAGTTCACCAGCAGCGAGATGCGCGTCGGCATAAAGACGTAGCGGAACGTCCAATAGTGCGATCCCCACATCGAGCAGACGAGCGCGAAGCTCCAGACGTAGGCAAAGAACCAGGTTCCGTCGGTCACGAGCGCCTGGGCGTGGCTGGGAACGATCAGAGTCAGCGCCAGCAGCGCGAGGCTGAAACCGATTACGATATCGCCGAACGCTTCCAAGCGCCGAACGAAGTACTCATCGCGTTTGCCGCTCGCCTCGCTCTCCAACTCGTCCATGCACGATGATTTCGACTGGAGATATCCGAAACATTCGGGCAAAGGGGGTTTGTGTCGCATAATGCGGAGTTCGTTAGTATTACCTGCTATTTTTTTTGCGCTTTTCGGTCTCACGGCGCAGACACCGGCGCCGTCTCAGGCACCGGAGAAGCCGTTACGCCACCTCGAGTATTCCTTTGCGGTTCATGAAACGGGCGTCAGCGAATACCATTTCAACGGCATCGGTGTCGTTCCGAGTGCCGGCGTAGGCGGCGGCGCGTCGAACGAGGGCGGCAACGGGACGATGCACGTTGACGTGCTGTCGGTCGCATCAGACGGCGCGTTGCGCGTTCAGATTTCTGAGTACGTGCAAAACGAACCCCGTGCGGGACAGGTGTACACCTGTACGGTCTACGGGAATACAACAGTGCTTTGTCCATCTGCGCCCGCGCCGAGCGCCGCTGAATGGGTGCTGCTTAGTTACCTCGGGCGTGAGTTTGTCGACGCGGCCCCCTGGGATGCGAGGCATCAGTGGCAGCGTAAGGAGGATACGGATCAATACGCCCTGGTTGAAGCCTTTACAATGAGCAACGTTAGCGATCCAAAACTCGTCTTAATTCGTGAAACAAAGAAGATGGAGTTGCACAATGGCGCGTTTGGCAGCCGAACCGATGAAGTAGAGATCAACTACGATCGTTCGATGGAAGTGCCGGACTCGGTTCACGATGATATGCAAATGGCTGGACAGGCAGGTTCGGAGCACACGAGCTTCGATTTCCACCTAACTAGCGACTCCTTCGTTAAGGCTTCGAAGGGTTAGTCTAAGCCGTTCCGGCGCGGCGCGGGCCGGCGGCGAACCGTTTTAGGCTCTCCGGCATATACGGTGCATGAGACATCTTGCGATCCTGCTGCTGCTCGCGCTCTACGCTATGCCGGCGAGCGGCGCGACTGCCCCGGCGGTAACGATTAAAGACGACGCCTATTCGCCGGCGACCTTGAACGTCAGCGCGGGGCAGACGGTGACCTTTACGAATCGCGATGACGACGCCCACACCGTCACCTCGACGAACGGCGTCTTCGATTCGAAGGGCCTCGATACGAACGGCGTCTGGCATCACACGTTCGACAAGCCCGGCGTCTACCGGTACTTTTGCGAGCTGCATCCCTTCATGAAGGGAACGATCATCGTGAAGGCGGTGACGCAGTGAGACGTTCGTCGTTTCTCGAGCACGTCGCCTGGACGGGTGCCGGCATCGCCTATACCGTCGGAGCCGGCGGCTTGCTAATCGGACGCGCCGTCGCCGCAGGCGAGGCCGGTGCGATCGATTTCGTTCAGATCAGCGACAGCCACATCGGCTTCCACCAGGCGGCAAACCCCGACGTTGCGGGGACGTTGAAGACGGCGATCGAGGCAATCAACGCGATGCCGGTGCAACCGCGATTCGTCGTGCACACCGGCGACATCACTCACCTCTCAACCGCAAGCCAGTTCGGCGACGCGAAGGCGCTGCTCTCCGCGTTGCGAGCGCCTCTCATCGCGCTACCGGGTGAGCACGACGTGATCGGCAACGACTTCAAGCCGTACCTCGTGAACTTCAAGATTTCCGGATCGACGGCGGGCGGCTGGACGTCGTGGGATGGCTCCGGCGTTCACTACGTCGTCCTGCTCAACGTCTTCAACTTCGAGAAGATGGGATTGCTGGGGACGGAACAGCTGGATTGGCTCGCGGCGGACCTGGCGCGCGTGGGGGCATCGACCCCCGTCGTCGTCTTTACGCACGTTCCGCTCTACGCGCTCTATCCCGAATGGGGCTGGACGACCGAAGACGGAACGAAGGCGCTGGCCCTCCTGCGCAAGTTCGAAAGGGTCACGGTGCTCAATGGGCACATTCACCAGATTGTGACGCACCAAGACGGAAACATCCGCGTCGCGAGTGCCGATGCCACCGCGTATCCGCAGCCGAAGGCAGGAACTGCGCCAAAACCAGGCCCGCTGACGCTGCCTCACGACGACCTTCTCCATGCCATCGGTTATCGAACCGTCGAGATTGATGC
>JAMXLG010000284.1 GCA_024281135.1 Vulcanimicrobiia bacterium | reverse complement strand
AATTTCATTTGGCAGGCGCACTATGGATTCCCAATGCTCGAATTGCTGAGAAACGGTCAGAACGGGAAGAACGTTATCGTCGGGCCGCTGATGTATTTCGTGCAAGAGATCATCATCACGAGCCTGTTCTTGTTTCCGGTGTGGATCATCGGCTTGGTTTGGTTATTGCGGACGACCCCTTATCGCTTCCTCGGATACACATACGTTCTGCTTATCGCCGAGATGATCGTAACGCATGGAAAACACTACTATCCCGCGCCCGTCTATCCAATCCTCATTGCGGCGGGTGCCGTTGCCATCGAAGAATGGACCATCCGTGCAAGCGTTGCTCGCTACGCCATTGTTGCATTTACGCTGGTGCTCGGTCCCGTCTTCGTTCCATTCTCGCTCCCGATTCTTCCCGTGCCGGAATTTCTCGCTTATCAAGACCAGATAACGCGAATCTTGCATATCTCTTCGGATATCACTGCCACGGAACACCATAAGTCCGCTCTGCCGCAGGACTGGGCGGACATGCACGGATGGCCTGAAATGGCGGCAACGGTAAAGGAAATCTACGATTCTCTTCCGCCCGAGGAACGTTCGCAAGCGGTCGTCGTCGGTTCGAACTACGGTGAGGCGGCGGCGGTGCAATTTTTCGCTCCCGGCATCCCGGTCATAAGCGGTCACAATCAATACTGGCTTTGGGGCCCTCGTGGATACTCAGGCAACGTGGTGATCGATATGAACGGCGACTGCGCTGCAAAAGAACACCTTTTTACATCAGCGCACCTCGCCGCAACGTTTAGCGCGCCGTATGCGATCGGTTATGAAACCAACATGCCTATTATGGTCTGTCGCGGGATCAAAGTTCCACTTGCGCAATTGTGGCCGGGGAAAAAGGACTACAACTAGCCCTCGCTCGTCCATTTATTTCCCGAGTGCAAACGTGGTGAAATACCGTCATTCCCCCGTTGCTAACTTCGAGGAGAATGATGCTCATGAGATTTCGTATTCTCGCGGCTCTTGCAGCATGTTCGCTCGCGCTCGGCGTTTCCGCATGTAGCGGAGGTTCGGGCTCATCCTCAGCACCGCAAGCGATGACTCCGCAAACACTGCGAGAAAAAGCCACCGGCGCGATCCCGATGAGTGTGCCCGCAGGCGGGCCGCGGACATGGTCGATTCAAGCCGGCGCGTCGACGTTAGACCAGGCGTTTCAAAATCTCGATTTCTATACCGGATCGATCACGATCAACGCGGGCGATTCTGTGAAATGGCGAATCGCCGCGACGGAGCCGCATACGGTTTCGTTTCTCCTTCCTGGACAGCCGTTTCCACCAGACGGCAGTCCCGAACAAGTAGCGCCCGCCGGAGGCCACGTCGTCGACGGAACCAAGTTCGTGAGTTCCGGATTGCTCGAGAATGGTAACACCTTTACCGCGACATTCCCCAAGCCGGGCGTATACCACTATTACTGCCTGCTGCATCATCCCGAGATGAAGGGTGTCATCACGGTGCAAAGCGCCGGCACGCCGTATCCTAAATCGCAAGCCGCGTATACAAACGCCGGGAGTGCCGACCAGTGGGCGGATCTGAATGCCGCATACGGCGCGCTCGCGGAGTTTCCGTTCACCCCGTTTAGCACGACGATCGCGGCCGGTATCGCGCCCGGTTTAGCAAAAGCGCCGCCTAGCGAAACGACGGTTTTGCGCTTCTTGCAAGACGGACGCCAGTACAACAACAAGACGATTACGATTCCGCTCAACACGACGCTGACGTGGAGGAATCTATCCAACAACGAACCGCATACCGTTACATTTCCCATAGCAGGACAGCCTCTGCCGAACGTCCCGCCGTTTATTCCACCGGCCGGTGGTCCGACGTACGATGGATCGACATTTACCAATTCCGGCGTGATGCCGCCCGGCAGAGCCTATTCTTTGAAATTCACGAAGAAAGGCACGTTCGCATACTTCTGCCTCTTCCATTTCGGATCCGGAATGCTGGGATGGGTGAAGGTGATCTAGAGACCTAGCGCGGCGATCAGTTTCGGATACACGAGATCGGTCGCTGCGTTCGGATTGTCGGGATCGATGATGTCGTGGTTCTCGGGCAAATTCCGTAACTCGACATAGTCGATCCCGTCTTTTCGCAGCCCGCGCCACTCGGTAACGACTTCTTCCGTCGCTTCATTGTTCACGGCGGGATCCGCACGATTCACGATCGTCGTGATCCGTTGCGCGCGCGCCTTTTCTTTATGCGCGACGTCGTAGACGGCGTCTGCAATGCGGAACGTTTGCGCGAGCGCATGCGTCGGAAAACGCGGGTAGGCAGTTTTCGGCCGCTGCGCTTCACGAATGCGCGGATCCCACCAGAGAAACAAGTTGGGAATATGCCGCATCAGCCATCCGAGGGCTTTGCTCACGCCGTAAGGCAATTGGAGAATCGCGAAATCAGGCGAAACGGGTACGCTGACCGCGATGTCGTCGCGGTATTGGCCCAGATACGCGCATTGCAAACCGCCGGCCGAGATGCCGAGCGCGGCAACGCGGTCACCTAGCCCGCGCGCAATATCAACCGCATCATACGCTGCGGCGACCAGTTCTTCCGCTGTAAGTGCGGCGAGCGCCGTCGTCATGCGGTCTTTGTATCCCTGATACGGCATACGCGGAACGTAGACGTTCGCACCGAGCGCGTGCAATTGCGGTGCAAACTGCACGTATTGTCCCGGATGATTCGTCAACCCGTGAAGGAGCACAACTGCGACCGGCCGCCGTTCTCCGTGCTCGAGTAACATTGTATGTGCATTCGGTGCGATGCTCTCGTCGTCACGAGCCATGACGGCCTTCGCTCGTTCGATCGCGTCGTCATACGACGACGCCGCGTTCACGGGAGGCGGTTCGATTACCGCCACGCGCACACCGTAAGGTGATCGTTTACGAGTCCCGTCGCCTGCATGAACGCATACGTGATGGTCGGCCCGACGAAGCGAAAACCGCGTTTGCGAAGTTCTTTGCTCAGCAACTCCGATTCGCGCGATTCGGCCGGAATATCAGCACTGGTTCGCGGCCGGTCATCAATCGGCTTGCCATTAACGAATCGCCAGACGTAAGCATCGAATGAACCAAATTCGTCTTGCACGTCGAGGAAGTGTTTGGCATTCTGGACCGTTGATTCGATCTTGCTGCGGTTGCGAATGATTCCCTCATCCTTCATGAGCCCCTCGACACGCGCCGGCGTTATGCGCGCAACGCGTTGCGGATCGAATCCGAGGAACGCCTCGCGGTAACTCTCGCGCTTGCGAAGGATCGTCTCCCAGCTCAAACCCGCCTGCGCGCCCTCGAGCGTGAGAAACTCGAAGAACACCGTGTCGTCGTGAACGGGTTTCCCCCATTCGTTATCGTGATACGGAATCATCAGTTCACTCGTGGCCCACGTGCAGCGCTGTTTTTTCATACGCCCTCGATGAGTTTGAGGATGGTGGGAAAGACGCGGTCCGCAATCTGCGGATGGCGCAATGGCTCGATGATATCGTGCGAGAAGGGCACGTCCGAAAGAACGGCATGTTCGAGACGCTCGGGATGAACTGTGCGCAATCGCTGTTCTAGCGCGTGCACCGCGCGGTTGTTTACTCCGGCTTCTCGAGAGTTCGTCACGAAGATCAACTGGTTCGCTGCAACACCGCGTTCGGCGTCGCCTATGACATCGCGCGCCAGCAGATACGATTGCGCAATTGCATGCGTGGCATAGCGGGGATATCCATGCTCGGGCATCTGTCGCTCCCGCGCAATCGGATCCCACCACGGGAAACGATTCGGAAGTGCGAGGAGCAGCCGCGCAAGCGAACCCATGAACCGATTGGGGACCCACGAGATTCCAAAGAACGGCGCGATCGCTACGGCACGTTCTATCGGGTAGCGTTCCGCAATCCACGTCGTGAGCAATCCGCCGAGTGAAAATCCGCCGATAACAACGCGTTCGCCAAGTTCCGATGCCAAGTCGACCGTTTCGCCCGCGAAATGTCGCAAATCGTCGGCGGTGAGATGCGCCAGCGCTTTGGAGAGCCGGTTTTGATGGCCGTGACGCGGCAGGCGCGGAACGATTACGTTGTGTCCGTGCGCATGAAGTTCGTGAGCGAACCGTACGAATTGGGTGGGACTCGCCGACAGGCCGTGAAAGAGCACGATCGCAAGCGGACGAGTCTCGCTATGCAATAGCAATTTTGTGCGCCCGGCTTCGCTTATATGTTCGTGGTCGCGCGCCAACAAGCGGTCGAGCGTCGCCCGGGTACGGTCAGTAATGCGACTCATGCGAGAAGGTAGGCTTTCGGGGCGTCCTTAAGAGAGCGAGCAAGTGTTCCTAGAACATGGGCGTTCGCGCCCCCATGTTCCTTTGCGGGCCCCGTCCCGGAGTAAACACACTCGGCGCTCTTAAGAGGATCATGCATGTAGATAAAACCAGTCTTTCCAGCACGTTCATCGAGCTCGACGAACGGTACGGGGCCCACAACTATAAACCGCTCGATCTCGTGGTAGAGCGCGCGCACGGCGTATGGCTCTGGGACGCGGACGGTAAACGGTATCTCGATTGCATCAGCGCGTATTCGGCGGTCAACCAAGGACATTGCCATCCGCGCATTGAGGCCGCGCTCGTCGAGCAGGCATCGAAAGTCACACTCACATCGCGCGCAATGCGCAATACGCGCATGGGTCCGTTCCTAGAAAAGCTGACCGGGCTTTGCGGATTCGATATGGCGCTGCCGATGAACACCGGCGCCGAAGCGGTGGAAACGGCGATCAAACTCGCGCGCCGTTGGGGATACGAAGTCAAAGGCATCCCTGATAACGCTGCCGAGATCATCGTCTTCACGAACAACTTCCACGGACGCACGACGGCGATCATCAGCGCGAGCAGCGAAGAGTCGTATCGCAAACACTTCGGTCCGTTTACACCAGGCTTCGTCCTCGTTCCGTACGGCGATGCGGATGCACTCGAGCGCGCGATAACACCGAATACCTGCGCGATCTTGATCGAACCGATCCAAGGCGAAGGCGGCGTGATCGTTCCGCCAGAGGGCTATTTGAAGCGCGCCTGGGCCATGAGCAAAGAACACAACGTGCTCTTTATCGCCGATGAAATTCAAACCGGATTCGGACGCACCGGCGATCTCTTCGCCTGCGACTACGACAATATCAAGCCCGATATTCTCGTTGTGGGCAAGGCGCTTGCGGGCGGATATTATCCCGTGTCCGCTGCGCTGGCGAATGCACCGATCATGAATCTCTTCACGCCGGGCGATCACGGCAGCACGTTCGGCGGAAACCCGCTCGGTTCGGCCGTAGCGATGGCTGCGCTCGACGTTCTCGTCGAAGAGAATCTTACCGCTCGCGCGCGCTACGCCGGTGCAAAGCTCACGCAAGGATTGCGCGCGATTCCGTCACCACACGTGAAGGAAATTCGCGGGCGCGGATTACTGATCGGCATTGAACTCGACGTTCCGGCAAAGAAACTAAGCAAAGCGTTGCTCGAGCGCGGCGTCGCAGCGAAAGACACGCACAGATACGTATTGCGCATCGCCCCGCCCCTCGTCATCGAAGACGAAGCCATCGACTTCTTACTCAAAACGTACCGCGACGCGCTAGCCACCTTGTAATAAGGAAGAGAGCCCGCCGAAACAACTCGGCGGGCTTTTGGTTCGTTGCGGTCCTTCGACAAGCACAGGATGACACGGGGGCTACTTTGTGTACGGCTTGACGATGTCGCTCAAAAGGTCCGGTGTGCTTGGAATCCGCTCGAGGTGCGGGTAGCGCGGACCGTCGTGGTAGTCGATTGTTACCGTACGGTAGTCGTCGGTGTGCGTGACGATCAACGCGATCGGCTTTGCCGTTCCCTTCGATTCTTCGACCGCATTGTACAGGCCGTCATCGGAGTAAGCGCGTCCATCAACCGCAACGATTTGCGAATTGATGCCGAGGCCGGCTTTCCACGCGGGTGACCCGTATCGCACGTCAGTGACTGTGCCTTTGCTAACACTTACGCCGAGAGAATACCAGAAGTTCGACTTCTCGACGAAGTGTTGCGGCTTGTCGTTGTAGACCAGCTTCCAACCCTCCGCGGTAAAGCCGTCCGGCGGATGAATCGCGATGTCATCGACCCATGTCTTAAAGAATCCCGCCCAGTCGTAAGGAACGATTTCGTTCAGCCCTGTAACGACGTCCGCACGCGTGAACGTCTTGACGATCGGTCCCGTGTTTTCCTGACCGAAGAACGCGCGCGCGAAGGTATCTAGTGACTTTTTGTTATTCGTCTTCTCGCGAATGATGCTGTCGACTTTCAACCACACCAACTCGCCTTCAGAATAAAAATCGACGCTCCGCCGTTCTGCGCCGTACCCGCGCGGATACGTATAGAGGACCGGCGCTGCCGCAGCAGTGTCCAGAAGCGGGCGCCACTGCCGCCCGGGCTCGTTATCGTAGTACGCATATGTGGCCGCAACATGATCCGGCCACGTCTTTGCTTCGCGCAAGCCGTCACGCCACGACATGACGTTGCCGTAGTATTGCGTCATGCCTTCGTAGACCCACAGCAGTGAATCGTCGTAAGGCATCTGCAGGTTCGACTGATACAAGCCAACCGGCATGCGATACTTGCCGTCCCACGAGTGATTGAACTCGTGCGAGAGCAGGTCGGCTTCGCGATCGAGCGTCTTCGGATTGCTGAAGAGATCGCCCGGCGTTCCGTCGTCGCTCGACTCGTGGTGCTCGATGCCTTCACCGGGAATCACGTCGGAGACGGTGAGCAAGAAGTTATAGTTGCGCCAATGCCGCGCTCCATACATCGCTAGCATCTCGCGGACGAGCTTGCTGTAGTCCGCGATTACTTCCGGCTTCGCGTCGAGTTCTTCAGGCGTATCGGCAACCACGTTGAGATACGCCGTAGAATCGCCCTCGTGCCAAAGTTCCCAGCGCTTATAATTCAATCCGATGTCCATCGGAGAATCGACGAGATGCTCGAGCGAGACGGTCGCAAACGACGTCGTGTTACCGGTTGTCTTTGCACCTGGAAGCGCCGTCGCGACATGCCACCCCGCCGGTACGGTGACCGACGGATTGAAGAAAGTGTTTTGGATCGTCCCCGTCGACGGATACAGCAGCGTCTGATCCCAAAGAATCGCCGCCATATTTGCACTTCCCAAACGGTTCGTCGAATACGAACCGAACGTCGAACCAAGATACGCCATGTCGATGTCCAGCGCGCTCACACCCTGCGGAACGTCGACGTCAAACGCAAACATGTCTTTCGGTTCGCGGCGCCACGGCAGCGTTTGCCCGTTAGCCTTAATCACAAGGCCGGCAAAATTCGCAATGGGACCGGCCACCATGTGCTCGCCCGGAATCCACTCCGGATAATAGAGCGTAAGGTGTCCCGAGTTGACCGGAAGATGCTCGTGCGCAGAAAGGACGTTTTGCGTTGCGACGTTTGACGCATCGATGTTTAATGCGATCGCATCCGCCGCCATTGCACTCGAAGGCGCAGATATAAGCCCCATAGCGGCTAGCGCTACGGTTGCAGCAATGAGTTTCAGGTGCATCTGCACTGATACTCCACGCGCGGAAAAAGTTCATGCATCCGGTTTAGGACAAATTGTTCATAGCCTGCACGTTGCTTCTTCGCTGAAAAACACACGCGTCAATATCATCCGGTGGATACGGGACAATGATCGTCGGACCCGATCGCATGGTTTGGGCTGCCGGAGCAGCATATGTACACTTGCCGCAGTTCGACATTAAACCAAGTCTTGATCGTATCGATCCGTTTACGCGCAAACTGCGTCATTCATATCCGCTGCCGCCCGCCGCCGCGATCATTGCGATGACGTCCCACCCATCGCTGAATTCCGTGTGGTTCGCTGATGCAGGACGAAACGCGATCGGAGGAATCGTGGCAACGACCGGCTTCATCCAGATTTTCAAAGTGCCGACACCCAACGCGGGGCTCGCAGGCATTTCACTCGGACATGACGGCAACGTATGGTTCACGGAGTCAAAGGCGAACAAGATCGGACGTTTCAATCCTGCCGGCGCCGGAACGTTCACTGAGTACCCTGTGCCAGCGGCCAATGCCGGGTTAGGTCAAATCGTCGAGTATTCCGCACGGCGCTTCTACTTTGTTGAGACACACGCGCTCGGAAGGATCACGTACTTATGCTGTCAAGAATCCGACGCGACATCGATGCGGGTTGACGGGGGTCACCGCTACTGTGCGAAGATGTCGATTCCACCGACGTCTTTGCTGATGGAATCCACCGTCGCGCCGGTTTTCGGATCGATTGCGTCTATCGTTGATGGTAATACAGTCCCATTGGGCTGGATATTAAGATAAACTCGTCCGGATGATCCCGCAGCCATGGAAGACACGCCCAAAAATTCCTGTGTGCCTATATTGATCGAAACACTGTTCTTCAACGTCAGCGTGCGTGAATATCGAACGTTAGGAGGTTGTTGTCTCCCACATTTGTTCTCAGCGCCGCCACGAACAAGTTTGAACTCGTTTTCGATTCGTCTGCCAAGAGAAAGGAGCCGAATTTGAGATAGCTCGCAACGATAGAGCCGCTTGCTGCATCGACCGCATAGACTTCATTGCCGTTACGGACAAAGTTCACCGTCGTGTCGTCGGTGTGAGACAAGCAGGCCAAGCACGGCGCCATCGCGCGAAACATTGATTCGCGACGCGCCGTATATCAAGAGCGATGGA
>JAMXLG010000283.1 GCA_024281135.1 Vulcanimicrobiia bacterium | reverse complement strand
CGATCTTCCAGTGTCTCGTCGGCGAGGATCATAGCTCGATCCAGGCCATCATCCTTACGGCCTCCGGCGGACCGTTTTGGCGCTTTTCCGCGACAGAGCTGGAACAAGCCACGGTAGCCCAGGCGCTCGCGCACCCGACATGGCGGATGGGAACGAAGAACACCATCGACTCCGCCACCATGATGAACAAGGGTCTTGAAATTATCGAGGCTAGCCGCTTGTTCTCCACGCCCTCCGAGCGCCTGAAAATTGCGGTGCATCAGCAATCCATTGCCCATGGGTTCGTCGTCTTTACTGATGGGAGTGTGAAGGGCCAACTCTGCGCCCCCGACATGCGGGTCCCGATCGGCTATGCCCTCGCCTACCCGAACCGGCTTCCCTCGGTAGGCGACGCGGACGTGCTGACGGCCCTCGGAGCCAAATCTCAGGCCGAAGCCCTACGGTATGACTTCGAGAGGCCGGATTTGGAGCGGTTCCCCTGCGTTCGCCTAGCCTACGAGGCGCTCGAGCGAGGGGGCGTCGCCCCAGCGGTGCTCTCGGCGGCAAACGAAGTCGCGGTGACGGCGTTTGTCGAAGGAAGCATTGGGTTCACGCGGATCGCCGAAATTGTCGAATCGACGATGGATAGCGTTGCGCAACGGCCGGCCATGCTCGACGGTATTAGGGAAGCAGACCGGGAAGCGCGGGATCGCGCTACCCGCTATATCGAGGATATTAAAGCCAAGTGTTCAGTGTCTTAGCCATCGTCAGCCTTGGGGAGATCGACAAAGTCGTCACGTTCCTCGTGATGCTCTCGATTCTCGTCGTGCTCCACGAGTTCGGCCACTACATCGTTGCTCGCCGCAACGGCGTGAAAGTCAACGAGTTTGCCGTCGGCATGGGCCCGAAACTGCTCGGCTGGAGAAGCCCGCGTACCGGCACGCTCTACTCGCTTCGCGCGCTCCCGATCGGGGGCTATTGCGCGATGGAAGGCGAGGACAACAAAACGAGCGAGGCCGAGCAGCAGCGCGAGTTCCGCGAAAAGCCCGTCGACCCCGGCGGCAACTTCCAATCGAAGTCGGCATGGCGGCGACTTGCGATCATCGTGGCCGGTCCCGTCGCGAACTTTATCCTCGCGTATATTATTTTGCTCGTCGGTGCGCTTGCATTCGGTGTGCCGAGCGATCGCATCGATCGCGCCGTCGTTACCGAGGTCGTTGCGAACACCCCGGCCGCGAAAGCCGGACTCCAACCGGGCGACCGGATCATCGCCGTAAACATCGGCGGTACGAGGGTCGCAGATGCCTCGAAGCTGATCGAGACGATTCACTCGTCGCTCGGTAAGCCGATGGACGTAACCTATGCGCGCGACGGTGCGCGCACGACCATTCACGTCGTGCCGGCGCCATGCCCGCAGAACGCAAAGCAAGGCTGCATCGGGTTCGTCCCGCAGCCCGCGTTCGAGCGCGTCGGCTTCGTTGCGGCAGTGAAGTATAGTGCGATCGGTTTTGCCAACGTTGCCGACCAAACGGTTTCGCAGCTCGGCTTACTGGTCACGCACTTCACGAAGTACGCGGGACAAGTTTCCGGAGTCGTCGGCATGGGCCAAGCCGCGGGTGTGATTCAAGAATTCGGTTGGGGACCGTACTTTGCGCTTGCGGCGACCATTTCGTTCGCGCTCGGACTCTTCAACTTGCTCCCCTTCCCTGCGCTCGACGGCGGGCGCGCGGCGTTCATCATTGCCGAACTCCTGCGCGGAAAACCGGTCGATCCGGAAAAAGAGGCCTTGGTGCACATCGCCGGTTTTGCGGCATTGATGGCGCTGATGGTGCTCGTTGCCTTCCACGACATCGCTCGCATCGTTGCGGGCAAAGGAGTGCTCTAACCCGTGCTGCGGCTGCGGCGTAAATCGAAACCAATCTTCTTACAAAACAAAACCGGGAAGGCCGACGCGAAGAGCGTGTGGATCGGCGGCGATTACCCGGTCGTCGTGCAATCCATGACGACCACCGATACCGCCGACGCCGATAAAACGCTCGAGCAAATTTATGGCCTCGCGATGGAAGGCTGCGAAGTCGTTCGCGTCACGGTAAAAGATCCGCCGGATGCGGCCGGCTTGCCCGCGATCGTGCACCGCTCGCCGGTTCCTATCGTCGCCGACATTCACTTCGATCACAAAATGGCGCTTGCCGCAATCGAAGCCGGTGTCGCGAAGCTGCGTTTGAATCCGGGCAACATCCGCGATCCCAAGAAGGTCGCGGAAGTCGTTACCGCGGCAAAAGCGCGCGAAATTCCGATTCGCGTCGGCGTGAACATGGGTTCACTTGCACCCGATCTCGAGAAGACGCTCGGCCACACCGCCGAAGCGATGGTTGAGTCGGCGATGCGCCATGTCGAACTAATCGAAGAGCACGGTCATCACGACGTCGCGATCTCGCTCAAGGCGCACGACGTCATGACGACCGTCGCGGCTTATCGCCTGATGGACAAGCGTCTGCGCGAGCGCAACTCGCCCTATCCGCTGCATCTCGGTATCACCGAAGCGGGAATGCTGCGCGACGGCACGATCAAGTCGTCGATCGGTCTTGGAATTCTGCTGTACGAAGGTATCGGCGATACGATTCGAGTTTCGCTCGCCGCCGATCCGATCGAAGAGGTTCCCGTCTGCTGGTCGATCCTGAAGTCGCTCGGATTGCGTGAAAAGGGTTTCGAGATTACCGCATGTCCGTCGTGCGGACGTGCTGAGATTTCCGTACTCGAACTCGGACGCGCCGTCGAAGCAATTGCGAAAGAATACACCGCACCGGTGAAAGTGGCGGTCATGGGCTGCGTCGTCAACGGCCCAGGCGAATCGAAGATGGCCGACGTCGGTGTCGCGGGCGGCAAAGGCAAAGGTGCGATTTATCGCGCCGGTGAGCTGGTCGGCACGTATCCCGAAGACCAACTTCTTGGTATGCTGCGTTTAGAGATCGAAAAAGTGATCGCGGAGAAATATCCGGAGCACACCTAATGACTTACCGCTGGCCCCGTCCTCAAACGCTGGTATTAACGGCCGCGATCGCAGCCATCTGCAGCGGAATTCTGACGCTCTCGCGCCCGGTCGAAATGCTCGTCGACGGACAACGCGTGCAAAGCGACGTTCCCCCGGTCACAACGTCTGCGCAACACGTCTACGTTCCGTTGCGTTCCGTAGCCGATGCGCTCGGCGCGCAAACGATCGTCGACGGCGACAAAATCTATGTCGTGCGCGGCAGCCAGTCGCTGCGCTTACAACTCGGCAGCGATAAGGCAAGGATCAACGGTATGCCCTTCACGATGCACCACGCGCCGTTTCGCGTACGCGGCCGCGTCATGATCGGCCTCAAGCCAATCTCCGACGCCTTCGGCGTCGCCGCTAACTACGACTCACGCACCGCCCGCATCGAAATTCTCTCCGGAGGCGTCGGCGCCGCCGCAACCCCCGCCCCACCCGACACACAGTAATGACCCCGTGTCATCCTGAGCTTGTCGAAGGACCGTGACGAACAAAAAGCCCGCCGAGATGTTACGGCGGGCTTTTGAATTGAAGCGACCCTTTAAACGTATTGTTCTGCGATGGCCTCAGGTTCCACAACGGGTTGGACGGCGTCGGGGTTCGATTTGCGGAAGCCGTAGCTGAAGAAGAAGATTAGGCCGACGATCAACGCTCCGGCAAACCATTCCCAGGTCGTGCGCGAAAGGCCGAAGACGGCGAGAAACAGCGAACACGCGATGCCAAGAATCGGGAAGAGCGGAACGAAGGGCACTCTGAACGCTCGCGGTAGGTCGGGACGGTGTTTGCGCAAGTAGATCACGCCGCCGCACACGACGGTAAACGCGATCAGCGTTCCGATGTTCACCAAGTTCAGCAACTGATTCAGCGGTACGATAAGCGTCAGAATCGCCACGGCGACACCGGTTAGCATGGTCGTGCGTACCGGCGTTTTGAAGCGCGGGTCGACATAGGCGACCGCATCGGGAAGCATCTTGTCGCGCGCCATCACGTAGAAGATTCGGGTCTGTCCGAGCAGTGAGCTAAGCGCGACGCTCGTCGTACCGGCGAGGACGCCGATGGTGATGACCCAAGTGAGCCATGGCTGGTGCAGCGGTGCGAGCGCGTAGACCAACGGATCTTTGATCGGCACTTGGTTCCACGGAACGGCGCCGATCAACACGATCGCCGTGGCGCAATAGATGATCGTACCTATTCCAAGGGCACCGATGACGCCTACCGGTACATCGAATTGCGGATTCTTACACTCTTCCGCAGTAGTCGTTGCCGTGTCGAAGCCGATGTAACTGAAGAAGACATACGCGGAGATCGCGATGATGCCGTACGGTTGCGCGGAGGACATATAGTCCGCCATGCCGCCGAACGGTTTCAGCGTACCCCATCCGTACGGCGAAAATTGCGCAAAGTGGTTGGCATGGAATAGCCACACACCGGCCGCGACAAAAATGACCAGAGCGGAAATTTTGAGCACGACAAAGATGTTGTTCGTCGTCGCGGATTCACGGATACCGACCGAGAGAATAATCGAAAGGCCGATTACAAAAAGCGCACCCACGATATCGTACTGTGAGTGCACGAAGTCCCAGGTCCAGATCTGCCACCACGCCCCGTGGATGATCAGATTCGATTGCTGTGCCCAAGTCGGTAGATTGAACCCGATGGTTTTGAGCACATCTTGTATCGCGGCGGAGAACTGTTGAGCCACCGGCGCGGCGCTGATGCCGTATTCAAAGATCAGCGCAAACCCTATGATCCAGGCAAACAGCTTCCCAAGAGTCGCATAAGCGTATGTGTAGGCGCTGCCTGCGACGGGAACCATGGATCCGAGTTCCGCGTAACAAAGCGCCGCGAAGAACGACGTTACGCCGGCGAGCAGATATGAAACAATGACCGCCGGTCCTGCGCCTTTGACGCCGGTGCCGATCGTGGTAAAGATGCCGCCGCCGATCATCGTGCCTAACCCGATTGCAACGAGATCCTTTGCCGTGAGCGCTCGTTTGAGAATTTTCTGCGAGCCGAGCGCGCGAAGTTTGTCGACGTTGGTCGTCGCGAAGAGCTGGGACACGAAGGACATTCCGCGCAGGTTCGCAAGGAAGGCTCGCCCGTCCCTCCGGAAAGGTTCTTCCTGTGAGCGATCCCTATCAGCGCATTTCGAAGCGGGAGCTCTATCGCAATCCTTGGCTTGCGGTGGAAGTGCACGAGATCGTCCATCCAACCGGCGTGCCCGGTGAACATCTGCTCGTCCTTACCGGCCGCGCAAGCGCGGTGCTCGTCGTAGAGGATAACGACTTCATCCTCGCCTCCCAGCCGCGTTTTGGCGCGCGCGCAGACTTCGTGGAGATCGTCAAAGGCGGCGCCGACGAAGGCGAAACGGCATTCGATTGCGCGAAGCGTGAATTGCGTGAAGAGCTAGGACTGGAAGCGACTGATTGGACGCCGCTTGGCCGCACGTACGAAGTTCCGTCGATCTTGGACGAGCCGGTCGAACTCTTCCTCGCGTCCGGCTTGACCCGCGTCGCAACAGAGCAAGAGTACGTCGAGGACATTCGCCTCGTGCGGATGCCGATCGAAGACGCCTATCGCGCGGCATTAGACGGCCGCATCGACGATGCGGTGACGCTGGTCGCAATGATGCGTTACCGGCTTATGAGATCACCCGCGTCATGACACGTTATTCCGGTGGTTTCGTTGCCGGATTCCAAAGGTATTCGGGCTCGTTCAAAGCCGCATTAATCCATCGCGACCATACGAAGAGTGCATCCGACAAGCGGTTTACGTAGCGCAACGCTTCGGCTGAAATATCACCGTCTTCTTCGCGAAGCGTTACGAGCAGGCGTTCCGCACGGCGGCAGATCGTTCGCGCGAGGTGGAGAAATGCGCCGGCCTGCGATCCGCCGGGAAGAATGAAATTGTCGAGTGGGGGAAGATCGCGTTGGGCTTCGTCGATCGCGCGTTCCAACGCATCCACATCGCTTTGCGCGATGAGCGGCATGCCTTCCCAACGATCCTTTGCAAGCGTGGCGAGATCGCTTCCCAAATTGAAGAGCGCATCTTGCGTCCACGCAAGCCACGCATCCAAACGCGCAGCGCGCGGAACCGTTTCAACCATCGGACGCATCGCCGTTCGCGCGAGACCAATCGCGCTCGACGTTTCATCGATCGTTCCGTAGCCTTCGATGCGCAGCGCGTTCTTTTTGACACGTTGGCCACCGACAAGACCCGTCATACCTTGATCGCCGGTGCGCGTGTAGATGCGAGTGAGTTTGGGCATGCCGAGCGCTTACGCGCGTCGCACGCTCGGTCCCGCCGCAAGGCCCTACCGCCTTGGGGGCCGAAGCGGGGCCGGTCATGTCCGACGCTACCGAGACCGCCCTTCTAGCGACCACGTCCAAAGACGTCAAGGAGATCCCTGCGAAGGCCGCCGACCTCTCCGCCTGGTACACCGCGGTTTGCCTGAAGGCGGAACTCGCTTCCTATTCGCCGGTGCGCGGTTGTGTTGTCTTGCGTCCGTACGGCTACGGGCTCTGGGAGAACCTCCAGAAACACCTCGATATCGCATTTAAAGAGACCGGCCACGAGAACGCGTACTTCCCGCTGCTGATTCCGGAATCGCTGTTACTCAAAGAGGCGGAACACGTCGAAGGTTTCGCGCCGGAAGTCGCGTGGGTCACGCGCGGCGGACAAGAAGAATTGACGGAGCCACTTGCGATTCGGCCGACGTCGGAAGTCATCATCGGTGTGATGTACGCGCAGTGGGTCGAGTCGTATCGCGATCTGCCGATCCTCATCAATCAATGGGCGAACGTGTTGCGTTGGGAAAAGGCCACGCGTCCGTTCTTACGCACGATGGAGTTCCTCTGGCAAGAGGGACATACAGCGCACGCGAGCGCGCAGGAAGCGCGTGAAGAGACGCTTCGCATGCTCGACGTTTATCGCGAGTTCGCCGAGAATGTCGCTGCCGTGCCTGTTTATGCCGGCATCAAGAGTGCAAGCGAGCGTTTTCCGGGTGCGGTCGAAACGTTCTCGATCGAGGCATTGATGCCCGACGGGAAAGCACTGCAGTCGGCGACATCGCACGATCTCGGACAGAATTTTGCGAAAGCGTACGATATCAAGTTCCTCGACGCCGATCAACAAATCAAATACGCGTATACAACGTCGTGGGGGATGTCGTGGCGTATGCTCGGCGCGATGATCATGACGCACGGCGACGATCGTGGCCTGCGTATTCCGCCGAAGATGGCGCCGATCGAAGCGG
>JAMXLG010000282.1 GCA_024281135.1 Vulcanimicrobiia bacterium | reverse complement strand
GACTCCGTCGGCTGAAGCAAATCATCGATGCCCGGCATCGGCGTAAGATCGATCGCGAGGATGTTGTCGCCGACGAACTCGCGGAAGGCGCGATCGCTGCCCTGGCCTTGCATGTGGCCGGGTGTGTGAAACGGCTGCACGCCCGAATCGACGTAGTCGAGCAGGGCTTGAAAATACGGCGTCCGCGTCTGATCGAGCGGCACGCGATCGGGTTTGGGTTCGGCGGCCACGCAGCTACGCCATTACTTCGAAACCGAGTCGATCCAGCATCGCGAAGTCATCTTCGTCTCCACGGCCGCCGGTCGTCAAGTAGTTTCCAAGCACGATGCCGCTTGCGCCACTGCGCATGCCCAAATCCTGAAGCCCTTGAAGCGTGATTTCACGGCCTCCGGCAAAGCGCACGAGCGCGCGCGGCAACGCAAGACGCGCCATTGCAACAAAACGTAGTGCTTCAACGGGCTCGACGAGCGAGCGGTCCGCAAACGGCGTTCCCGGCCGCGGATTAAGAAAGTTAATGGGAACCTCTTCGGGCGTGAGCGTCTGCAGCGTGCACAAGAAATCGATGCGATCCTCGATCGTCTCCCCCATGCCGATGATGCCGCCGCAGCATACTTCCAGTTCGTGCTTGCGAACGAGCTGCAGCGTTTCCATGCGTTCGTCGAACGTGTGCGTCGTGCAAACCGAGGGAAAGTAGCGGCGCGACGTCTCGAGGTTGTGGTTCACTTTATCGACGCCGGCTTCGACCAAACGAAGCACTTGATCTTCGCGCAGAATGCCGAGCGAGACGGCAACCTTCAGCGGCAGTTCAGCCTTGATCAAGCGTACCGCTTCACACACTCGTTCCAGCAGCCTCGTCGATGGACCGCGAACGGCAACGACGACACAGAACTCCGCCGCACCGCGCTTGTACGCATCGCGCGCAGCTTCAATGAATCCCTCGACGCTCGACGTCGTTTCCGCCTCAACGTCGGACGCAAATCGCGCACTTTGCGAGCAGAAATGGCAATCTTCGGAACAACCGCCGCGCTTCGCGTTGTAAAGCACTTCAACGGCGATCGCATTGCCGCAATGCTGCTCGCGAACTTCATCGGCGAGCTTCAACAAATCGGGCACGTCCGGTTCCGGAAGTGCCGCAATTGCGGTCAAAAGTTGACGGTCGGCGGGAAGGCCGCGTTCCAGAAGCTGATAACGTCCGGCTTCGATGGTCGAGTGGGGCAACGGTGTTCCTCGTGACTAAGCAAATAAGACGTTGAAGATACGCGCGCCTTCCTTCACCGAGGCCGCTTCGTCTTCGCTGTACGGCAGAATGCCGAGAACGTCGATCTTTCCCTGCAACGAACGCGTGACGTCGTCGCGGTAGTGCTGCTCGGTCGGTCCCCACCGTTCAACGAGCACCGCACCGGCAAGTGGAAGGCCTCCCTGCTGTGCCTTATTGATCGTCAAGAGCGCATGGTTCAAGCAGCCGATTCGCAAGCCGACGACGATGATGGTTTTGAGATTGCCGAGCGCCGCAAGGTTGCCGAAGTGTTCGCGCGCGTTGAGCGGCACCATCAAGCCGCCGGCGCCCTCGCCAACCAAACCGTCTTTGATATGAGCGACGGCGTCGAGCAATTCGCGCGCGTGCACTTCAGGACTACCGGCCGCAAGCGCTGCCGACCACGGATCGGCCGGTTTTTCGAAGCGGGCGAGTTCGACAAATCGGACACCTGCGAGTTTTCCCGCGCGCACCGCATCCCCCGGCACTCCGCGCGGGAGTCCGGTTTGCACGAACTTCACGATCGTGGGCGCGAGGCCCGCATTTTTCATGGCGAGCGCAAGTGACGCGGTTACGCGCGTCTTCCCGACGTCAGTGTCGGTGCCGGTTACAAAGTATCGATGCATTTGCGAATTCCCTCGATCAACAAATCGATCTGCTCGTTGATGTGATCCGACCGAAGCGATACCCGCAAGCGCGAGCTTCCGGGTGGAACTGTGGGCGGGCGGATTGCCGGCACGTAGAGCTTCTGCTCCAATAGTGCAGCTGAGGTGCGCATCGCGCGCGACTCGCTGCCGAGGACGACCGGAACAATCGGCGACGGAGCATCGATCACCGGCAGTCCAAGTGACGAAAGCCCGAGGCGAGCGCGAGCGGCATTTTCATGGAGCTGCCTGCGCGCAGCGTCACTGTTGCGAATCTGCACGAGCGCGACGCGAGCAGCCAATGCAATCGCAGGCGGAAGCGCCGAATCGAAAATAAAGGTTCGCGCCTCATTTACGAGCAGCTCGATGGCGGCCGCAGGACCGGCGACGAAACCGCCATGCGCACCGAAGGCCTTCGAGAGCGTGCCAAGCACGATGACACGGCGGTCGTCAATTGCTCCGGCCAAGCCTATGCCGCCGGCGCCGGTAACGCCTAGCGCATGCGCATCGTCGACGAGCAAGATATCGTCGTCACCGAGTTCGCGCACGATCGCATCGAGGTCAACCGCATCACCATCCATGCTGAAGATCGACTCGGTGATGATGAGCGAGGGACCCTTGCGTTCATCGCACGGCGGCGGCGTGCCGTGCGGATAAATCGCACGATCGGCGCGGCTCATTCGAATGCCGTCGATCAGCGAAGCGTGGTTGAGCGAATCGGAATACACCGTCTTCACCATGCGCGCGAGGACGGGAATTACGCCGAGCGCCGCATGATATCCGGACGAAAAAAACAACGCGCGCTCGCGCCCGAGCCACGCCGCGAGCTCCTCTTCTAGGAGCGAGTACTCGCGGTGACGCCCGCCGAGCAGACGCGAACCACCCGAGCCGACTCGTGTAGCATGGCGCAACGCTTGAAGAACCTGCGGATTCGTGGAGAGCGCGAGATAATCGTTTGATGAAAAGTCGATGACACCGCTTAACTGATGCGTCGGCAACTCACGGTATCGCCCGGCCACTCGAATCTTTTCGAGCGCCGCATCCGCGCGTGCTACATAGCTCACGAAACTACATCCTCGAACGCATCGAAGAACGCGTGCACTTCTGCGACAGTCGATGAGAGCGGCGGTACGAATTGCACCGTCGGGCCGATCGGCCGAGTGAAATGTCCGTGTTCGTACAGCGCGCCGGCGATGCGACGGCCCTCGTGATTGTCGCGTACGTCGATGCCGACCATCGCTCCCGCTTGCCGCGTCTGTACCACCGATTCGTCTGCCGCGAGAGGTCCGAGACGTTCGCTCATGGTCTCCTCAATGCGACGAACGTTTTCCAGCGTTGCCTCGCGTTCGAAAAGGTCGAGCGATGCAAGTGCCGCCGCGCAAGCAATAGGATTTCCGGCGTATGAGTGCCCGTGGAAGAACTGCTTTGCTGCATCCAGCTCCGCGAGAAACGCATCGTAGATGCGCGAACGCGCGAGCGTCGCCGAAAGTGCTAGCGTACCACCGGTGATTCCTTTTCCGACGCAGATGAGATCGGGCGACAAATCGAGCTGTTCGAACGCGAACATGGTCCCCGTTCGGCCAAATCCGGTTGCAATTTCATCGACGATCAGTAACGGCCGGATGTTGTGCAACGATTGGTAACGTTCACGTGGTACGATCCGCATGCCCGCGGCTGCCTGAACGAGCGGCTCGACGATAATGGCGGCGATGTCATCGCGGTCGAGCACGGACGCATCGCTGTACGGAAGCGCTTCGAAGGTAAGTGTGCCGAAACGCGACTTGAATACAGCTATGTCGGAAACGCTCATCGCTCCGGCCGTATCGCCATGATACGCGTCGACGAGCCGTACGAAGCGCGTGCGTTGCGCCTCACCGGCATGCTGCCAGTACTGTACCGCCATCTTCAGCGCCGCTTCGATCGCGCTTGCACCGTCGCTAGCGAAGAAGGCGTAGTCCATCTTCGTCAGTTCGCAAAGTCGCGACGCGAGCCGTTCCGCGATTGGGTTCGTCGCTCCGAGCGTAGTCGCATGATCGAGCGTCGCCGCCTGCTTCGCAATGGCGCTCACGATCGCGGGGTGACAATGACCGTGCACGATGGTCCAAATGGAGCTAACAGCATCGTAGACGCGCCTTCCTCGCGCGTCGACGAGTGTAGCTCCCTCGCCGCGGATGAAGGTACGTAGCGACGCATCGAAGGACTGCATCTGGGTGAACGGAAGCCAGAGGCGGGACCGGACTTCTACCATGAGTGAATCGACCTTCGCGTGGACGCCACGGTAATCATCGTCGGCGGAGGCCCTGTTGGCCTCTCACTGGCGCTTGGTTTGGCGCGCTATGGCGTGCGTTCGATCGTCCTCGAGCGCAACGCCGAGCCTGCTCCGGAATCGCGCGCCGTTGTCATCTGGCCGCGCACCCAAGAGATCTTCCGGGACTGGGGCATCTACGACGCCGTCCGTGCGCGCTCGCGCTTCATCGACGAACTCGTCGTCATCAACGCGCGAAACGAGAACACGCTGCTCGACCTCCACTGGAACGTCATCGACGATGTTGTTGCCAATCCCGGCGCCTTCATCATTCCGCAAAACGAGACCGAAGCGGTGTTACGCGAACTCGTGCGCGCAAATGAGCTATGCGAGCTACGCACCGGCGTTTCCGTGACCGACCTGCGACAAGACTCACAATTCATCGACGTCATGTTTACCGATGGTTCGTCGGAGCACACGGTTCGTGGAGCCTACGTTGCAGGGTGCGACGGCGCGCACGGAGTCGTGCGCAATCTCATCGGCCTTTCGCTGGAAGGAACGACTTACGACACAAAAGTCGTCTTGAGCGACGAGCTACTCGACGCAGATGTGGATCCAGGCGTTTTCGTTCGCGCCCGTCTCGACAAGCCGGACGTTCGCGCCGCATTTCGATTTGCCGAGCGCACATGGCGTGTGATCGCTGCCGTCGACAGCGACGACAACGACGAAGCGATTCTCGCCGAGGACGCGCACCGCAAACGTGTCGCAGACCTCTTTGGTACGCACGAGTCAAAAACGCTCTGGAGTAGCGTCTTCAAGATCCATAAACGCCACGCGCAGCGCTTTATCGTCGGCCGAGTTGCGCTCGCGGGAGACGCCGCGCATCTCAACAGTCCCGCCGGCGGCCAGGGGATGAACGCAGGCATCCAAGACGCCGCAAATCTCGCTTGGAAAATCGCCTACGCGTCGCGAGGCACCGGTGACGGCGACCGCCTCTTCGAGACGTTCGACGTCGAGCGGCGCGAGATGGTGACGGACACAGTTGAGCGATACACGGATCGCCTTACTCGTGTCGGCATCGGTTTTCCGATGCGAGCGAAACAGCTCGCCGTGCGCGCAGTTTCGCGCGCGGTTCGCGGACGCGGAATGCAACGGAAGACGTGCCGCGCAGTCGGTATGCTCGGTGGCCGGTACACCAAGTCTCCAATTATCGACGCCGCGCACCCGCTCGCGGGCCGACGAATCGACGACTTGCGTCTTGAAGACGGCCGGCGAATCAATGAGATTCGCTGCGGCAACCCGTTGCTTATCGTCGTTGGTGATTTTAAGCTCGACCTTCCACACATCGTCGTCCGCACACCACCGAAACGCTGGCACGTGAAACCGCCCGTAGCCCTAATCGTGCGCCCCGACGGGTGCGTTGCATCGGTTGTAACGAAGCCGACTCGCGGCCGAATCGAAGCAGCGTGGAACAACGCTTTCTGCGGGACAATGGGACTACAATGAATGTGATCGCGTGGACCTATGTCGTGGGCGGCTTGTTGATGATCCTTGCCGTCGCATTCCCATCGCGAAGCTCACTAGTGACGCGAGCCGGCGGTGCGCTCTTCGGCGTCGGCGCCATCGTCGCGGGAATTGCACGCTTACAAGCACACGAAACGCCTGTTACATACGCCGGATCCGTCGCCTTGGTCGTCGGCGCTGTGGTCTATCTGATCGGTACGTTACGCGACCGCGCGCGCCGCTAGGTCGTTTATAGAGCCTTCACGAGGCGCGGCTCACGCAAATGAAAGCCGCGGAAATCAGATTCCCGGACTGTGCCATCACGGCGGTATCCCGCGGCCTCATAGACGGCAAGAGCCCTTACGTTTTGTTCGTCAGTGTAAAGAAATGATTCACGACAACCTGCGGCTCGCAGCACTTCGTGCGCCGCGGTCAACAACGCGCGGCCCACGCCGAGGCCGCCGTACTCCGGATGAACGAACAACAAATACATTTCACCTTCGCGAGGGTGAACCGCGGTGAAACCCACAACACTATTTTCTTCGGTAACTGCAACGAGCAACGCGTTCGGGGGTTCGTGATCCTCCACAAGCTCATCCCACTCTTCCGGCGGGAACAGCGGCCGAGCAGCAAGTTCCCCGAAATACTTCCACCCTTCGCAAACGGCAGCGTCAAACACCGTGCCGATCGCTTGAGCGTCATCGTCAACCGCGCGCCGAATGGTGATCATCGCTGTCCGGTTTCCTTCCAATCGCGAAACAACTCGACGAGCTTCACACGATCCGACGGTTCGATCGCGTTCACATCCACAGAACCAAGAGCAGCGATCGTGTCGCGCATTTGCTCCACATACGCGACGCAATACGGACACTCGAGCAAGTGCGTATCGAAGCGACGGCGATCTTCCGGCGCAAGCCTGCCCTCGATATAGTCGGTGATAACTTCGACGAGTTCGTTACAATCCATCAATCAGCGAACCGTGCCGGCTCTCCATTGAGATACTGCTCCAACGCCGCCCGGAGTTTTGACCGGCCGCGGTGGAGGAGCACACGCATATGAGTCTCGCGGATATCCAATTCGTTACAGATTTCGGCAGCATCGAATCCGGCCACGTCGCGTAGCGTCACCACTGCCCGTTGCGCGGGCGGCAGCTCTTTGAGAGCACGAGCAAGCTGTGCACGGGTCTCACCCGCAAGAATCATCGCTTCAGGATCCTCGCGCCAGGATCGGGGTGGTGCCGCCCAATGTCCCGGCCAAGGCGCCTCGGGCCCGAGGAAACGATCGGGATCAACGGCTGCCTCTGCTTGCGATACTTCGCGCGCAGCTAGCGATGAAAACGGAACGAAGCGCACTTCGCGTAGACCGCGCGACTTCGCGCGGTTGATCACGATCGTAAAGATCCAACGCTTGAGTGAGCTACGACCTTCGAAGGTCGCGATGCCCTTGAGCACGCCGATCCACGCCTCTTGCGCAACTTCTTCGGCGATCGCATCACTCGCAACGAAACTGCGCGCGAGGCGAACCATGGACGCGTGATAATGCGCCACGAGTGCCTCAAACGCGGACTCGCGGCCTTCACGGAGCTCGTCTACTAACTTCGCGTCGCCATGCATATTTAGTCACTTCACGCTGTAACGAAAGGCCCGCTCGTGAGACTCGACGTGTATAAAACGCTTTTGAAAGGATCTGCAGATGACTACCGCACCATCGAGAACGATTGTGACCGTCGAAAACCTCGCACTCAAGGTCGGACCAGCATTTACGCGTTACGCTCTCGTCTTTCTGCTGCTCATGTTCGGAGCTTTGAAATGGACCTCCGGAGAAGCGCAAGGCATTCAACCGCTGATTTCGCACAGCCCGTTCTTCGGATGGCTATACGGCGTGCTAGGCGTTCAAGGAACGTCGATTTTCTTCGGCGTTTTCGAAATCGCCGCAGCACTTGCTATAGCAACTCGTCCCTGGTTGCCGAAGGTTTCGGCCGCCGGAAGCGGATTCTGCGTCATCATGTTTCTTACGACGTTGTCGTTCTTGTTCACAACTCCGGGCGTCATGGCAACACCACTCGGACCGTTCATCCTCAAAGACGTTGTTCTACTTGGCGCATCGATCTGGACCGCCGGAGAAGCCCTTGCAGCGAGCAAGCCGTAATCACTTCACGTTGGTTTGTCGGCGCTGATGTCGCTTTCTCGCCGCGGCAACAAGAGAGCAAGACACGCCGCGATGACGACGCCCATCAGCGCAAAACCAAGTGAATACGAATCGGTGTAGGTCTTCACGATGCCCATGACGATGGGTGGAAAGAAGCCACCCAGACCACCGGCTGCTCCGACCACGCCTGTAACCGCGCCGACGCTCTTGGGAAAGTCCGTCCCGACAACCTTGAAAACGGCGCCGCTGCCGGCGCCAAATGCGGCGGCGAGCGTCAAGCAGCACACGGTGAACGCCGGCATCCACGTGTATATCGCACCGAGCAGTGCCGCCATCGCGGCCGCGCAAGCAAGGCTGTACACCATTACGCGCTCTGCGCCAAATCGATCGGCGAGCACGCCGCCGATTGGTCGCGCAATCACCGAGATCAATGCAAATCCGGCAGCACGTGCGCCGGCATCCGTTTTCGAGAGTGCGTAGACCCCAACGAGAATCTGCGGAAGATACAGAAACATCGCGACGAAGCCGCCGAACGTTACGAAATACACGAGCGTTAGCGTCCAAGCGCGAAAGCTCGTGCGAAACACGTCAAACGTCGACGTAATGCTGCCGGTAGCCGGCGTGAACGTTGGAGCATTTCGCGCAAAAAGCGCAAAGACGACTGTCGTTGCGGCAATTAGCACCGCGGCGAGCGCGAACGGCGCCCACAGACCGTATGCGTTTGCAAGCGCCGGCGCCGTCAAACCGGCAATCACCGTTCCTCCGGTACCGGCACCATAGATTCCGAGCGCAGCTCCGCGCCGCTCGGGCGGATACCAGTCATTCACGAACGGGACGCCTACGGCAAACGACGCACCCGCAAAGCCTAGGAGAAAACCGAATACGACCAGCGCGGAGTACGATTCGTGCCACACGGCAATCGCAAGAAGTGTCGCGATAACGAACCCCATCAATGCGATGAATACGATCTTGCCGCCAAATCGTTGGCTTAGGTAGCCCAACGGAATGCGCATGAGCGATCCCAGAACGACGGGGATAGCTACGAGCCATCCCGTTTGGACATCGTTTAACCCGAGTGCCTTATGCAGGATCGGCGCCAGCGGACCGTAGAGGGTCCACCCGTAAAAACAAACGGTGAATGCCGCAGTCGAAAGCAGTAAGTTGACCGAAGCGCGCGACTTCTGTTGGTTCATGTCACGCTAGCCTCCTAGGGTCCTACATTATATCACCGGACGCGCACGGGTACCGCCACGTCGCACACGGAGAAGTCGGCGCTCGCTACGCGGCGCGCACGATCGACGATTTTCGCAAACTCGCCGGATTGCGTATTCATAATTTCGACGTGCGGCTGTTGCGCGGGTGGAAGGTCGGCGAGAACGCGAACAGTACGCATCTTGTCCGGATGCTTCGGGGGAACACCGACAGCGACAGAGCGGATCACATCCATTCCGATAACGACGTGTCCGATTGCGGTATAGTCGTGATCGAACCACCTCGTCGTTCCGCGCATCAAAAAGATCTCTGCATTTGCCGTATCGAGACCGACATCGCGACCCATGCCGACGGTTCCTGAGCAATACGCGCCCCACGCGCGTACGGTCGACGCGTTCGGTGCACCGATCTGAGTGTTCACGGGCATACCACGAAAGAACCCTTCGGGATCGCGCCCCATACGAACAAAGGCAATTTCGTTAACGGGCAACTCTGTCGTGAATTCAGGCTTTAAATCGGGCAGCGCAGAACGACCCGAGTCCACATTTCCAGGATCACCGGTTTGAATGAACGCTTCCGCGGGCGTATCGAGCACGCGCCACATGAGCAATCCGTCGTAGACGTGCGTGCGGGCGAGGCGTTTCACGCGCTCCACAGCATTAGGCGCGAGGCGCGGCTCTAGTGCGACGACAATACGCCCTTTGGTCGAATCGATGACAATAGCGTTTTGCGGATCGACGGGCATCCAGATACTCGTCACCGCGGCGAAAAGAAACGAGAAAAGCAAGAACGCGCCTTACTCGACGCGTTCTTCGATAGAGATGTTGTAGAGGAAGAGGAATTTGCCCCATTCGTCCGGCAGCGTGTTGCGCTTGATTTGGATCCAGGGGATGTATTTAGGCTGACGCGGCTTCTTCTTAAGGTTCATGTTGCACTCGTCCGGCGTGCGGTTGTTCTTGCGGTTGTTGCAGCGCATGCACGCGCAGACGAGATTTTCCCATGTCGACGGACCGCCGCGGCTCTTCGGGACCACGTGGTCGACAGTCATCAACTTCTCACCGCGAATTCCGCAATACTGACATGTATGATCGTCGCGGATCAGAACGTTCTTCTTCGTCAACGCTACCTTTTGCATCGGGCGGCGGATGTAGTAGAGCATTCTGATGATCGACGGCATGCGCATCTCGTACCGCGTCGACGCGAGAATGCGATCGCGATTGTGGACCATCTCGGCTTTGCCCGAGAACAACAGCTTGACGGCGCGCTGAAAACTGGTAATATTCAGCGCTTCATAGGTAAAATTCAAGACGAGCACGTCGCTCACGTACGCTGGCCTCCTTCAGCAGAGAGCGGCGAATAATGACGACGAGATGCAAGAAAGCGAGACACTTTAGGTGCCTCGCTTTCTTACAAACGTCATTCGGGTTTCGGTCAGCATCTGAGTGATGGCTAACCTTTCGTCGGGCCGCAACCTTTCTTTCACCCGTTCGAATGCGGCCGTCGCGACGTCAATCGCGGCCTCCGCACTAGGAAAATCAGGCTGCCGTCCGTCGGTATCGGAGAGGTACGCATGCGCCGCCAGCGCGAGCGTCGCTATCACTTCGGACAGCAACGGCTCGAGCGGCGGTATCTGACCTTGAAATCCGGTCGCTTCTGCTCCCGGAGGGGCCGCTTGCGAACTCATTTGGCGCAGTTGTTATGCGGCCGAAGAGGTCTTCCCTACGCCGCTGCGTGCTTCGTCGACGATTTTCAAGAAATACGCGTGGACCCGCGGATCAGTCGTGAGCTCCGGATGGAACGACGTGCCGAGCACGTTGCCCTCACGTACCATCACGCCGTGCCCGTTACGTTCGGCCAGCAATTCGACCGAGGGACCGACGCGTTCGATCCACGGCGCGCGAATGAAGATAGCGGGGAACGGATCGTTGCCGAGCACGGCAATCGGTAGATCGACTTCCGCCGATTCGTTCTGGCGTCCGAATGCATTGCGGCGCACCGTGATGTCGATGAGGTCGAGCGTCGGCTGATTGAGGCCGGCAACATCGCGTGCAGCGACGATCATGCCCATGCACGTGCCCCAGAGCGGCATGCCGATCTTCACGCGGGATTTTATCGACGCATGAAGCCCGAAACGATCGAGTAGCTTCATCACGGTCGTCGACTCGCCACCGGGAATGACGAGACCGTCAACACGGTCGAGATCGGCTTGTGTCTTAACGGGAATCGCATGCGCGCCCGCGCGCTCGAGCGAGGCGATGTGTTCGACCACATCGCCCTGCAATGCGAGTACGCCGATAAGAGGCTTAGTTTCCACGGCTCGCGAGCAGCTCCGATTCCGCGAGTTTGCGGACGTCGATACCGGGCATCGCGTCGGAGGTTCCGAGCGAACGGCATGCCTCGGCAACGATCTTCGGATCGTTGTAGTGCGTCGTCGCATCGACGATCGCTTTCGCAAACTTCTTCGGATCGTTCGACTTGAAGATGCCGCTGCCGACGAAGATGCCTTCGGCGCCTAGTTGCATCATGAGCGCGGCGTCGGCCGGCGTCGATACGCCGCCCGCGCAGAAGAGCACGACGGGAAGTTTGCCGGCTTGCGCAACTTCGCGCACGAGTTCGTAGTTTGCGCCCAGATCGCGCGCACGCGCGACGAGTTCTTCTTTCGGCGAAACGGTCAACATTGAAATCGAATCTCTGATGGCGCGAATGTGACGCACCGCCTCGACGATGTTGCCGCTGCCGGCTTCACCCTTGCTGCGAATCATTGCGGCGCCTTCGGTAATGCGGCGGAGCGCTTCGCCGAGATCGCGTGCTCCACAGACGAACGGCGTCGTGAACGCGTGCTTATCGCAGTGGTAGAGGTCATCGGCAGGCGTCAGCACTTCCGACTCGTCGATGTAATCAACGCCTATCGATTGCAGCACTTGCGCCTCGGCAAAATGACCGATGCGCACCTTGGCCATCACTGGAATCGTGACGGCATCCATGATGCCTTGGATCAACTCGACGGAGCTCATACGGGCGACGCCACCGGCCGCGCGAATATCGGAGGGGATGCGCTCGAGCGCCATCACCGCAACCGCGCCGGCTTCTTGAGCGATGACCGCCTGCTCCGGCGTGACGACGTCCATGATGACGCCGCCCTTGAGCATTTGCGCGAGTCCGCGCTTAACGGTGACGGTTCCGGTTTGCTGGTCGGCCACGATAAAACTCCTCTACGGTCCTATGTTCCTATCGTAACAGCGGTTTCCAATAAGAACATTAGATACAACACTAGGGGAGAGGCGATGGTGACGCTCCTACGGCCGGTCTCGTGCCTGGTGACACGCTCGGGCTAACGCTAGCCTGCGGCTGGGGCGAGAGCACCGACGGCGAGGGGCTCACCGTTGGGGAGCCGCTGGGCGGTGGCGTCTGATCCCAAATCGGAATGTTGGGATTCGGGGTCCACTTCGGCGTCTTCTGCGGGTTCGGTGTCGGGGTCGGCTCTAGCGTCGGCAGAGGCTTCGGCGGGATGCGCGGGTCGGGGAAGTTCGGATCGACGGACGCCGAGAGCGCCTGCTCCCGCTTCCAGTTCGGCCCATAGTCGACCGGTGTTTGGGCGGGCAGCGGCGTGACGATCGGCATGCTCTCCAAGTTGCCGGAGTTCGTCGCCTGGACGAGCACGCGGGTCCCCATGCGTTGGCCGATCGCGATCGCGACAAGGAGAACGAGCACGCCGATAGCGAGCACGATCGTGACGAAGCGTTTAGATGGATCCATCGGGAGGCGCTATCATTCGGCGCCAGCGCCGGGCAGACTCCTGCGCGGTCGACCCTCGGATGAACATTCCGGTCGAAAGTTCGAAGCCCGCGAGGGTGCTGAGCCTTGGGATGATCTCCATGTGCCAATGAAACGACCGAGTATTCGCGTGCGGGTCACTATATACCAACACATTGAACGCTGCACGATCGCCGAACGTTCTCGAAATCGCTTGGACGGCGTCTCGAGCAACAGACCCGGCGCTCCTCCATGCCTCGTCGTTTGCATCGAGAACCGACGGCTCGCAATCCCCCGGAAGCACCGTCAACGACCATGCAAACCGCGAATGTGTGCGGACGAACGCGAATGCATTCGTATTTTGCGCAACGATCGTTTCTTCATCCGCAGCACGCATCAATTCATCGCATAATGCGCAGCCGCCGGGATTTTCCATCATTCGTTCCCAACGATCGGGGCGATCGGGAAGCACGATCAATTGCGTGTGCGGATGCACGATCGTTGCGCCCGCATACGCGCCGCTGTTCTTGAAGAGGACGGGAAACGACGTTGGTTCTCGTTCGAGCGCAGCTGCGTACCGGGTGCGCCACATTGACATTCCAGCGTCGGTGATTTCCTCGTCGTGGCTGCGCGCATCGACGATCACTTCGTGGTCACCGTTAGGCGGAGCGATCGCGGGGAATTTGTTTCGAAAGACCCGCACTTCCCAGTGATCCGGCGTGCCGAACCGCGTGATCTCGGGCGGAGTGAGATCCTCGTTGCCGGGACAGAACGCGCATCGGTCTTCGGGACCATCGCGAAACTCGTTCGGACGCGCGGAACGCGTCGAGCCGAGCAACGTCCGTTCGCCGGTGAACGGATCGCGGATCAAACGCGGACCGGGCGCGCGGGAACGACGTCGAGACGTGCCGCTCGCGCTTTACGATCGGTCGGCTTGCCGATCATCTGGACTTCACGAAGTTCGCCGGCGGCCATCTCAACGCGAATCGTATGTCCGCGGAACTCGACGAGAACGTTCCGATCGCGGTCGAGCATGTTGCACACGAAAATGCGCACCGCTCCCGTTTCATCTTCGAAGGCGATCGCACCAACTTCAACCGGCGACATCATCACTTCTTCGCTAACGTCGCGTCCCGCAAAGATGCACGAATACGGTTCCTCTGCCGAAAGCTGCGGCATGTCACCGTAAATCACGTTGCGATTGAAATCGATCACGTACGTGCAGCGGCGGCCGCCCCAGTGCACGCGTGCGGCCGCCATCCATTGCCAATTGCGCGGACGAATCGGCACGAGATGCGGCCGTCCACTCGTGCGATATCCGTCGAGTCCTCCGATGGTTTCAGCAACGGCCCACAGATATTTCGCGCCGGTCCACGGCGAGAGGTACATGCCGCGATTCGAGAGCGAGCCGCCGTCGAACCATTCGCCGAATTCGCCCGGCACCGTGTTGCGCGGACTACCGCCTTCCATCGCATCGTAGACGACGTTGAGAAAATGCACGCATTCGTTGATGAATCCGTTACGCGAGAGCGTCAACGCAAACCAGAGTGTAAGGTCGGGCCAAATGCCGCCGAGCAGACCGAATCCGTACGACGGAAAATACCAGGAATCTGCGGTAGAAATCGTGCGCAATCCCACCGGCGTGACGAAGTCGGCTTCGAGCAACCGCTTGAGAATCGCGCTGCGCTGGTCGGGATTCGCGACGTTAAAGAGCACCGGAAAGACTTCGTCGGCCGTGAAATTGTCCTGATAGTTCTTATCCTGATCGTAGTTCAACACGAACGCACCGGTGTCGTCGTTGAACAAATAATCCATCATAGCGGCACGTAGCGATTGCGCTTCGTAGGAGTACTTCTCCCAGTGCTCCGTGTCGCCGGCGACGGCGCACAGCATGGCGGAAGCCTCGAGCGCGAAGACGCCTTCGGCATTGATCTCCGTCACTGCGCCGTCGAGCGTGTAATACGGAATGATGTTGCGCCACGAAGAGATGCCGTACATATCGACGCCTTTTGCCCGGCAAAATACCAAGCCCTGATCGTCGCGCTGCGTCAGCATATAATCGGTAAGCCTAACGACGAGATCGAGACGATCGCGCACCCACTCGTCGTCGAGCGTCGCATTGTAGTAATGCAGCATCGCGATGAGGTGCAGCGGCGTATCGTCGTTGATGTTCAAATCGTACGCGGTTTTATAACCGCTGACGCCGCGGATATACTCGATCATCAACCCCGACTCTTCAGTGGCCTTGTTGAAGACCTCGAGACAGTCGCGGCTGAACTGCGGCCAGAAGTAATCGAAGCCATGCACGAACCACGACGTGTCGCGCGAAACCAAGATGTCGGAGGGCGGCGAATTCGTTGATCCCCATCCTTGCGGATAGTCCTTGACGATCCGAATCATGTTCGCTTTTGCCCAAACGACGCCGCGATTGATCGTCGGCATCGGCGTCATGAATCGCGCATCGGCAAGACGGCCCGCGTAATAGCGCTGCGTATCGTGGAGCGTGCGCTTATCGGCGAGCAGGCGATCGAGAACGGGGCGGCTCTTGTCGCGTCCGTCTTTGTTATACACCACAGCAAGACGCAGCGATTCGCGCGCTCCCGGCGCAACCGTCAAGCGGTATTCAAATGCACCGAAGATGCGCCGGCTCACGAAGCGCGCCAACTCCGGTGTAACGTGACCAAAGCCGGGAACATCCTCCGGAATCAATGTGCCGCGGCTCATGTTCGCGAGCAAGACCTGCTCGCGCAAAGACAACTCGCATGCCATCGGTTCGCGCGACCCGCCCCACCACCGCTCCGCTCCCGTCTCGGCGTTTTTCGAGCAAATATATGGACCTTCGCTCCACGCCTCGACTTCGTGTTCGGGTTCGCCGTAAAATCGCTGGCCGACGAGCATCGCCCACGGAAACACCGAAACTTCAAGCGATTTCGCGCCCGGATTGTAGAGCGTTACGTCTACGACGAAGCACACCGTACGTTCGAACTCGGGGCCGAACGGCACATAGAAGGCTTCCGTGACGTGAATGCGATGCTCGAGTGTGAACTCGGAGATTTGCGCGTACGGTAAGAATGTAAATTCGCGGGTGATTTGATGCGGAAAGAGCGTGTCTCCGCCTTCGCGCACGCGATATGCGATTTGGTGCGTACCGAAGATGATCTGATCGGTATCGGCATCCCAAAGACCACGCACGCCGCCTTTTGCAGTCGACTGCGCGAACGATTTATAGTTCCCAAGGAGCAGACCGTACGGCGTCTGCGTTTCAGGAATCACGTACGCACAATACTCATTTCGCTGTGCGTCGTAGCTCGGCCCCATGCGGGGGCTGTACGCCTTCCGGGCCAACGCCCCTTCGTGTTGTTCAGGGGTGAACAAGCCTCCAAGGAACGGCCCGCCGGGACCAAAAACGCGCACTCTTCGGATGAATATCGATTGTCCCGCGAAGATCAACCTCACGCTCGAAGTGCTGGACCGCCGTGCAGACGGCTACCACGGGATTCGAAGCGTGATGGTTCCGCTCGCGCTCGCCGACGAACTTATCATAGAGCCGGCGTCGCAGTTCAGCTTTCGCTGTAGCGATCCGCAGTTGCAGAGCGATGACAATCTTGCGGCACGCGCGGTGCAAGCGATCTCGCCGCAGACTCCGGTCACCCTGACATTGCAGAAACGAATTCCGATGCAAGCTGGGTTAGGCGGCGGGTCGAGCGATGCTGCGGGCGTGTTGCTTGCCGCGATGCGCGGCGCGCTCGGCACGATCGATCATGTGGATTGGGTCGCGACGGCACGAGCGCTGGGATCGGATGTGCCGTTCTTTCTCGTTGAATCGGGCGCGCTCGTGGAAGCGACGGGCGAACGCGTAACCGCGCTCGGTGTATTGCCGGCATGGCACGTCCTTATCGTAAAGCCACCCGCTTCGGTCTCAACTGCTGCGGCATACACGGAACTGGATGCATCGCCGCGTCCCTCGCGCCCTCGCTCTACGTCGGTCTCGATCGAGATGGTCGCTGCGGTCCAGCGCGGCGACTTCGCGCGCGTGTGCGACCTTCTTTCAAACGATTTCAATGACGTGATAGCCCGCATGGTGCCGGAAGTCGCACGCGCGCTCGACGCTCTCGCGCGCGCCGGCGCGACGCGACCGCTGCTCGCCGGTTCCGGCGCGGCCGTGTTCGCCCTCGAAGAATCCGCGGAGGCGGTTGCGGCAATAGGGAACCGGCTCGATCTTCCAGTCGACTACGTCCGCTTTCCCACCGTACTCCGCCGGAGCGGCGCATGGAGGGGATAACCGCAGTCGTGCTCGCAGGCGGACCGCCGGACGATGTGGCGCGACTGGAACCGCGCGCACCGAACAAAGCATTCGTTCGGATCAACGGCGTGACACTGCTCGAACGGACACTGCGCGCGCTGCGAGACGCTCCATCCGTCGGACGCATCATCGTCGTTGCGCCGCCCGCCGCCGAAGGACATCCTGCCCTCGCGCTAGCCGACGAACGGCGCGACGACGGCGACAAGATTCGCGCGAGCTTGCGCAACGGGCTTGCGGGTCTGCCGCCGGACGATCTCGTCTTGGTGTCGACGTCTGATCTTCCCGTGCTCACGGCAGCGAGCGTTGATGACTTTATCGAACGCGCGCACGCAGCCGATGCTGATCTTGGATACGGGTGTCTCGAGCGACGCATCCACGAAGCGGCGTTCCCCGAAGTCCCCCACACGTGGGCGCGGCTGCGCGATGGTACGTTCTGCGGCGGCGGATTCATCGCCATCAAACCGCGCGCGATGCCCGAACTCGAACGGTTCATCGAACGTTTGGGCGCCGCGCGAAAAAATGTGTTTCGTCTAGCGTCGCTGTTCGGTTTGGATATGCTCGTCCGCTTTGCGCTGGGCCGCCTATCGATCGCGAACGCCGAGGCACGCGCATCGCACCTGCTGAACGCTCGCGTGCGAGCAATCATCTCTCCCTACGCGGAGACAGCCGTAAACGTGGATCGTGTCAGTGATGTTGCACTAGCCGAGAAATTATTGGGGCGAACGCCAGCGCTTGAATAATTCGTTCGGGATGCCGAACTGATCTAAGGCTTTGCCGACGGTGTGCGCGATGATATCGTCAACACTCTGCGGCGCGGCATACATCGCCGGGATGGGCGGCAGAATAACGGCTCCAATCTCCGCGAGTTGCGTCAGCGTGCGCAGATGTCCCAAATGTAGCGGGGTCTCGCGCACAACCAAGACAAGCTTGCGCTTCTCCTTCAGGCAGACGTCGGCCGAGCGGGAGAGAAGATTATCGTTGAGTGAATACGCAATCGAGCTCGCGCTCTTCATCGAGCACGGGATAATTAGCATGCCTTCGGTGAGGAAGGACCCGCTGGAAATCGCGGCCGCTAAATCATCGTCGCGATGGACGACATCGGCCAACGCTTCAAAACCGTCGGCTTGCATATCCATCTCGAGTTCGATAGTGCGGCGAGCAGCTTCGCTGATGACGAGGTGCGTTTCCACCCCGCCGATCGCGCGCAGCGCCTGGAGCGCCATATACCCATACGCACTCCCGCTCGCGCCGCTAATACCGACGATAATGCGTCGCATATCCCGCCATTATACATTTCGTGCAGGGGCGCCTTTTGAAGCCCCTAACCACTACGTCATACCGTGAACACGAGTCTGGCCCGCGCTTTTGCCGAGGATCTGCACGCGTGGCAACGCACCGGAAACGATGCGCTGCTTGCGCGCGCTCTTCGTTCGCCATGCTCAGGCGTTCCGCACGACACTGCGGCGGCGTATGCAACCGCCGCGACCCGCATCGGTTCGCTGCTCGATGCCGTCGCGCGTTCGCGCATCGCGGTGCCCGCCGACGAACGCGAGGCGCTCCTTCGTTTCTCCGAACGCGTCCGGTCGATTACGGAAGATACCGACATCGCAACGCTCTTTGATTTGAAGACGCAACCCGATCGCTCGATCGCCGATGATGCGGCTGCATTCGACCTCACCGAAGGAGTGACGCCCGATCCGACGGGCCCCGTTCGTGCTCGTCAAACGCACTTCAGCGCGTCGGCGCTCAACGCATATGCCGAATGCGCGCGCAAATGGTATTACCGATATGCATGCTCCGCCGTTGAAGATCCCGGATCGTCGGCCTCGACGTACGGTACGGCGTTTCACGCTGCGCTCGAAGATTTTCACGGCGAATTCCCTCAACCGTCCGCGCAACTCGAGCGCGAGATGCGCCAGAAGATCGAAGGGTACGTCAACTGGGCGTTCGAGCGTTACCGCAACGACTTTGATACGGCAGTAGAAGTCGAACTGCACAAACGCCGGGCGCAACGCACCGCGCAGCGATACGTCGATTGGCTGATCGCGGAATCCAAGCGCGCACCGTTTACCGTGATCGGACGCGAGATCGCCGCGCAGCTCGAGCTCGAAGGTTTTGCGTTCGTGGGCTACATCGACCGCATCGATCGCGACGACCGAACGGGAAGCGTCGCGATCATCGACTATAAAACCGGATCGATTGCAACCAGCGCAGGTGAATACCGCGAAAAGGTCCGCCGCTTCCGCGACTTTCAGTTGCCCTTTTACTATTGGGCCCGCAGTGCCGAAGGCGATCGCGTCGCGCGGCTCGCGCTCATTCCGCTCAAAGATGCGTTGCTCGATGTAGCACCTGTATCCCTCGAGGTCGTTCCGGTCGCCGGCACGGAATCGAAACGCGGCGAGGCGCCCTCCGGAACAATTAGCGTTGGCGAGCTGGAGCTCGCACGCGCAAAGATGATCGAGATTTGCCGCGACTTAACCTCGGGCGCCATCGAACGTTTTCCCGTAACGAGCGATCCAACGGCATGCACGTACTGCGCGTACGTCTACGCGTGCGCTGACAGGCCGCATGACGAACGGGAGCGTTTCGGACGGTGAGCACGTCGCTCTTGCTCGACGAACAACGCGAAGCGGTCGATGCACCGTTCGAGACGTCGCTCGCAATCACCGGAGCGCCGGGAACCGGCAAGAGCACGGCGTTGCGCGCGCGGATGGAGCGCTTTGCTCGCGAGTTTCCCCGTAACACATATCTCTACGCCGAACATCCTGACGACGTCATCGCGCTCGCCGAGCACACGCTTCGCACCGTCGGCAACCCTGTGGCGATCGTCGACGACGTCGAAGCCGAGTGGATCTTCGCGCGATGCGCGCAACCCCTCTTCGAACTGGAATGGGACGAACTCATCGCCGGGACGATCGACCCCGAAGTTCCGGGATTGCGTTCACCTGAGCGGTTTCTCGTTGCCGCGTTCCGGCTGATTCGCAAACTTCGCGATGCCGCGATCTCACCCCAAGAATTTCTCGACCGCGCCTTGCAGGGCGCGACGTCGTTCTATGCGAGTCCGCCGAATTTTGCGCATCCCGATCTCATCTACGCAACGAAGGATGCCTATCGAGATTCTCTCGACGTGACTCCGGCCGAACTGCAACGGCAATACCGGCGCGAAGTCGATCTAGCGAAAGTGCTCGCGAAGCTTTATCAAACATACGTAAACGAAGTGCACGCCTCGCGCGTGATGACGCGGCGTGACGCAATTGCGGAAGCGCTCGAAGCGCTCGCGACCGATACGTCGCTCGCCGATGCGGTGCGGTCATCAGCCTCAACCGCATTCATCGATGAAGCGCAAGAATCGACGCTCGGTACGCAGTTGCTTCTCGAGGCAGTCTACAGCAATGATCTGCGCGGCGTTACGCTCGCGGGCGACCCTGCGTCGGCGACGAGCACGTTCAGCGGTGCGCGTCCGGAGCGCGCGTTCAAGTCCGTGGCGGCAAACGTCGTCCTTCATCAACAGCACCGTAATGTGCTCGCTATCGAACTCGCGTGCCGGCAACTGACACGTAGCCACGCGAAAATCGCTGCCAACGGTGTCGAGCGCGCCGTTGTCCTGCATCGCGCAAAGACCGAAGCCGACGAAGCGATCTACGTGGCCGACGCGGTCCGCCGCCATCTTTCGAACGGCACACCGCCGCACGAGATCGCCGTGATCTTTCGGTCCGTAGCGGACGTTCACGCCTACGAAGAAGCGCTGCTCGACCGCAACGTGCCCGTAGCTGTGAGCGGAGACCTCAATATTTTCGCCGACCGCCGCGCACTCGATGCGCTTGCGCTGCTTTGGAACGTATGGGACCCGTTCCGCCACGACTGGCTGATTCGAACGCTGCGAGGCCCCGCGTACGCGTTGTCGGATTCATCGATCGCAACGCTTTGCGCCGAGCCACCCGACGCGCAAACCGCCCTCTTTACGTTTGACGACGAACCAGCGCCCACTACGCGCAGCGGCCGCTGGGATCCTAAGCGCGACCTTCGCCTCGGTTGGAACGTCACTCGTGGCGATCAAGACGACGCGTTGAATCCCACAGCGCGAGAACGCATACGCGCGTTTCGCGCTGCGCGCGAACGCTGGCTGCAAGCGTCGCTCGAACTGCCGTTTCCAGAATTCATGCGAGTCGTGTGGCGCGATGGTCTAGCCCGCGACGGGGCACCGGGCTCAGCCCGGGCGCTCGCGCAGCAGGTATTGCTCGCGCGCATTCTTCGCCGGTTGAATGCGTACGCGAATTCGCATCCCGAAGCGACGCTCGGTGACATTCTCGCCTATGCGCAAGCGCGCAGCGAGAGCAGCTTGGAAACGTGCGAGTTCGACGGAGACGACCGTTTCGTGCAAATGCTCAGCATCGACGCGGCGCGCGGACGGTCGTTCCAATACGTCGTGGTGCCCGATGCGCGCGCCGGCTCATTTCCGCGCTGGTACGTCCCCGATTCGTTCCTCTTCAGTCCGAAGCTCGGAATGATTCCGAAAGACAACGTCGGCGACGCGCGCGCAGCGCGCACGGCAAAATTCAGCTACTATGTCTTTAAGGCGAAAGCGCGCGAAGCATACAACGACGAAGAGCGCCGTGCGTTCGTCTATGCGCTGCGCCGAGCACGATCCGGTGTACTCGTGAGCGCATCGGGGAAAGCAACACGCGGAACGACCGCACCTGAATTTTTGGAGGAGCTGCGCAACGCGCGTCTTCCCGGTAGCTACGACGACGGAGAGGCGCGGTGAATCTCGTCCCGCTCGACGCACAGACGTACGCGCGGGAAGTACTTCCGCTCACCGCGGAAGTTTGGGCCGGCAAACGCGACTTCGAACGGTACGTCTCGCAGAATCTCGAGATCGCGCACAGCGGTTACGGACGCCGGCATTTCCGCACGATGGGACTGAGCGACGGAGCAGCGCTGCTGTCATCGTTCAAGCGCTACGAGCGCGCGATTCATATGGGCACCCAGCGCCTGCGCGCTTTTGGAATCGGAGCCGTCTATACGCCCCCGGAGTTACGAGGCCGCGGATACGCAAGCGCAATGATCGCGATGGCAATGGACCGCGCGCGCGCCGACGGATACGATGTCGCTTACCTCTTCTCAGATATCCGCCCGCAGTTCTACGAAGAGCTCGGCTTTACGCACCTCGCGTCTCGCGCGATTTCCTTGCGCTCCGATAACTTGCCGAACGATCGCATCGAAGTGCAGCGTCTCGAAGACGCAGACTGGAGCGGCGTCCGCCGCTGCTTCGAGTTGCGCGACCGGACGCGTCCATGGGCCTTCGTACGAACGCCGCTCGTGTGGGAACTGATTCGCTTGCGAATTCGCCAAGGATCGGAACATCCGGTCGGCGTGCAGACGAATCTCGTTGTCAGACGCGGTCGCGGGATTGCCGCGTACGTTCTTGGTGTGCGCGCGCCGGAGCACGACGCGTTTTTGCTCGATGAGTTCGGATTCGCTGACGCGCAGGCTGCGGGGCTCGTGGGTCCGCTTCTGCGCAGCGCGTCCGGCGACTTACGCCGCGTTGCGGGCTGGCTTCCACCCGAGTTCGCGCGAGAACGACTGCCGCGCGCCTCGGTACGGCGCCGCACCGAAGCAATCTTCATGGCAGCCGCGCTATCCAACGCGGGCAAAACCTGGCTGCAACTCGCATCTGCTTCGTCAACCGGCGACGGCATCTGGAGCACCGACCACATCTAGTCTCCGCCACCGAAGAGGCTGATTTGTTTTGCCTCGCCTTCAGTTAGTGAGGCTACACGTAGGCCTAGTAGCCGTACCGGTGCGCCGTTCAATTCGGCGCGTCTCAGACAATGGACGGCCGCACGGAAGATCCGCTTTGCGTCGCGTGTCGGCTCGATTAGATGCGTTTGTCTTCCGAAAACACGGAAATCGGCGCGTTTAATTTTGACGCCGACGGTCGAGGCACTTAGATTTTCGCGATCAAGTGTCCTTACGATGTCGAGCGTTTGTTCGCGAAGTACCGAAATGAGCTGCTTCTCGTCCCGAACATCGTACTCGAAGGTTTCTTCCGAGGATATGGACTTCGTTTCGCGGTCCGCTTCGACGGGCCGTTGATCGATGCCGCGCGCGAGATCGCGCACTTCCACGCCCCATGAACCGAAAAGTTGTTTTAGCGACGGATCATCGAGCGCGGCGACCTGACCGATGGTCGTGATCCCGAAGGTTTGCAAACGCGCGGCCGTCTTTGGCCCGATTCCCCATAATCGTCCTACAGGCAGCGGCGCAAGGAACGACTCTTCTTCTCCCGGCCCGATGGCGAGAAGTCCATTCGGTTTACAACTATCCGACGCGATTTTTGCGATCAGCTTTCCGGTCGACACACCCGCGCTCACGGTCAGGCGCGTTTCTTGAAGTACTTCGTCGCGAATCTGCTGCGTCAATTGGACCGCTTCGTCCAGCGCCATGTCGCCGAGATCGACGAAGGCTTCGTCCATGGAGAGGCCTTGGACGGTGTGTCCGCGCGAACCGAAGATCGCAAAAACCGCTCGCGAAACCTCTTTATACTTCGACATGTCGGGCGGCACAACGACGAGCTGGGGACAGAGTTGGCGAGCGCGATAGAGTGGAATCGCAGAACGTACGCCAAACGGGCGGGCTTCGTACGAAGCCGTGAGAACGACCGCGCGGCGATGGCTCCCGGCAACCGCAACAGGCTTCCCGGCCAGCGACGGATCGTCGCGCACAGCGACACTTGCGTAAAACGCATCGATGTCGAAGTGCGCGATGAATCGCATTAAACTACCTCGTGGTGAGTTTATCGAACCGCATTTGCGATCGTTAGGATCGTCTTCATGTTTCGGATGTCGTCGGCATCTTCGCCCGGCGTCTCGAGAATCGCGACCTTTTCTTGAAGCTCGCGATGTGCCAGAATCGCCCGGAAGCCTTCGAATCCGATGACACCCTCTGCGATATGATGGTGGCGGTCGCGGGCCGCTCCTAGCGGAACTTCCGTGTCGTTGAAATGGAACATGTGCAGCCGGTTGAGACCGATGTGCTCTTCCGCCTGCGCAATAAACCGGTTAACGCCTGCGGTGGAATTGATTTCGTAGCCGGCGGCCCACGCGTGCGCTGTATCGAGACACACGCCGAATTGCGGATGATCCAGCGTGCGCATCAGCTCGCCCAGTTCTTCGAGCGTACCGCCCGCTAAATTCCCGGCACCCGCCGAATTTTCAATCACGAGATATACACCCGGCGCAATCGTCTCGAGTACCTCTTCGAGCGCGCGGCACATGGCGACGAAGCCTTCCTTACGATCGCGCGTTCCATACGATCCGAGGTGCGTGTTGACGTATCGGATGTCGCCCGCAGCTGCGGTGGCGAGATCGGCCTTGAGCAACGTGATCGAGCCCTCGAGCTTCTTCGGGTCATCGCTTGCGAGGTTGATGAGATACGCCGTATGAATCACGCACGGATCGATGCCGGCTTCGCGGCGCATGGCGGCAAAGGCGTCGAGTGCGGGACGATCGATTTTGCTCGGGCGATAGCCGCGCGGATTGCTCGAGAAAATTTGAATCGCCGAACAACCTGCATTCTTCGCGTGTTCGATCGCTTTGGCGTAACCGCCCGAAACGCGGACGTGGATGCCGATACGCATCAGCGCTACTTCTTGGCGAGGTACATGAAGTGCGTGAACGCGAGCGGCACGTAGGGAACGCCTTGCCCGAAACGCTCCCGTAGACGGCGCTCGAATGCCTCAAAGTACGTCTCTGCGTCTTGGCCCAATCGATCCCGCACGTTCGCACGCGAGCGTTCCATTTGCATGACTTGCGAAAGCGGCATCGACGCACGCCACGGGACTATGCGAACGGTGTGATCGCGGAACGGCGCGGCGTAGAACTCCTTGAAACCACTTTGCAAACCGCTACCGGGCATTTCGGTTCCCACTTCCTGAGCCGATTCGTTGCGCGCAACGTCGACGGCGTCGCCGCTCATCAGGTGCTTCCACCAGATGGCAACCAAGCCGCCGGGCTTCAGCACGCGCAAAATCTCATTCATCGCGGCAGTGCGATCGACACGGTGTACGACCTGCGCACTGATGACCACATCGAATGATGCGTCGTCGAACGGCAGTTTTTCCGCGGTGCCGACGACCCATTGCGCTTCGGGATAGTGGTGCCTCGCGTGCGCCAGCATTGGTTCCGACGGATCCACCCCGACGACCGTAAAGTCGTTATCGAGAAGCGGACCACTCGCAAGACCCGTTCCACATCCGACGTCGAGAATGCGATGTTTCGGTGTTAGACCGAAACCGACAAGGTGGTTGTAGATCTCGTTTGCATAGCCGATACGGCCCGCGTCGTAATTCTCAGCGAGTGAATCGAAAGTGGTGGTCATGGCTCGCTAGGAATATCGGCAGAAGCCTCCGGCGTTTCCAGCGTTTCGGGCTCCGCCGCCGTCTGTTCGGCTTGCTCCATCTGTGGCGTCGGCACGAGCAGATTTAATTCCAACGGCTGACCGGGTTCCAATTCGAGCTGCGGCAGATCGTCGAGCGAATTGAGGCCGAACGATTCGAGAAACTGCGACGTCGTTTTATACGTCATCGGACGGCCGACTACGTCTTTGCGGCCGGCTTCGGTGACGAGACCGCGATCGATCAGCGTGTTGACCACGCTATCCGAATTCACGCCGCGAATTGCTTCGATTTCACTCTTTGTCACCGGCTGCATATGGGCGACAATTGCGAGCGCCTCGAGCGCCGGTGTCGAGAGCGACGTCTTGGGCGGTAAAAGATACGCTTCGACGACGTCACGCACCGACGAGGATGTTGCGAGGCGGTACCCGCCCGCGACTTCGCGCAAAACGATGCCGCCGTTGCTATACCGTTCTTCCAACTCTTGAATGGCGAGCGCGACCGCCTTTTCGTCTTCTCCCGTGAGCTTTGCTAAACGCTTGGTTTCGAGCGGTTCGCTTGCAACAAAGAGCAGTGCTTCAATGGCCGGTTCGATACGCTCCGCGGCTAGACGCAGCTCTTCGGCTTCTTCGTTGATCTCGGTGATCGGTTCTTCGATCTCGGCGATCGGCTCTTCGGTCTGCACGATTATCCTTCGGCGGTAGCTGGGGGGACGGGAAACACACGAATGTCGTCATCCGGCGTGGGTTGATCGAACGAAACGCGATGACGGCGTACCAGTTCTAAGATTGCGAGAAACGTGACGATGATCGCTCCCCGCGTCATACCCATCTCGCGGCAGAGCGTCGAGAAAAGGACCTCGCCGTGTTCCTTGACCTGACGGGAGACGTAGTCCATCGTCGCGATGAGCGAGAACGTCTCGCGCACGATCTCGCGCTTCTCCGGACGCGCTTGCTGCAGCATCGCAAGAAACGCCCGCTTGAGCTTCTCGGGGTCGATGCGATAGCGCTGCTGGAGTTCGCTTGTCGGATCGCCGGACTCGCGGAAGTAGAATCCGCTCGCTTCGTCTTGCCGTGCCTTGAGCTGTTGGCCAAGCTCGCGATATTTCGAGTACGCGATGAGCCGGCGGCGCAAACGCTCTTCGACTTGCTCCGGCGTCTCTTCGGTTTCATCGATGAATTCTTGTGGAATCGGCGGCAACAGTGCCTTCGACTTCAAAAAGACGAGCGTCGCCGCGATCACGAGATACTCGGCCGCGACCTCAACGTCGAGCGCCTCCATCATGCGGACGTAATCAAGGTACTGCTCGGCGACGCGCGCGAGCGGGACGGTCGCGATGTCGAGTTGCTGCTCTTTGATGAGGCTCAGCAGCAGATCGAGCGGACCATCGAAGACGTCGAGTTGGACACGGAGAGGCTCGCCTTGCGCGGATTCGGCAGTCGCCTGATCCTGCATGGCTTCCGGGGTGGAGGTATCGTTCAAGAGCTCTTCTGTTCGGCCATTCGCGCGACGACTGGAATATCGCCAAACGCAGCTGGGGTAGTAGTGATATAGTCGAGCGCCATGTCGACTAGGCGCTTCTCGTTGACGTACTTGAGCGCCTTACGCGCGGCCTTGACTTCGAACCAACGGGCCTCGTCCACTTCGTGGTCGTGGTTAGCCGTGTCGCCGGAGAGGTAACGCATCAAGAAAAACGTGACCGACTTCTTGTGCTTGGCCTTGCCCACGTAAAACCAATACGAAATCTCGTTCAGTCGCGTGAGGATCTCGGCCCAGCAACCTGTCTCTTCGCGCACCTCGCGCAGCGCAGCTTGTTCGTTCGATTCACGCGCTTCGACGTGGCCTTTCGGCAACGTCCAAATACGCGGTTCACCGCGACCGATCAATAGCGCATCAAACCCGGTCTCGCGCATTCGCAAGACCAGTCCACCGGCCGACACTTCATACTTGATTCGCATGTCGATTGACCCGTAGGAGACAGGGAAGGGGGCGCTGGTCGTGCCCCCTGATTACATCCATTATAGGCCCCGGCCCCAAGAAGAGCCTGCCTAAAGGATGCTCCTTTTCGGTGCACTTTGGGTATGGCTCGTAGGGTGGAACTAGACCCGACGCTCGCTGCCCGTTCGGCCGGCCTTCGGTATGTCACGGACGAGATTCCGGGCATCCGGCGCGTCCGCGAGGGGAAGAGCTTCAAGTACTTCGCCCCGGACGGAAAAACCATCACCGGCGAGGCGGAGCTAGCCCGAATCAAGGCCATCGGCGTGCCGCCTGCTTACGAACACGTCTGGATCTCGCCGATCCCGAACGGTCATCTTCAGGCCACTGCGATAGATGCGCGCGGGCGCAAGCAGTACCGCTATCACAAGAAGTGGCGCGAAGTTCGCGACGAGACCAAATTCCACCGGATGATCGAATTTGGTCAGGCGCTTCCGAAGATCCGCGCGCAAGTCGAACGTGATCTGGAGCGGGCAGGGATGCCGCGCGAAAAAGTTCTCGCCGCCGTCGTCCGCCTGCTGGAAGAAACGACGATTCGTGTCGGCAACGAAAAGTACAAAAAGGAAAACGACTCCTACGGCCTCACGACGATGCTGAACAAACACGCGAAAGTCGAGGGTGCGTGCGTCCGCTTCAGTTTCAAAGGAAAGAGTGGGGTGAAGTGGTCGATTGGGCTACGCGATAAGCCGCTCGCAAAGGTGATTCGCGCTGCGCAAGATATTCCGGGGCAGGAACTGTTCGGATACCTTGACGAGAACGGTAACGCGCACAACGTCGGCTCACACGATGTCAATGATTATATCAAAAGACTCGCCGGCGACGACTTTACAGCAAAAGACTTCCGCACGTGGGTTGGTACCGTCCAAGCTGCGCTGCTGCTTGCCGAAGAGCAATACACAGATAAGCAATCTGAACGCCGTCACCAGTTGAACGAAGTTATTCAACAAGTCGCTGCGCGTTTAGGAAATACGCCGGCCGTTGCAAAGAAGAGTTACATTCATCCGGCAATCATCGCCGCGTATACGGAAGACGGCACGATCGGACAGATGCTCCGCGGAAAACCGGCAAAAGGCTTGTTACCGGAAGAACAGTTCGTCATTGACTTTCTCAAGAAACGCGAACGCGAAACGCCCGAAGAACGCACGACTAAGAAACTCGAAGAAAGTTTGGCCGCTCGCAAGAAGCCGGCCCCCGTGTCACACTAGCGCGCCGGTCCACGTCCAGGAGTCACCATGGCACGAATTATCTGTGTACTCCTGGGCGCCATCAACACCGCAACAGGCGTTTGGATGTTGCTCTCGCCGGCGACGTTTTATCTTTTCGCCCATATCGGCCCATACAATCACCACTTCATCGCCGACATCGGCGCATTCGAAACAGCAATTGGTTGCGGACTACTATGGGCCTCGCGTGACCCGTTTGTCTATCGGTCGCTCATCGACGTGGCGCTCCTCGCGAACACGCTACACTTCGTAAACCATCTCACCGACGGTTTTTCGGAGACGCTCTATTTGCAAACAGACGTCGCACTCGCGATCGCATTACTACTCAACGCATACGCATCATGGGCCGCTCGGCACGGTGGATTGCAACAGCGCCCCGCGTGATTAGCTTCACGTGGGAGAACCGTTCACTAAGAGGTCCCAAATTTCGCGCCAAGCAGTTCAAAATTCCGCAGACGGACATTTTTTGCGCAACGGGCACTCTGCGCAGAGTCGATTCGTCCGTTTGCACAGCGTTCGTCCATGCTCGCGCAGCAACGCGAACGCGTCTCGTGTATCTACTTTCTGTTGACGTAGATAGGCTACGCCCTCGCGATAACTCACCGCATATGATGAAGATGGGGGAATTGCGCCAAGGCGCTCCAAGACGCGAAGTCCGTTCGAATCGAGCGCTGGCGCGTTCGAGTAGCCGCCGATCAGCAAGATTTTATCGGCGCCGGGATCCCCAACACCGGGGAATCGTTTAAGAAGTCGCCGCCGTCCTTTGTCGTCGGTTTCGGCGAGAGCGCGCGCCAAGTTTCCCTCAGCGAACTCCACAGCAATTTCCGCTGACAGGAGCACTTTTGCAGCTCGGTGCGCCGGTTTCATTCCTCCATTGGATATAGCGACCTCAATCGTTTTTATACCGGCGGAGAGCAGCTCGAGCGGCGTTACGCCGACGCGTTTACGAAGGGCCTCGTATGTTGCTGCGCGACGCTCGTCGTCAACGAGATAGGCGCAATTCTCCCAGACGATCGCCTCGAAAGGATCGGACGGCTCGGGAATCGTTGCAGAGCCGTACGTCTTTCTTAGTTGGGCTACTATCTGTGCGCCGGTTCCCACTTGAGGTCGGGATTACGAGCAGCGCGGGTTTCATCAACACGGCCGACCACCGTCGTGACTGGTGCCGCCATGATCGCTTCCGGATTACGCTTTGCTTCTTCTACGATTTCGCGAAGCACGGCGATGAATTGATCGAGCGTTTCCTTCGATTCGGTTTCCGTCGGCTCGATCATCAAGCACTCCGGAACGATCAGCGGGAAGTACATCGTCGGCGCCATCATTCCATGATCGAGGAGCGCTTTCGCAAGATCCAGCGCTTTGACTCCCGTCTCTTTCTTGAGTTCTTGCGCCGATGCGACGAACTCGTGACGGCATATCTCCGGATACGGGGTGTCGAGAAATTCCGCAACCTTCACGCGAATGTAGTTCGCATTGAGCACGGCAAGTTGCGAGACTTTCTTCAGCCCGTCTGCACCGTTTGCATAGATGTACGCAAGCGCGCGAACCGCGTGAGCAAAGTTCGACCAGAACGAACGCATCGGACCGATCGACTTCGGAAGATCGAAGTCGAGCGAGAACGTATAACGATCGCTCGGCGCGGCATTCGGGTCGCCGTTCGTCTTCGGCGTCGCTCGGACGACCGGTGTCGGAAGATAGTCGACAAGATGCGCGGCTACGCCGACCGGACCGTGACCGGCACCACCACCGCCGTGCGGAATCGTGAACGTTTTATGCGTATTCAAGTGCATGAGGTCGAAGCCCATGTCGCCCGGACGCACGTTGCCCATGATCGCGTTCGCGTTAGCTCCGTCGTAGTACATCAATCCGCCGGCATCGTGCACGGCTTGCGCGATCTCGTGAATGTGGTCTTCGAAGAGTCCGAGCGTATTCGGATTGGTCATCATGCAGACGGCAGTATCGTCGCCGAGGACCTTTTTGATCTCTTCGACACTTACACGGCCACGCTGATCGGACGGCAAGCTGATAACTTTGAAACCGCACATTGCGGCCGATGCGGGATTCGTTCCGTGCGCGGTGTCGGGCACGATGACTTTGTCACGCTTCGGCTGGCCTTTGTCTTTGAAGTATTTCTTCGCAATGAGCAGCGCAGCGAGTTCCGCATGTGCGCCGGCCGACGGATTTAGCGAAAAGGCCGCCATACCGAAGAGCGACGCGAGCGAACGCTCGAGTTCGTACATTGCCTGCAGCGCGCCCTGCGCGAGCTCGTCCGGCGTATACGGATGAAGCTGCGCGAATTCGCGCTTCGTCGCCATTGCGTCGTTGATGCGCGGATTGTACTTCATCGTGCACGACCCAAGCGGATAGAACCCGAGGTCGATGCCGAACGTGCGTTGGGAGAGTTTCGTGAAATGCCGCATCACGTCGAGCTCGCTGTTGTCGGGCAGCGGCAACTCTTCGCGAAGTAGTGACTTCGGCAAGAAGTCGGTCATCGGGCGCGCGTCCTCGACGTACTTGTTCGCGCGACCGTCTTTTCCGAGATCGAAAATCAACGGGCTTTCCGTGCGATCAAACGTTTGCGTGGACACGAACGACCTCTCCTAGAGCGTTAGCAAGCGCGTCGATCTCACCGGTGGTGGTGAGTTCGGTCGCGTTCATGAGAATGCAGGTGGACAGTTCCGGATACCAGCGTCCGAGATCTACGCCGCCGAGAATTCCGCGCTCTTGCAGCTTGGCGAGGACGGTCGCTGCAGGCTGATGCACGTCGACCACGATCTCGTTGAAGAACGGAGCCGTGAATTTCAGATCGACGCCGTCAACGCTCGAGACAGCAGTCGCAAGTTCGCGCGAGCGCTGCAAGTTGAGCGCCGCGACGTCGTGCAGCCCCGTCTTGCCCATGAGCGCAAGATAGATCGTTGCAATCAACGCGCAGTGCGCTTGATTCGTGCAGATGTTCGACGTCGCGCGTTCGCGGCGAATGTGCTGCTCGCGCGCCTGCAACGTCAGCACGTAGGCGGTCTTGCCTTCATTGTCGACCGTCTTGCCGACGAGACGTCCGGGAATGCGGCGCATGTGCTCTTTTGTTGAAGCAATGAAACCGACATACGGACCGCCGTAGGCCATCGCGACGCCGAAGCTTTGCGCTTCTCCGACGACGATTTCCGCGCCCCACGAAGCCGGCGTCGAAAGTGCGCCGAGCGAGATCGCCTCGGAGACGACGGCGATCGGCACGGTTCCGCTCTCACGGACGGTCGCTGCTGTCGCGGCGTCGAACGCTTCGACGTTGCCGAAAAAGTTTGGTGTCTGTAGCGCTACTGATGCGTATTCTTTTGACGCA
>JAMXLG010000281.1 GCA_024281135.1 Vulcanimicrobiia bacterium | reverse complement strand
TTATCGATGCCGCAAACCGTCAGCGCGCCGAGCGAGAGTCCGTGATAGGCGCCGCGATACGCGAGGAAACGATGTTTGCCGGTTGCTAAAACGGCTGTTTTCAACGCAGCCTCGACCGCCTCGGATCCGGTCGTCGCGAGGAACGTCTTCGTCAAGTCCTTCGGCAGCAGCCGGGCGAGGCGTTCGAGCAAACGCGACCGCACTTCCGTCGGATGCACGTCGCCCATCCCGTGCATGAGGCTCGTCGCTTGTTTTGCAATTGCCGCGGTGACGTTCGGATTCGAATGCCCGACGCTTGCAACACCGAAGGCAGAAGTCAGATCGATATAGCGGTTGCCGTCGACGTCCACGATCGTCGAACCCGACGCCGATTCCCAAAAGACGGGAAACTCCTCGCCCAGATACGTGACGTTTTGCGATTCGTATTGCGCGAGACCTGAGTGCAACGAGGCCGTGCGCGGTCCCGGAATCGCACCGCGAATAGCTTCGAACTCGTCGTTCACGTTTCGAGAGTTACCCAGCGAACGAAGTCGGCGACCCGCGCGCGCCCGCCGTGATTGCCGTATGCGGGCGGACGTTGCAATTCACCGAAACCGGTGATGCGATTGACACGGAGCGAAAGTGCCGCATCGACAACGTCATCGCGGACACCGGCGACGGCAATCGCTTCGAGCGGCAACTCGTGACGATGGACGTATGAAACGAGATCGCACGGAGCGTTGACCGTGTGGACGGCGAGCGCACGAGGCAGAAATGCCGGCGGATCGCTTTGAGGCGGATCCAGCACGGCGAGATAACTTGCGCGCTCATCGGAAAACACCGCGCCTCGCCCGGTGGCAGATCGAAACGCAGCAAGGTTGCGCGCGTTCGCAATACGGGCGCTCGCGCGTGCATCGCGAGCACCGGGTGGAAATTCGACCGCCGCGCGTTCGACCGCTTCAGCGAGAAGCGCGGTAAAACGCGCAGGCGCTACCACACCGCCCTCTTCGACGAAGAGTGCGTGCAGCGAGAGACAACCTTCGCTTTCGTACAGCACTAAATCGCGTGCGGCGCCGTCGGCAATTCCTTTTGCGCGTTCCTCATCGGTGAGCGCCTCGCGTGCAACATATCCAATCGTCGCTTTTGAACCGTAGCCAATGAATGTGCTGCGCGCGGATGCCTGTGCGATGCGCGTAAGCGTCGAATCGCTTCCGAACGCGACGACGACATTGAACGCCGTCAGATCGACGTCGTCCTCTTCACCGGTCCATGTGTCGGCCCGAGCTGCCGTGCGAAATTCGTCGAGTTCATCGCACAGTGTAGAGAAGAAGGCGCGAACGAGACCGTCCTCACGGTCCTTGACCAGTACGTCGCATTTCGCGCATAGCGCAAAGATCGCCGGAAGAATCGCAACGCCGATCGTCGTGCGGCTCGAAATGACGCACACGGAACCGGCGGGACGCCCGAGCGCTTTGCTGCGCGCGGCGCGCTCGACAAAACGATCGAGAATATCGATGGAACCAAGTTCGTTTGCAATCGTTGCTTCCAAATCGCGCGCCGTGATCGACCCAAAGAGTTGATCGAGCGCGTACTCGATGACCGGGATCGAGTATCCGGTGCGAGCGGCTATGGAATCGAGCAAACGCACGCGTGGCGGAAAGTCAGCGTCGGCCCATCGCGCTGACGCGTCGGCAACCGCGCCGATAATCCGCCGTACCGGCACGGCGGCGAGTGACATCATTTCAAGACGAGGTCTTCGGCGGTAAGCGAACACCCACGCAAAGACGCGTCGGCGTCGCGACCCATCAAGACGATGCGTTGACCGAACACGGACGGCGCGAATTCGACTCCGAGATCCTCGGTTTGAATCGCGATGCACGAGGAGCGGTTCGCGAGATCGACCTGTACGAGTGCGCCGACCGTACCGTGCGGCAACGTCTTTCCGTTCGGCCCAATGACTCGTGTGCGCAACCACGGCGGCGCAGTCTTATAGCGTGGCTCGGTGGCTTCTTCGAGCGCCTGGCGCACGAACACGTCGTCGTAGTACTGTGACGTGAGCTCCGTCATGCCGTATTCGGAGACAATTGACCCCAGCGTCGCACCGAAGCGTTCGGCCGTCGCGCGATAGAGTTCGAAGCGGTCGACATATCGCGAACGGCCCTTGAATCCACCGGTTTCCATGATGCGTGAGCCGGTAGGGAGCGCAAAATACCGATTTCGAGCTTCGAGTGCATCGAGCAGATGCACGAGCGCAAACGACGTTGTCGCGATACAGACGGGACGATCGTGATCGACCGCGGACTCGAGTTCGCCGATCAGAGCTTCGACGTCGAGGATGCCGTTGCTGATGAACCACCCCGTGGCTCCGTCACCGTATTCCTCGGAAACTCTGCCCATCATGTACCCGAGGGAAGAATGCGGGTTCTCTTTCGGGTCGGGGACCAAATTCAAATATCGCAGCGGCGCATGATCGGGAAGCATGAACGCCTGGAAACTTGCGGAGAGCGACGCGTCGTAGAGACGCGTGTTTTCCATATAGTGACGCCCGCCCTCGCCTCGCGTGGTGCCGCTGGTCTCGAAGCAGACTGCTGCCGAGTGCGGGTTGAACGTCACGAGCGCTGCTTCTTTGAACGCGGTGCTCGGCACCGGCGGAATCTCTTCCCAAGAGGTGGGAAGCCGTTCGCGCGTCACGCCGAGCGACTCGCAGTACTGCGCGTAGGGCGTGTTGTAATGAAGCTGGTAGTCAAAGATTGCAAGGGCGAGTTCGTTGAACTCGCCGTCGGTCATTGCTTCTCCTGAGGTGCGCCAGCGCTCGATGTAACGCAGAACGGCTTCATCGAGCCGGCGAGATTCATCCGGATACGAGACCACGGTGCTCCACCTTCATGCACTTATCGGCAACGACGTCTAAGCCCGCCTTATCTGCGCGATTGATTGCCTCCTCGTTGATAACGCCGAGCTGGAACCAAATGGCCTTCGCTCCGACGGCGATGGCCTCGTCGACGATCGGCAGTACCTCCGACGGCTTGCGGAAAACGTCGACGATATCCGGAGCGCCGTGTTCGGCAGCGTAGGCCGTTAAATTCGGATACGCCTTGATACCGTGGACCTCGTCCACTCTTGGCGCCACCGGGGTGACATCGTAGCCGTGCGCACGCAAGTACGCGAAGACGCCGTGGCTCGGCCGGTCCGGCTTCGCGGACGCGCCAACCATCGCGACCGTTGTACTGCGCTCCAGAAGTGCCTTGCGCTCGGCCGCGGACGTCAGAATCATGAGGCCGGGATTCTGCATCGTGCGCCAAGAACCGCTTGCCCATGGGGATGACACTCACCGAAAAAATACTGGCCCGTCACGCCGGTCTCGACCGCGTCGAACCGGGTCAGATCATCAACGCGAACGTCGACCTGGTGCTCGCTAACGAACTCTCCGCCGCCGTCGCCATCGGCGTGATGCGGGGCATGAAAGGCGCGTCCAACGTTTTCGATTCGGAGAAGATCGCGCTCGTCGAAGATCACTTCGTTCCGGCCAAGGACGCGCAATCCGCGAAGCTCGCAAAGTTGATGAAAGACTTTGCCGCCGAGCAAAACATCAAGCACTTCTTCGACGTGGGACGCGGCGGTATCGAACACGTCGTCCTTCCGCAAGAAGGTCTCGTCGCGCCCGGTGAGGTCATCGTCGGCGGCGACTCGCACACGTGCACGTACGGTGCGCTCGGAGCGTTCGCCACGGGCATGGGATCGACCGATATCGCTGCAGCGTTTGTGCTCGGCGAAGTTTGGCTCAAGGTTCCGGCGACCATCAAAATCATTTATAACGGCGAACTGGGCCGCATGGTGTACGCGAAGGACTTGATGCTTCGCACGGTCGGCGAGCTCGGTATCGATGGTGCGACGTACCGCGCGATCGAGTACCACGGCACGACGATCGACGATATGTCGATTACGGGCCGCATCACGATGGCGAACATGGCGATCGAAGCAGGTGCAAAGAACGGCATCTTCCATGCCGACGCAAAGGCGATTGCGTTCGTCAAAGAGCGCACGGATCGTCCGTTTATCGTCGAGCGCACGGATGACGACGCCGTGTATGAACGCGTCATGACGATCGACGTCGCCAACCTCGAACCGCAAGTCGCATGTCCGCACACACCTGATAACGTGCATCCGATTTCGGAAGTCACGCGCGACGATATTCCCGTCGATCAAGTCTTCATCGGTTCGTGCACGAACGGCTACATCGAAGATCTACGCATCGTCGCGAAGATTCTCGACGGCAAGAAGGTTGCGCCGAACCTACGCGTGATCGTCAATCCGGGTTCGCAACAAGTGTGGATGCAAGCCGCATCGGAAGGCGTCTTGACGACGCTCGCCGCCGCGGGCTGCGCGGTGAACACGCCCGGATGCGGCGCGTGTTTCGGCGGCCATATGGGCACGCTCGGCGACGGCGAACGCGCGATTTCGACGACGAACCGCAACTACGTCGGCCGCATGGGCTCGCCGAAGTCGGAAGTCTATCTCGCGTCACCGGCAACGTGCGCTGCTTCTGCGCTGTCCGGCAAAATCACCGATCCTCGCGTTCTCGAATTGGCGGGTGTATAAGTGGAAAGCAAACTGCAAGGAGCAGCACATAAGTACGGAAAGAACGTCGATACCGACGTCATCATTCCGGGCAAATATTGCAACATTATCGACCCGGTCGAATTGGGCAAACATGCGCTCGAGGGACTCGATCCGGAATACACGACGAAGATGAGTGCCGGCGACATCATCGTCGCCGATACGAACTTCGGCTGCGGATCGAGCCGCGAAGTTGCGCCGATCGCGATCAAGGGTTCGGGTACATCCGCCGTTATCGCAAAAAGCTTCGCGCGAATCTTTTATCGTAACGCCCTGAACATCGGGTTGCCGATCTTTGAGTCGGCCGAAGCCGTCGAGGGAATCGACGACGGCGACGTCATCGAAGTGGAACCGGCATCCGGTGTTATTCGCAACACCACCAAAGGCACCGAATATAAATCCGCTGAGTTTCCGCCGTTTATGCGCGAGTTAATTGACTCCGGCGGCCTCGTTCCGTACGTCGAACGTCGGTTAGCAACAAAACAGTAGCTCTTTCACGCTAGCTCACGAAAAAGCGCTCGCGATATTCGCGGGCGCTTTTTTTACATTGTCATCCTGAGCTTGTTGAAGGATTACCGCGGAGGACCGCCGCTCGGTGATCCGATACCACCAGGTTGGGCGTTGACATTATCCGTCCACTTCTCTTTGGGTCGATATGCGGCCGTGAACGGCACGCGTTCTTGCGAATCCGTCAACATGCCGAGCATATCGGTCGTTCCGTCGACTCGACCTTCGAGCAGAACCGTCGATCCATCGGAGAGCGATACAACGATACGGACGTTGCGTCCGTCAATCGAACCCGCAAGCGGATATCTCTTTTTGTCTTGCGTCAGATACGTGCCGGTAATCGCGCTACCGGTTTGCTTGATGTTGAAGTGTTCGTATTCGGTGTTGGCGCCGCGTTGAATCTGCAGCTCCCACACGCCGTCGATTCCTTTGCGATCGTCCGGCGGCGGCGACGGTGTCGCGCTTGCATTCGGAGATGCGCTGGAAGACGGTTTCGGCGGTCCGAACATACCGTTGAGCGAACCGTTCGGATCTTGGGACGGTGCGGTCGCCGGCGTTTGCGCACTCGGCGGAGGCGCGTTTGAATCTCCACCGGGCGACGTGCTATTCGAGGTGTCTGTCGTTCCGGGAGCCGGTGGAGGCGGGGGCGGCGGCGTTAGCGCGACGAGCGCGACCGCCGCTGCGAGAACAAGAACCGGGTATTTCACGTCGGCGAAACTTCGGGAGAGGTGGACGGAATCATCCGAGGCTCGCGAGGTAACGGAATACGACGTAGCTGATTTCCGATGTTCGCCGCAGCTTGAATGGTCCGCACGTTAGCGGCGACTGCTTGAACGGCCGGAGAGAACGGCGGGCACTGCAGGTCGGGCGAGTTCCACCCGTGCCATTGCACCGTGGTTGTGGTTCCGAAGGAAGCGCTCTTCATGCAGTGACCCGGGCTGCCTGGATCCTGTCGCGCCGCTTTGACATTCGAGAAGAACTCCTGCGCCACGGACGGATCGACGTTGAACACCGTGCCCGTGCCCCAGCCCGGACCGCGGCCCATAGTCAGCTCACCCCGGCCATCCGACCAAAGCTTAATACTGTAGCCCGAGGTGTTCGTCGAGCCGGAGTTGTGGATGACCGCACCGTCCGGGCGCGCCGCCGCCGCGGCTGCCAAGGCAATGGTTCCAATCGCTCCGAGGGCGAGTGCAACGAGGATCAATCTCTTCATTCTGCCTCCCATGCTGTCTCAATAACGCTTGCTCGAACCGTCCCGTTTCTGAAGCTACAAAGGTCGCTTTGACACCCCTGCTATAATCATGGGGCTGTGAAAGAGAAGATTCACCCCAATTGGTACCCCGAGGCACGCGTTCACTGCGCGTGCGGCAACGTGTTCAAGACCGGCTCGACGATGAAAGAGATCGCCGTCGAAATCTGCTCGGCGTGCCATCCGCTCTTCACGGGCCAACAGAAGCTCGTCGACACCGCCGGACGCGTTGATAAGTTCAACCAGCGCGCTGCCGCGGCCGAGAAGAAGAAACAGGAAGCTGCATCGCGCAAGGCCGCCAAAGACGCGAAGAAGGCCGCAGCGGAAGCGTAACTGCGCTCCTACACCTTTAAGACGAGCCGTATTGCGGCTCGTCTTTTCTTTGCTTCCTTGCTTGTAAAACGCACATGGCAGAATTAACACCGACCGTACTTGCACGACTAGATTCGACCGTACGACGCTTCGACGAAATCGAGGCGAGCCTGGCTAATCCCGCCGGTGGCTTCGATCAAGCGCGTTTCACTGCGCTCGTCAAAGAGCGCTCGCAAATGGAAGACACGGTCAACGCCTACCGCGCCTATCGCAAGACGCTCGACGATTTGCAGGCGAATGAAGCGTTACTGCGCGAGACGAGCAATGATCCCGAGTTGCGCGAACTCGCAGAAGAAGAAGCGAAGGAGTTGCGCGCGCGCCGCGACGAGCTTGAAGACGAGCTGCACGCGTTGATGATCCCGAAGGATCCCAACGACAACAAAGACGTCTTCATCGAAATCCGCGCAGGCGCCGGCGGCGACGAAGCCGCGATTTTTGCCGGTGATCTCGCGCGCATGTATATGCGGTACGCGGAAGCAAACGGCATGCGCGTCGAGCTCGTGTCGGAAAACGAAAGCGATGCCGGCGGCTACAAGGAAATCGTCTTCGGAGTCCGTGGCGATTCGCCGTACCGCTACTTCAAGCATGAATCAGGCGTGCATAGAGTCCAGCGTGTTCCGGCAACGGAGGCGCAAGGCCGCGTGCACACCTCGACCGCAACGGTCGCGGTACTTCCGGAAGTAGACGAAGACGTCGACATCGAGATCAAGCCCTCGGACTTGCAGATCGATACGTATAAGGCGTCGGGCGCCGGTGGCCAGTACGTCAACAAGACGGAATCTGCGATTCGCATCACCCACGTTCCGTCAGGCATCATCGTGGCTTCGCAACAGGAGCGTTCGCAAACGCAAAACCGTGAAAAGGCGATGCAGATGCTCCGAGCGATGCTCTACGAACGCCAGCAACGCGAAAAGGAAGAGGCGATGGGATCGCTGCGTCGCAGCCAAGTCGGAACCGGCGATCGCTCCGAAAAGATCCGCACGTACAACTTCCCGCAAGACCGCGTGACCGATCATCGCGTCAATGAAAACTACGGCAACATCCGCGGCATCATGGACGGTGCAATCGCGCCGATCGTTGATGATCTACTGAAAGACGAACAAGCGCGTTTGTTAGCTGGAGAAGCGCAAGTCAGCGCGTAACGGCAACGACTGCGAGGACGATCGCGACGATGTCCTCGGAGATCGCTGCGGGCAGTGCGCCGAAGCGTTTGATCGCAGCGAGGCGCGCAGCGTGACCACCATAGGTTCCAATAATTGCCCCGACGATTCCGGCGATTTCACCCGCTATAGCGGAGCCGCCGTGCATCGTTGAAATCATAAATCCGACGAAACCACCGCTTATCAGACGAAAGAGCATCGGTCCCAACGTTGTGCGCGACGGGATGAACGTCGTCGTGTCGGCGTAATATTCGAACAGCGCCAAAATCGTCAGGATGATTGCCCAAATCGTGGTTCCACGAGCCCATAGAACAGCCGCCGGCGAAGTGAACGTTCGAAGTCCGGAAACAAATCCGAGCACTAGCGCTAGAAAAATTACACTCATACTCTAGCTCCTCGATGAAAAATCGCTTGACGCTCGAAGTCGGCCACCCCTTCTGCTTTTCGTGCGCGGACATGAACAGGCCAATCGGACTCGAGCGCACAACGTAGTGCTAATGGGGTTCCATTTCGCGTGACCGTTGAAGAGTTGCGTGGATTGCTCGTGTCGCAAAGCGGCACGGATGCAACTGACGTTCAGCGGATTCTTTCGTATGTAACGGGGCGGTCAGAAGCCTGGCTTCGCGCGTACGGTGAGACGCAAATCAGCACGAAAATGGAGCAGCAGGCTTGTGAATACGCGACGCGGCGAGCTTCCGGCGAGCCATTGGCCTATATCCTGGGCACAGCCGGATTTCACGGACACTCGTTTCTCGTCGATAATCGCGTGCTCGTGCCGCGACC
>JAMXLG010000280.1 GCA_024281135.1 Vulcanimicrobiia bacterium | reverse complement strand
CGCCGATAAAGGGTCGTTTTTGCGACGCCGCTTTCCGCCGCGACGCGCTCCATCGTCAGTCCGGAGTACCCGTCAGCTTGGAGAATCCGCTCCGCCGCGGCCAGCACCCGCCGGCCGACCGAAGCTCGTGATAGCCTCTGTATCGCTTCCATATCGCTACGCTACGTAGCGTCTACTTTAGCACTAATCGGCGATGCCTACAACCTCCCGGCGGTAATCGGCGCCCTCTATGGCGCGGATCATGAAATCGGCAACGTTCGCGCGCGATGTCATTAACCCCATGAACGGCAGGCGCTCCACGCCGACGCGATACATTCCCGCATGTGGTTTGTTGGTGAGCGCGGGTGGACGCACGACGGTCCAGTCGAGCGCGCTGTTGCGAACGATCTCTTCCATCGCCGCGCAATCATCCACGTAGTGCTTCAAGAACAGTTGCCCAAGGGGATATGCCGGCGGCACGATCGCGTTGCGAAACAAGAACGCGACGGACAGAATGACCAGCCGACGGACACCGCGATCGGTCATTGCTGTAACGAGCGACCGTGCGAACGGAGCCATTATCGGTTCGCGACTCTTCGGATCTCTCGATCCAAATGCCGAGAGCACCGCGTCATGCCCAGCAATGACACGCGCGAGCTGATCTCGATCGAGAAGATTTCCCTCGACCGCGTTCACGCTGCCGTCGAATCGCGCAAGTGCTTTGCTTGAACGCACGAACGCGGTCACGGAATGGTTTCGTTCGATCGCGCGCTTGACGATTTCAAGACCTGTTCCGCCCGTGGCACCAAGAATGAGAACGTTCATCGCAGATGCTTCAGCTTATCGGGATTGGTCACGACGAAAACCGTTTGAATCAGTGAATCGCGAACTTCGATAATGACGGCCGAGAACGGCTGACCGTTCAGATACGAAACGACGCCGGGTTCACCGTTGATCCATGCCGGACGGTACGTGACCTCGGGAGGAACGTAATGCGCCATGCCCAGCACGATTCCACGGCTAACTTTCTCAGCTCCCGTGATGATGTTCGGGAGCGCACCGGCTTTGCCGCCGCCGTCGCTCACGAGTTGCACGTCGGCGGACAGCATCGAAAGCAACCCTTCCATATCTCCACTGCGAGCCGCCGCCGAGAAACGCTCGATCAACGCGTGGTGCTGCTCTTTATTCGTTTGGAATCTCTGACGCACGGTTCCGACGTGCTGTTTCGCTCGATGCAAAAGCTGCCGGCAATGTACGTCACTCTGCCCAAGTGCCGCCGAAATTTCGACATATGAAAACTCGAAGACTTCGCGAAGAATGAAGACGGCACGCTCGAGCGGCGTCAATCGTTCGAGCAATAGAAGCAGCGCCATCGACAGCGATTCGTCGACTCGCACGACGCTGAACGGATCGTTGCTATCGTCCGTCAAAAGCGGCTCGGGAAGCCAGGTCCCAACGTACTGTTCGCGACGCACTCGTGCGGACTGCAAGTGGTTGAGACTCAATCGCGTGACGATCGTCACTAAATACGCGCGCGGATTCTCGATCGTTGCGTCGCGCGCACCCTGGAAGTGAATGAACGTCTCCTGTACCACGTCTTCGGCGTCAGAGACACTTCCCAACATCCGGTACGCAATCGAAAACAAGAGCGCACGATGTCGATCGAACGACGCCACGCGGTCGAGATCACGCTGTTCCCGTGCCATACCACCTAGACCGGACGCTGCTTTCAAACGTGACACTGCAGCTACCCAGGCCTTGCTAGAATCGCTAGAAGAAAGCAGTAGCCGGCAAGCGGAGTATAGCGGCGTACCAGATTGCACAGGGTGTTGCAAGCACCACATCGTTCATACGGCACTGCTCCGCACGGCATTCTCGAACTCTGCTGCATGATCGGTCGCCCACTGCCCAAACGACAGCGCGTCGCGACCAAGAAGATCGCGTACCGTCGTGGTAAGCGGCGCATCTTTTCCATTCACACTGCTGAGATAACCCAACATCCGTTCGGGAATCTCCGCCGGCGTGCCGACCGCAATCATAGCGGCGCGCACGTCTTCGGCAGGCATCTCTTCCCATTGTACGTTCCGGCCGACTGCTTCGCCGATTGCGCGCACTTTCTCGCTTTGCGAAACGGACGCCGGTCCTGTAAGAGCATACGTTTCGCGTGAATGTCTCCCGCCCGTCAGCACCCGTGCCGCAACGGCGGCGATGTCACGTTCGTGAATGCACGCAGTGGCCGCATCGCCGTAAGCGCCTCGTACGATATCTGAGGATCGAATCTGCGGGATCCAAATCCGAGCGTTCGCATCGAAATCGGCGCACCTCAGAATCGTCCAATCGAGCCCAGATGTTTTGGCCGCATATTCGGCGGCTCGGAACCCCTCGATGAACCGAGAATCGCCGCCGCCAAATTCTACGGTGATCGCAGAGATCAGCACGACCCTGCGAACCCCCGAGTCGTACGCAATGCTCATGAGTTTGCTTAGGGCGCTGCCCGTGCTCCGAGGCGTGACAAACATCGCGTCGACGCCTCCAAATGAGCGACGGAGATTCGTGGGCTGCGATGGGTCGCCGTCGACGATCTCGACATCATCGGGCAGATGCGCATGCGCGCGATCGCGCGTAACTGCTCGTACGCTCGCACCCGCTGCAAGAAGCTGCGCGACGAGGCCTTTGCCGACGTTGCCTGTTGCGCCTGAAATCCAAACCTTCATGCGCACGTAGACAAGACGAAGCCGCGGGATGTGACACCCGCGGCCCCTTCGACAAGTTCAGGGTAACGTTAGACTAAGAGCGCCGGATCGATCCGTTTGCCGCCGACGATCACAAGTTGCGGCTGTGATTCGAGGAGGCTGATGTTCTTCGACGGATCGCCTTTGAACGCGACGACATCGGCACGTTTTCCGGCCGCGAGCGTGCCGCGGTCGTTTGCACCGATGAGGCCTGCCGCCGTCGACGTTGCGGAACGCATGAGATCGATCGGATGCATGCCCATCGTCTGCAAGAGAGCGAAGTCTTTGTTGTTCTCTTTGTGCGGAAAGACGCCGGCATCGGTGCCGTAAGCGATCGTAACGCTCGATGCAAGCGCACGCTGCATGCCTTCGTTGCGCACCTTCGCGGCGTATTCGGCTTTCTGCACCGAACCTGGCGGAATGTGATTCGGATTGCCCGGCACCAGAATCGAATCGAGCGCCCAAATCGTCGGGACGAGATGGGTGTTGCGCTGCTCCATCTTCTTGAGCGTCGCATCGCTCACGCCGGTGCAATGCTCGACGGAATGCACGCCGCCTTCGACGGCGACCGAGATGCCTTTATCGCCGTGGCAATGCGCCGCGACTTTGCGACCGAACTTCGTCGATTCGTCGACAATTGCCTGAATCTCATCGAGATTCAACTGCGGAACATCCCACACGTCGCCGTAGCTCAGCACACCGCCCGTCGCCAGAATTTTCACGACGTCGACGTGGCGTTTGACGTGTTCGCGAACTTTTTCGCGGAATCCATACGGACCGTATGACACGCCGGATTCTATCGTCATATCTTCATGAACGAAATCCGGAAGATCATTTGAGTCGCCGTGGCCGCCCGTGATTGAGAGCGCCGGTCCCGCGGCAAAGATCGACGGTCCGATCACGGTGCCTTCGTTGATGGCATCGCGAACGGCAAGATCGATGCCCCAGCCGCCGCCGACGTCACGCAACGTCGTGAATCCGTTCGCGAGCATTGAGTGCGCGTTCTTCAAACCGTAGATCGCAAGCTCTTCCGGATTGTCGCTCGTGCGTCCGGGCATCGCGAGATAGTGCGACGCAACCACGAAGCCTGCAACGTGCGTATGACAGTCGATGAGACCGGGCATCAACGTTGCGTCACCGAGATCGACTACGTGCGCGTCGCTTCCCGCGTCTCCGGCGTTCATCGAAACGATGCGACCGCTTTGAATCACGAGCAAACCCGGCGTTTGCATCTTCTTGCCGTCGAACAGTCGCGCAGCTTTGAGGACCGTTACGCCGTCCGATGCCGCCCGCGCACGCCACGGAAGCATCGCCGCAACACCCGCGGCCGCAGCGCCAACAATAAACGAACGGCGACTTAGCGCAACC
>JAMXLG010000279.1 GCA_024281135.1 Vulcanimicrobiia bacterium | reverse complement strand
GATGGCGTTCGTCGCCGCGTTCGCGAGTGCCGGATCGTGACTGAAGAGCAAGAGATCGGCGCCGGCTGCCAGCGCCGCGACGCCGCTCTCGACCGAGCCGCTTGCAGCGACGGCATTCATCTCGAGGCAATCGGTGACGAACACGCCACGAAATCCAAGTTCGCCACGAAGTAAATCGCTCGCAATGAGCGGTGAGAGCGTCGCCGGACGATCGGCGTCAAAAGCCCGAACGAGAACGTGCGCGCTCATCATCGCCGGCGCGCGCTGCGCAACGCCAGCGAATGGCACGAGGTCGCGCGCTCGCAGCGTCGCCGCATCGGTTTCGATAACAGGTAACATTGCGTGCGAGTCGATCGCAGTCGCCCCATGGCCGGGAAAGTGTTTGTAACAAGGAAGAACGCCCCCTCGCATCAACCCGCGCGCGAAGGCCGCGCCCGATGAGGCGACCCGCTGTGGATCGGCGCCGAGGGAACGCGTTCCAATTACTGCGTTTTCGGGTTCAAGCGCCAAATCCAGCACTGGAGCAAAATCGAGGGTGCAGCCTGCTCGTCGGAGATCGAACGCGATCTGCTCACCAGCGCGTTGTGCCAACTCGATATCATCGGCAGCGCCGAGTGACATCATTGGCGGCATCGGCTCTACGCCCTTGCGGAGTCGCGCGACAGGCCCTCCCTCCTGATCGATCGCAATCGCGGGAGGCGCGTCACGTTCGCGCTTTCGCAACGCATCGGTCAGAGCGCGTATCTGTGCGAGCGTGGCGCCGTCGCTTCCAAAGAGCAGATAGCCGCCGAAGCATGGCATCGATGCGTCGAAATTCGTGCCGGAAATCCCAGCCATGATGACGCCCCGCGCTAGCTGCGCCGTCGTTGAGAGCACTACTGGGCAGGCCGATCGATCGTGTGATACTCCTCACGCGCCGCGGAGTCGCCGGAGCGTGCCCGCGTCACCACGTCGCGCAGCCACGCAACCGTCGTATCGTCGGCCCTCTTTCCCGCCAGAACCAAGCGCAAGGCAATCAGCGCGAGATCCGGCGTGCGCGCGCCGAGCCGTTGCAGTCCCTCATAAAACGGCGCAGCGCCTTCGGGGCCGGGCTTCTCGTCGAGTAACGCGCGGACGACCTCCGATTTGGACGGCACACCATCGAGAAGATAGCCGTCGAGTAACTCGAACTCCATCGCTTATGAGATTCGCCGCACGCGCCGTTTTGCTCTGCGCGCTGTCGCTTGGTACGCTTGGAGCAAACCGCGGCGGCGGCGATGTCGTCAGCCTGCTGGAGCGCATGCGCGCGGCTGCCGGCCCTGTCTGGCAGGGTCATTTCGTCTCGGTTTCTCGCCTTACACTCGGGGGAGAACAGAGCATCGTCTCGAGCGATAGCGAGGGCCTGCGAATTACCGTTCGGCATTGTACCGGCGAGATTTGCAGCGGCACCTACTTCAACGGCGATCATCTTTATTCAATTAACATGAACGGAACGACGCTTGCCGGATCGCTGGAACCCGAGCCCTTCCTGCGCGCGCTCCGCGTCGTTGCGTCGCTAGAGTTCCTATCGCCTTCTTTTATCTCGCATGGTGGCGAGGTAGGAAGCGCCGGCGCCGGCACGATCGACGGAAAGCTCTACCGGACTATCGTCGTTGGGGCGGTCAATACCGTTCCTTTGCGGCTTTACGTCGATCCACAAACGGCGCTGATACGGCTAGCACGCGAGGTCGGCGGAAGCGAGCGATTCGAATATCGTGGGTACCGGCGAATCGGCGTCTTCACGTTGCCGTTCGAGGTTTTGCACGACGGCCAGCTCTTCGAGCGCTATGACGACCGCGCCGTCGTATCGTCGCGCTTCGTGCCACCGCACGGACCGCTGCCCTCCTTCAAGGGGCCGGCCGAGCCGGTTGCAACCGACCCGCAGGCAGTAACGCCGATCGTTGACTGCAGCGTTGGCGGAATTGCAGTCCGCTGTCTGGTCGACACCGGTAACTCGGGACTCTCGATAAGTTCGGAGTTGGCTAGCCAATTAGGCGGCCCAGTGGTTGGTACATATGAAATACGCGGCTTAGGCGGCTACTCGACGCAGGTCGTGAGAGCTGGTCCGCTACGTGTCGGTAATGCGACCTTCCCAGATGCCTATTATGCGGTGCTCACCGATCTTCGGCGCTACGGTTACGACGTCGTGCTGGGCGCAGACGTTTTGGCCTCAACCGGCATTGAAATCGACACCGCCGCGCACTCGGTTCGCTTCGCGACTCCGATCGGTCAAAGCCCAGTCTCGGTTCCGCTATCATTCGAGAACTTCGTCCCTGTTGTCAACGTTGGACTTGGTGCTGTCGAAGCGTCCTTGGCAGTGGATACGGGCGACGAGTCGAACATTAACCTCACCAACGAATTTTATGGGAAGCATCCGGGACTCTTCAGCGTGACCCAGCGACGGTTCGTCAGCGGAATCGGCGGGAGCAGCGTCGAGATGATCGGCGAGATTCCAGAGGTGACGATCGGCGATTACCGGACCGGCCCACAGACAATCGGAACGACGCAGACGCTGCACGGAACGGCCTTCGGCCATCTCGGTGCGGCGTTTCTTCAACAATTCATCGTGCAGTTAGATTACGCCGGCGCCGAGCTGCGCCTGGTTCCAAGGAGCTGAATTGCGATTTCGAAGTCTGATAGCCTGCGCACTGGTCGTGGCTTCGCTCGACGCCGTGCGCGCAAATGCCATGACCCTCGACACCTGCACCGTGGTAGCGGCGGAGATGATGGATACCGTCGATTCTTCGGATGCTAAGCCCGGCGACTTCTTCCGCTTCCAAACCGTCAACGCCGTAACCGCGGGAAAACAGGTCGTCATTCCCGCGCGTACGATGGGGTACGGCATCGTTACCGTTGCCTCACCGGCCGGACGTGACGCACACCCGGGAACGCTGGTCCTCGA
>JAMXLG010000278.1 GCA_024281135.1 Vulcanimicrobiia bacterium | reverse complement strand
GGGTGGATCTCTATCATCGCGCCGTCGAGGCCTGCGGCGGCGGAGGCGAGGACGAGCGGAGCGATGAGGCTGCGGCGGCCGGTCGCGTGGCTCGGGTCCACGATCACCGGGAGATGGGTGAGCTCTTTGAGCCGAAGGGCACCGGCGAGGTCGAAGACGTTGCGCGTATGTTGATCGAAGCCACGGATGCCGCGTTCGCAGAGCACCACGTTTGAGTTGCCTTCGAGGAGCGCGTACTCTGCGGCGTAGAGCACCTCGTCTAGGGTTGCGGCCGGTCCGCGTTTGAGCAGTAGCGGGAGGCCGGTTCGTGCCGCCGCTTTCACGAGCGCGAAGTTTTGCATGTTTCGCGCGCCGATTTGAATCATCGACACCGTCCGCGCGAGGATCGGTAATTGCTCCGAATCGAGCGCTTCGACGACCGTCGGTAAGCGGTGATGGCGTGATGCGCGCGCGATGAGGTCGACGCCCGCATCACCGAGTCCCTGAAACGAATAGGGCGACGTTCGCGGCTTGTAAGCACCCCCACGAAGCATGGCGCCGCCGTGCGCGCTGACCGCGCGCGCGACCGTTTCGATTTGAATGTCGTCTTCGACCGCACAAGGTCCGGCGATCACGATGAAGCCGTCGCCGATGCGCACGCCGCCAACATCAACGATGGTACCCGCACTTGCTCCACGCCGCGCCAACTCGTACATGTCCTTCTCCCCTAACAAAAACGAAGGCCGCCCGGTGCTCCGGGCGGCCTTGTCGATTCCTTAAACTCTCGCGTTATTTGCGATGCAACGACAATGGCACACACGCCTCACCGGAAATGCTTTCGGTCAGGGGCCACCACCACGCAACGAAATTCGTCGTCGTCATCGTTGGGCGAGCGTAACACGCTCACGGAAGGGTGTCAAGAAAGTTTCGCACGATGCGCTCGCCATACTCGCTCAGGACCGACTCGGGATGGAATTGCACGGCAGAGACGGGTTTAGAAACATGAGCGATGCCTTGAACGACGCCGTCCTTGCTCCGGGCTGTGACGCGCAGTTCTGCGGGCAGTGTCGCTTCATCGACGCAGAGCGAGTGGTATCGCGTCGCGACGAACGGCGACGGTAGTCCCAAGAAGATGCCGCTGGCGTCGTGTTCGATTTCGCTCGTCTTGCCGTGCATTTGCGCCGGAGCGTGTGTGACGCGCCCACCCATCGCCTCACCGATCGACTGCAGGCCGAGGCAAACCCCGAAGGTCGGCATTCCGCGGTCGATCGCGGCGCGCAAGATGCTCATCATGCGCGGCTGCTGCGACGGATTTCCCGGTCCTGGCCCGACGACCAGTGCTACATAATCGTCGAGAAGCTCCGGGACGAGCCGTTCATCGTCGTTGAGAAGCACTACCGGCTTCACGCCTTGTGATGCAAGCAAGTGCACTACGTTGTACGTGAAGCTGTCATAGTTATCGATGAAAAGAATGCTGGCCGGCATTTATCCCATGAACTCCACGCTCAAAACTTCGCGCGCAATGCGCGTTTTATGTAAGACTTCTTCGTACTCGGCCTCCGGATCACTATCAGCAACGATCCCCGCCGACGCTTGCCAGTACGCTCGTCCGCCCTGCACGTGCATGCTGCGCAGCGTGATGCACGAATCGAAGTCGCCGTTCCAATTCCAGCGGCCGATGCTGCCTGCGTAGAAGCCCCGCGTGACCGGTTCCAGCTCGTCGATGAGTTGCATTGCGCGCACCTTCGGCGTGCCGGTCACCGTACCGGCGGGGAACCCCGCGCGGAAGAGATCGAGACCGTCGCATTCATCGCGGAGGCTTCCGACGACGTCCGATACGATGTGCATCACGTGGCTGTAGCGTTCGATTTGCAGCAGCTCGTCGACTTCCACGCTTCCAAATTCGCAGACCATGCCGAGATCGTTACGCCCGAGATCTACAAGCATGACGTGTTCGGCTCGCTCTTTCTCGTTTGAGAGAAGTTCCTCAGCAATATCCGTATCGAGTTTCTCGGTCGCACCGCGCGAGCGCGTTCCTGCGAGCGGACGGATGCGCGCCTTGCGTCCTTCGAGGCGTACCAGAAACTCGGGCGATGCCCCGAGCAATTGCCCGAACTCCGTGTCGACGTAAAACATATACGGCGAAGGATTGCGCCGGCGAAGCGCGCGGTAGAGGTCGAACGGCGTTCCTTCGAGTTCTGCATTGAAGCGGATACCGAGCTGCAGTTGGTAGACTTCACCGTCGTAAATATAGCGTTTGACGCGCGCGACTTTGCTGAGATACGTTTCGCGATCCATCGTTGCCCCAACGAGTCCTCGCGCACGCACCGGAGCCGCGAGGCGCGGCGCGTTTCCGGTAAGCGCAGCGACGTACTCGGCGAGCCGCTCGTCGATTTCGGCTGCGCGATTGCCACAACCCCATAAGACCAGTGAATGCGTGAGATGATCGAAGATCAGCCACGTGCTGGGGATGGCAACAACGGCGTCGGGCATTGCCGGGATGCTCGCTTCACGGCGCGCCAAGTGCGCCATCGGCCGCGCGGCGTCGTATGCAAAGATGACGAGCGAGCCGCCGAGACCTGTTTCGTCGAGGGGACGATAGGATTCAACGAACGAGCGAATGCGCTCGTAGAGATCGGGTGACGCATCGAACGACTCCGTCGTCAGATAGTCGAGGCCGATGAATGTGTAGCGCGAGAGCTTGCCACCGTGCTCGACACTCTCGAGCAGGCACGACGCGCCCGGCCTTGCGAGCGCGAGATATGCGCCGATCGGCGTCAGAACGTCGGCTGGAAGCGTGCGCGTGCGAACGATGAACGGGGCCAAGATGGCCCCGCGTTTACTTTTTCAGCTCGGGGTGATCCTGCGTCAGCTTGGCGGCGTAGGCCGCCGGAAGCGCATCGAGGATCGCGCCGACGTTGTCGGGCGACATGAGCGCGAGAATGTGCGCAACGTACGGCACCGGCAATCGCTGAATCAATTTCGCCGCGTTTTCCGGCTCCATGTTGCCCCAGTACCCAGCCGTGCGCCGCATATCGGGCGAAGCGCCCTGCGTGAGATCGCTGCCCGTCGAAGCCTGCGATCCAAAGCTGCTTCCCGACGCAGTAGACGCATCGGCTTGTGTTGCCGGCGCGCTCGCTTTGGGGACTGGCTGAGCTTTCGGGTTGGTAGCCTGGAGCTGGAGTTGCTGAACCTGCCCGCTCAGGTCGCCGATTTTCTTGTCCTTCCCCGTAGCTTGTGATTGCAGATCGCCGATCTGTTTTTGCAACGCGAGAATCTGCTTGTTCTTCTCCGTCAGCATTTCGTTCTGCGCCGCGAAGTTGAACGGCTTCGAGACCGCATCGAATACGCTTCCCGAAGCGCGCCACGCCGGAGCGAGCGGACCATTTGCGATCACACTACGCGAAGGCGCCCACAAGAATGCGAAAATTACAAGCGCGATCGCTATGACCGGCAAAACCCATCGCTTCCACGGAAACGGTTTGCGCCGCTGGCGGGTAACGATCACGGGATACCTCCTACTATTCGTCGCGCGTGGCGGCGCGCGTTGCTGTCATCCAATGCATTCTGTTCGATGCGCGCCGCTTCGGCGACGTACGCTTCATGGCGCCGGTCTTTGAGCTTCTCGACCACCTTGCGTTCTTTGCTTGCGGCAAGTAAATCCGCACGCGCGCGATCGAGCGCAACGCGCCGTTCGGCAACGATTTGAATCTGCGCGACGATCGTGCGATCGAGAAACGACAAATGCGCGTAGTGCAGGCGCAGTTCTTCCGCGCTCAGTCCGCGATGCGCCGTACGCAGGCGCTCGCTACTCTTACGAAACTCGTTGTTGAGACGCCCCAATTCGCCTTCCGCTTCGTCGAGCGAGCGCCGGCGCTGCGCGACGATTTGTTGCTTCTCGTCTTCGACGCGTTGACGCTGATCGAGCACGGGCTGGAGGGTGAAGACGAACTTCTTCATGCAACACCCATGAGCTGCGCGATCGTGTTCTCGTAAGAGCTCGTTTCATAAATGCCCTGCTTGAGAAAATGACGCACCGCTTCGATCTTCGAGAGCGCGTGATCGACGCGGGGATTGCTTCCCGGCACGTACGCGCCGATATTGATCAAGTCTTCGGCTTCGCGATAGGTCGCGAGGACGTCGCGAATCGCGGACGCAGCGGAATAATGGTTGGCGTCCGTCACGTCGGGCATGACGCGGCTCACGCTTTGCAGCACGTCGATCGCCGGATAATGATTTGCCGACGCGAGTTGGCGCGAAAGCACGATGTGCCCGTCGAGAATCGAGCGCACGGCATCGGCAACAGGTTCGTTCATATCGTCACCGTCGACAAGAACCGAGAAGAGACCGGTGATCGTGCCGCGTTCCGACGTGCCGGCGCGTTCGAGCAGTTTCGGCAGCAGTGCAAAAACGGACGGCGTGTATCCACGCGTCGTCGTCGGCTCGCCGATGGCCAAACCCACTTCGCGCTGCGCCATCGCAAATCGCGTCACTGAGTCCATCATGAACATCACGTCGAGACCTTGATCGCGGAAATACTCCGCGATCGTCATGGCGACGAATGCGGCTTTGATGCGCACGAGCGCAGGCTGATCGCTCGTTGAAACGACCACGACGCTGCGGCGCAGCCCTTCTTCACCTAAGTCACGTTCGATGAAATCACGAACTTCTTTACCACGCTCGCCGACTAGCGCTATGACGTTGACGTCGGCGGCCGTGTCGCGCGCAATCATGCCGAGGATCGTCGACTTGCCGACGCCCGAGCCCGCGAACACGCCGACGCGCTGGCCTTTGCCGCACGTCAGTATGCCGTCGATTGCGCGAATGCCGAGCGAAAGCGGCTCCGTCACGCGACGGCGAGAAAGCGGCGGTGGCGGTGGCGCGGTGACCACCGCGCGATTGTCCGCAACGATCGTGCCTTTACCGTCCATCGGCCGTCCCAAGCCGTTGAGCACGCGGCCGAGCAAATGATCCGTGACGCCGATTTCGAGCGGCGCGCCGTGCGCAACGACATCGCTGCCGGCGCCGATGCCTTCCAACTCGCCGAGCGGCATGATCAGCACTTTATTATCGCGGAAGCCGACGACTTCTGCGAGGACCGGTTCGGCGGTGCGCTTGTACGAAATCTCGCATGTTTCGCCGACAGCCATGTTCGGACCGAGACTTTCGATGACGACGCCGATTACTTGACGGACTTTACCGTACTGGCGAACCAGATCGGCACCGCGCAAGACTTCGAGGTAGGGTTCGGCGGAGAATGCGTGCGTGTCGAGCGCCATCGCTATACTTCGGGCGGATCGAGCGCCAGTGCTTCGTCGGTTAAAATCGCACGCTTCGCTTCGCGCAACTGCGTGGCAATCTTCGCGTCGATCGTGCCCGCGTCGGTTTCGACGATGACGCCGCCGTGGTCGACGCGCTTATCTTCCACGATGCGCAATTGTTCCATGTCGCTAGCGGCGACGATTGAATCGCGATACTGACGAATCGTTTCGTGATCGGCGGGATTGACGCGCAAGGTCACGACCTCGCGGGTGACCAGACGCGTGAGCGCCGAGCGAACGTTCTCGACGACGACTTGCCGGTTGTTCGCGACCTCAGTGTGTACAATGCGCTCGGCAATCGCCAGGGCGAGTCGCACGAGTTCTGGTTCGGCGCTTGCAATGACCGCTTCGCGTTGCGAGCGAACACCTTCGATCAATTCGCGCATCGTGCGAATGACGGGATCGAGCTCGTCGACCGCGGCAGCATGGCCCTTTTCAAAGCCTTCTCGATAGCCGTTGTTTCGGGCTTGCTCTTCGATCTCCGCAACACGTGCTTGCGCCGACTCGACCATCTCGAGCGCGGTGCTTTCTGCCTGTTTGATCAGCGTCTCCGCGTCGGCTGCCGCGCGATCTACGATCGCTTCGGCATCCGCGCGCAGCGCTTCCCAATCGATCTGCGGAACGGGCTCGGCATACATTTCTGGCTCGGCCACGTGCACGCCGTTGCTCGATCCGTTCGTCGATCCGTTTGAAGGCGGAGCAAAGTATGCAGGAGCAAACGCGTCGCCGAATTCGCCGACCGGCGGAGCAGGCGCCACTGAGTCGACAGCGGGCACGCCGATCGAGTACTTCTGTTCGACGAAGCGCGCGGATTTAACGACTTTGCCCATCGATCGTTCTTAGACGAGCCGTTCGTCTTTCGCGCCGCGGGCGATCACGATTTGACCGTTCTCTTCCATAGTACGAATGACGTCGACGATCTGCTGTTGCGCTTTGCCGACGTCGCGCATGCGCGTCGGCCCGAGCAACTCGATCTCTTCCTTGAGCAAGACGGCAGCGCGCGACGACATGTTCTTGTACACGCGCTGTAGGAGTTCGTCGTTGGCGACTTTGAGTGCGAGCGCAAGATCTTTGCCATCCACTTCCTTGAGGATGCGCTGGATCGAGCGATCGTCGAGATTGATGATGTCCTCGAAGACGAAGAGCAAGTTCTTGACTTCTTGCGCGAGTTCGGGATCGCGTTTGGCTAAGCCGTCGAGAATGTTCTTCTCGGTTTCGCGATCGACGAAGTTCATCACGTTCGCGAGCGACTGTACGCCGCCGGCCTTCGCGAAGTCAGCGCCGCTGACGAGCAGACGGCGTCCGAGCAATTCGTCGAGCTGCTCGAGCACTTCCGGTGCGGTCTTCTGCAGAATTGCGATACGCATCGCAACTTCGGCTTGAAGATCCGGCGCGAGTGCAGAGATCACAGCGCCGGCTTGTTCTGCCGCCATGTACACGAGGATGAGCGCGATCGTCTGCGGGTGCTCGTCTTGGATGAACTGGAGCAGTTGCGCCGGTTCGGTTTTCTTGATGAGCTCGAGCGGGTTGCCGTGCTTGAGCGCGGCAAACAGTCGCGACGTCATGTCGTCGGCTTGGCCCGCGCCGAAGCTGCGCTCCAGAATCTCCTTGGCGTACTCGATGCCGCCTTCGTTGATGTACTTGAGCGCAATCGCGCGCTGATACGCCTCTTGAATGACGGCGTCGCGCTTCTCGATCGGAACGGTCGTGATCTTCGCGATCTCGAGAACGATGCGTTCCACTTCGTCCTGACGCAAGAACTTGAAAATCGTCGCGGAGAGCTCGAGACCGAGCGTGATCAATAAGATCGCCGCTTTTTCCGGCCCAGAGATCTCGATCTGCGGTTGATCCGGGAGCATGCCGAACTGCGGCTCGGGCATCGATCCGAAGTCCGAAAGATTGACGATCGGGGATTCCATGTCGAAACTCATTTACTCCGCCAACCACAGTTTGACGAGTTTTGCAATCGAATCCGGGTTCTCTTGAGCCACGGTCGTTACGTACTCGATCATCTGCTCGCGCGTGAGATCGGCAGCGGAACGAATCGGAGCGGCGACTCCCGGTACGCCCTCCAGAATCGGGTGTTCCTCGAACGGCGGCAGCTCCTCGGCAAGCGACGTATCGAAGGACGGCAGCTCCATCGTCGGAGCAAATTGATTGCGCCGTGCGCGCATCCCGAGCAAACCGATACCGGCGAGCGCCGCGATACCGCCGATCACAATCAGCGCCCAAATCGGGATGCCGAGAACCGTTGTCGTGACCGACGACGGAGTACCGCTTCCGACGACCGACGGGTTGAACGGAATCGCTTCAACCGAAACCTGATCTCCGCTCGAGAGATTCAAGTCCGCGGCCGCGATGACGGTGTTGCGGATTTGTTGCACGTTGGCCGGCGTCAGTTGATAGGCTTGCGCGTTTGCGGCACCGACGGCAAGCGGCGATCCATTCGGACCTGTGGCAGGCTGCGCAGAGGAATCGACGAGTACGGCAACACTCGTTTGCAACACCTTGCCGGGAGCGTTGATATGCTTGATGTTCTGTTCGGAGATGTCGTAGTTCGTCGTCGCCTTTGAACGGTTGTAACGCCCGTTGGAGGTTTGTTGTTGCGGCGCCTGATAGGTGCCGATGTTCGACGTCGTTCCCGGCACCCCGATCGCCTGATTGCGAACCGGCTGCGTTCCGTTATACGATTCGCGCTCCGTCTGCTGCGAGAGCACCGTGCCTTGCGGCGCGTAGACCTTGCTCTCCGACGACTGCGCATCGAAATCCATCTTCGTCGAAACGCGCGCGACGGCGTGTTTCTTGCCGAGCGTGTCGTCGAGCATCGATTGAACGCTTTGCTGCAGCGCCGATTCGTAGCGTTCTTTCGCGAGCAGCTGTTCTTGCGTGAGCTTCAGCGCATCGGGGCCCGTAACGTCGCTGCCGTTTCCGGTCGGTCCCGCTCCGGGAAGCAGAATCTGACCGTCTTGATTGACGATCGTGACGTTCTCGGGCTTCAGTCCGGCGACCGCATTTGCGACGAGCGACGTAATGCCTTTGACTTGATCCGGCGAAAGCGATTGTCCAGGCTTCGTCTTGATTGCGACTGAGGCCGTGGTGGGGTCTTGCGTCGACGTGTAGAGCGATTGATCGGGCGTCGCGATATTGACGCGCGACGATTCAACCGGATCGAGTCCGTTGATCGTGCGCTGCAATTCTCCCTCGATCGCGCGCGTCTTGGCAATCTTCTCTTGGAAGTCGGTCATGCCGAAGTTCGTGCGATCGAACAACTCATAACCGGTACCGCCGCCCTTGATCATATTCGAGCCGGCGATTGCAACGCGCTCGTCGCTCACATATTGCGAAGGAACGGAAACCGTTTTGCCGTCGCTCGAGAGATGATACGGAACTTTGTCGTCCTTGAGTTTCTGCGTGACGGCAGCAGCGTCGTCGGATGAGAGATTCGAGAAGAGCGTTTCGTAGCTGGGCTGACGTCCAAACTCAAGGTACCCGAGGGCTAAAAGACCTACGAGCGCAACGGAAACGCCGAGCACCGATATGATGCGCGTTTGGCGATTTTGGCTCTGCCAAATCCGCTGCACCCGCGCGGCGATGCCCGACAAGATCGATATAAAGCGATCCAAGATCTACCTTAATTCTCACAGCCGACCCTGGCTTGCAACATTGGACATCCTTGTCCAACAAGGGAGAAGTCCGTTGGTTCAACCAGCAGACTACTATCCCCAAATATCGGTCACGACAGCATCCTCTTTAATCAAGCGTGCATGCCGTCGCAAAAAGTTCACGAACCGTTGCCCCTCAACGAGCGAGTTGCGACCGTTCCCGTCCTACCGACACCAATTCGACCGGTGAGCTGAGTAACTCTTCTAGCCGGGCGATATACCGCCGGGCCGCTTGCGGCAGCTCTCGAATTGAACGAATCTCTGAAATTGGCTCCGTCCATCCGTCCATCTCCTCGATCGTCACCTCGAGATCGGGCGCGCCCGCATCCGCGAAGTCGACGCGTTTTCCTTTAAGGCGGTATTCCGTCACGATGCCGATGCGTTCGAAGCCGCTCAAGACGTCGAGCTTCGTTACCGCAAGCGCCGTGAGCCCGTTCAGCCGCACCGCGTATCGTCCGGCAACCGCATCGAACCACCCACACCGTCGCGGACGTCCCGTCACCGTTCCGAATTCACCGCCGGCTTCGCGCAAGCGCTCGCCGGTCGCATCGTGCAACTCCGATGGAAACGGTCCCGCTCCCACACGCGTGCAGTACGCTTTTACGACGCCGACGACGCGACCGATTGCCGTTGGTCCGACGCCGAGTCCCGTGCACGCGCCGCCTGCGATCGTATGTGAACTCGTGACGTACGGATACGTCCCGTATCCAACATCTAACAACGACCCTTGCGCGCCTTCAATTAACACACGCTTATCGCGCTCTAACTTTTCATGAATGTACGAAACGCCGTCGACCACGTGCGGCGCGAGGCGCGTTGCTGCATCCAACGTCTGCGCCACCAGATCGGCCTCGCCCGGTAACGCTTCCCCGTCAACTGAAGCGACGCGGTTCAAATTCGCGCGAATCTTGTCCGCAAGCGCTTCAGGCCTACGCAAATCAGCAAAGGTGATGCCGCTCCGAGCAACCTTATCAACATAGGCCGGCCCGATGCCGCGTCCGGTGGTTCCGATCGCCGCACTTCCGCGCGCACGTTCATTCGCGCGATCGGCTGCACCGTGGTACGGAAACACGATGTGCGCACGGTCGGAAACCTTCACCCGGGAAACGTCAATGCCGATTCCGGCCAGCCGGTCGAGCTCGTCGAGCAGTCCGCTCAGGCTAATAACGGTGCCTCCCCCGATAAACAATTCTACATGTGGATTTAACACACCGGACGGCACGATGCGCAGCGCAATATCGGTATCACCAGCCTTGATTTGGTGTCCGGCATTAT
>JAMXLG010000277.1 GCA_024281135.1 Vulcanimicrobiia bacterium | reverse complement strand
GCTTCCCGAGTTTCACCGAAACATCGACTGTCCGCGCCGTAATCAGGTCGTTCACCATCTCAACTCGTGCGCCCAAAACACCGGTCCTTCTTTACAAACGCGTGCGTAGACCACATCGCTGCCGTTGCGCTCCGCCGGCGGAAAACTCGGTGCTTGCGCCGACGTGTTCACGATCGGTACGACACATCCCCAACATCCACCGACTCCGCACGCAAACGTTTCTTCCAGCGACAACTGCGCCGGCACGTTCATGTCGCTCGCAACACTCGCGACCGCGCGCAACATCGGCGTCGGTCCGCACGCGAGAACCACGTCAGGTGGCCGGTTCGTCTGTGCGAGCAGTGATGTGATGTAGCCGGAATGTCCCATGCTGCCGTCGTCGGTTGCAAGAAGCACCTCGCACCCTTCGCGCGCAAAACGTTCGCGGTCGACAAGCAAGTCTGCTGTACGCGCACCATAGTACAAACGCACGCGCGCGCCGGCGCGCAGATACGCTAGAGCAGGCAACAGCACCGATGCAATGCCGACGCCGCCTGCGACAATTGCAACATCCCGCTCGTCGCCGATTGTAAAGCCATTGCCAAGCGGCCCGACGACCCCTATCGTTTCGCCTTCAGAAATTCTTGACAATTCTTCTGTACGTTTGCCAACGACGAAAAACAAAATGCTAGCGCGGCGCCCGTCCGCTTCGTACACACCAAGAGCCGTTGCAGCGCTTTCGCCGCTCAGCGGAACGACCATAACAAACGAGCCTGGACGGGTCACAGCGACGAGATCCGGTGCGTCAAAACCAAGTAGGACAACGCCCGGTGCTAGCTCTCGTCGATCCGTCACCACCGCGTTATGGATAGTGGCTAGCGGCGAAACGATGGGCATAATGTATAGAGATTCTCCAAATTTTTAACAAAGTCCGGGGAAGAACACTGAACCTTCGTGCGACTTAAGCCGTTATAGATACTAGAGAAACAAAAACCGGAAAGGAGGGTCCGCAATGGCTGGTCTGATGGTATTCAAAACGTTAGCCGACGCGCTACGCGCCGGGTATCAGGTCTACGACCGCACTGCGGACGGCTATCTCGTACGTACGAGAACTACAGCAGGCTGGGCCATAGCGCTGGTATCCTGCAAGTAGTAACCTCCTTCCCAACGGAATCTCGCACGAGTTAACCTCCGAAGAAGCACTCCAAGACCTCTAGCAGCAGCGGAAAAGCCGGTTCAAACGAACCGGCTTTTCTGTTTCCCTCTCTAAAAACGGAGCTTCGATCTTCTAGCGTGCGTCCGGCGGCTGCGCCGGCTTTTCGATCTCCGGCGTCGGCCCCGGACGCCAGCCGTACGGACCCGAGGGCGGCGGGGGCGGATTCGGAGGCATCCCGCCGCTCGGCGGAGGCTGCGGCTGCGTGAACGATGACTGCTGCTGAGTCGGTCCACCCATGGGTTGCATCCCCGGGAACCGGGCCCCATTCAGCAGTGCATTGATAATTTGCGCAATTCCGACAAACATCGGAATGAGTCCACCCAGCAGCCAAGGGCCAAATTCCATACGGCCGTCGCTACGGAAGCCTATGAACGAGAGCCCGATTAGCAGCGCAAAGCCCACCATGGTGACCGTGACGCCCTTGCGCAACTGGCTTTGGGCGTAATACTGATCGTCGTACACGCTCATGCTGGGCGGAGTCGGTGGGACCGCGCCGAGCCCGGGACCGGGCGGCGGCGGGATCGGACCCGTCTGCCATCCGCGGCGCTGCATATCGCGGTAGGCGCGGGGATCTGACGGCGGGATGATCCCGCGGCTGATCATTGCCATCCGTTCCTGGTGCGCAAGGACGCGGGAAACGATCCACGCGGCGACCGGCGCTCCGAAGAGAAAGATTATGCCGAAGAGAGGGACGAGTGTATCTGCCATGACTTTAGAGGGCTCCGTTCGTGGTTATGTGGACCGATCCGTCTTCGCTGCGCACTCGCATTGAGGCGCTACCGTTGCCGACGCGGATCGGTTGACCTTCCAGGTCGCGACCGTCGACAACGACGTGACCGTCGGCGGTCGAGGCGTCGACGTTCGCATCGGACCCTTGCAAAAGCGTCAGTTCGATGCGCCCGTCGGAGGTGGTAAAGGAATAACTGCCGGCCGGAAAGCTTCCGCTGATGCGCATCGATCCGCTGTCGCTATGGAGCGTTACTCGCGGCGATGCGCCGGTCATTTGGAGTTGCGTTGCATAGACACGACCGTCGCTCGTCGTCGCGTCGATTTGATTCGCGCTCACGTTGCCGAGCGTAATGCGTCCATCGTCGCTGTGCGCTTTGATGTCGCCCTTCATGTCATCGAGCGTGATATGCCCGTCTTGCGAGCTAACGTCGACACCGTTTTGCAATCCGCTGATGTCGTCGCCGCCGCTGCGTGAAATTTTCAACTGCGTCATCGGTGGAACGGAAAGTTCGATGCGGTTCGTCGTATCACCGAGCGTAAAGTGTCCTTCCGGACGGTACACGCGCACGCCGTCGAGCGTGCGAGTGACTTGCAGTACTTGCGCGCGATCGGCGCCGAACATGAATCCGTGCACTTCCGTGCGATCCGTAACATGAACTTGTCCGTCATTCGAGGGCGTCACGACGACGTGCGAGTCGACATCGTCGACGGTCACGACAGGTGCGTATCCAGCGCTGATGGGAGCGATGGCCGGGGCATTATACTCAACTTCATGAACGCCGCCGGCCGAAACAAAGCCGGCACCGCGCAGCGTGTATAAGGCTAATCCCGCGATCACCACCTCGACGGCGATGAGCAGCGAGATTAGACCCGTACGTGACGGACGTTCCATCGCGCGCATCAGATGCGCGGGCCCCACCCTTGGAAGGTCGGGCGCAGGTCCCGAACGGTTCCTTCGACCAGTACCGCCTTCGGGAGTGATTTGTTAAGCTTGGCTGTCGTGAGCATTTCTTTCCGTTTCGGCCTCCGTATTTGTGCCTGTCTCACGTACGGCTGGAGACCCTGGTTGTTTCAATTCTACCTACGAAACATAGGGCAGGTCGCCGGCGTACATGGAGCGTGTCTGCAGCGCTTGCGGAGGTGCGTCGGATAGAACCGGTGCACGCAGGGCCGGAAGACGGCGAACTCGTTGCGATGACCCTCGGTGGCAACCCCGAGGCTTTCGCCACGCTCGTCGAGCGGTACGACCGGGCGGTCTATCATCTCGCCTATCGGACGCTCCACAACGTGGAAGAGGCACGGGACGCAACCCAAGAAGCCTTCTTCAAGGCCTACCGGTCGCTTCGCACCTTCAAGCAAGGCGCCAAGTTCTCGACCTGGATCTTTGCGATCGCCTATCACGCCTGTTGCGACCGGCTGAGCCGCAACAAGCGTTACAGCAATGAGGAGATGCCCGAACGGGCGGATCCCGGGCCTGGACCCGAGCGCCAGGCGATAGCGCTCGACGAAGCACGGCGGCTTCGGGCGGCGATCGACGCGCTTCCGGAGAAATACCGGACGGTCATAACGCTATACCATCTGCAGGGAAAACAGTACGAAGAAATCGCCGAAGTGCTGGGACTGCCGATGGGAACGGTGAAGACTCATTTATTCCGGGCAAAGGAGCAATTGCGCAAGCTTCTGAGCGCGGCGGAGGTACTAGAATGAAATACGATAACGACGATGCACTTGACCGCGCCCTCTTTGCGCTTCCGCTCGAGGAGCCGCCGGCCGACCTCCGCGCCGCAATTCTTACGGCAACCGTCTATCGTCCCGCTCCGCTCTTCAAGCCCTGGGAAATCGCACTGCTCGGTGCAATTGCCGCGGTTGCAACTTGGCTGATTGCCATCGTTGTGCTGAGCGGCGGACAACTTTTCGTCCACTCGATCGAAGCGATCGGTTCGTCGGTTGGAGAGGCACTTTCGAATTACACGACGCTCGCGTGGATCGCGGCGGGCGGCGGCGCAGCCATTTGGCTCTCGATTTTCACCGGATTCCAACCTGCGGCAAAGGGCGTTAACACGCAGCGTCGCTAAGTTCTGTCGGCATGAACGAGCCGGCAAGCGTATACAAGGTCCTTGTTGTTGAAGATGACGCCGCTATCAGCCGCGTCCTTCAACTTGAATTGCAGCACGAAGGCTACGAAGTCGACGTTGCACACGACGGTCTCGAGGGACTGGAAAAGGCGCTCAAAGAGCCGGATCTCGTCATTTTGGATCTGATGCTCCCGCGCATGGACGGCATTGAAGTCACCAAACGTTTGCGCGCGAAGAGCAACGTGCCGGTCATCATGCTCACGGCGAAAGATCGCGTTCCCGACCGCGTCGCGGGCTTAGATGTCGGCGCAGACGATTATTTGACGAAACCGTTCTCGACCGACGAGCTGCTTGCGCGCGTGCGCGCGCGTTTGCGACAGCAACATCCCAAGAGCAACAAAATCATGTATCGCGACGTCGTGATGGACCGCGACCGCCGCGAAGTGACCCGCGCGGGCAAGCCGATTGCGCTCACCGCCAAGGAGTATGCGCTGCTCGAATTCTTGCTGCTGCATCGCAATAAGGTGCACACGCGCGACGAACTCTTCAACGGCGTGTGGGGCAGCGATTTCCTCGGCGACTCCAACCTCATCGACGTGTACATCCGCTATCTCCGAGGCAAAATCGACGAAGGATTCGACGAGAAACTGATTACCACGGTACGCGGCGTCGGGTACACGATCAAAGACTAGGCCTCGAACGTGTCTTACCTTTCACTGCGGTGGCGGATTGCAGTAGCGTACGCGGTGCTGTTAATCGTCGTGCTCGCGGGTACGAGCGGCGTCATTGCGTGGCGCCTGCAAGCGATTTTGTTCGACGAAGCACGCATGCGCATCGATACGACGATGGACGATATCGCGCAGCGCGTTGCAGCGGCAAATCCTTTTGCCTTTGGCGAACTCGGGAACGAGACTTTCGAGCAACTCTTCAGCAGCGCAAATCTTGTCTTGTGGGAGTCGCCGAGCACGTTCATCCAAGTCGACAACGTCGAAGGTTATCCGCTCGCCCGCACACCGAATCTCGGCTCGACGAACATTCCGGCGAACATGGCAATTGCGCCGGGTAATGACCGCGCGTTTCGTAAGATTGCGCTCAACGGGCGCCCGTTTCTTGTCGAAGATCGTCTTTTCCGGAGCGGCAACGCGGCCGCAATTGTGCACGTTGCGCAGCCGCTCGACGCGCTCTATCGGACGTTCGAGCAGGGCCGTCAGGCGATTCTTCTTATTCTTCTCGCGGGCGCAGTCGCGATCGTCGTGCTTTCGTTCCTACTCGCATCTCAAGCAATAGGACCGATCACCGCCCTCTCGCAAGCGATGCGCGCGATCGGCTCGGAGCGCCTGGATGTGCGGCTGGTCACGCATCGCCACGACGAAATCGGCGAGTTGACGGCGAGTTTCAACGACTTGCTCGCGCGCCTGGAAGAAGCGTTTGCGCGCGAGCGACAGTTCATCTCCGACGCATCGCACGAATTGAAGACACCGCTCACGTCGATCAACGCAAACGCGCAATTGCTCATGCGGTGGGGCGATCGAGATGAAGCCGTGCGTCGCGAGAGCCTCGAAACGATCGCGCGCGAGAGCGCGGCACTCGCTGACATGGTCAACGGCATGCTGACGCTCGCAAAGGCCGACCGAGGCGACGATGTGCCGAAGGAACCGCTCTCACTCGCGATGGTCGCCGCGGAAGCGGTGCGCGGTGCCGCACAACGCGCGACTGAAAAGGGATTGGCACTCGAATTCGATCGCCCGGAACATTCGCCGCTAGTCGAGGGAAGCGAACATTTGCTGCGCCAGTTGATCGGCAACTTGATCGATAACGCGATCAAGTTCACGCCGTCCGGTGTCGTACACGTACGCGTCGGACGCGACGGCGATCGTGCATGGGTTGAAGTAGCCGACACCGGCCCGGGCATTCCGGAAGCGGAACTCGGCGCGGTGTTCGAGCGCTTCTATCGTTCGGATCGTTCGCACTCGCGCAACGTTCCGGGCACGGGCTTGGGTCTTGCGATCGTCCGCTCGATTGCGCGGGTTCATGGCGGCAGCGTTCACGCCGAACGCGCTCCGGAAGGGGGCGCGCTTTTTCGGGCGGAGCTGCCGATGATCGACGAATCGCTCATCGAGCCTTCATGAACCGCTGCCGCAACCGAACATACAATCGCATCGTGGGGTTACACGTTTGGCGGCGGGGGGTCGCGGGCTTCCTGTTTGTTTTTCTATTGGTGGCGACAACGGCGGCGCACGCGCGTGCGGATTCCCAAACTATCGGCACGACCGGCGTACCCGTTGTTTTTGGCAATCTGCAAGCCGGCGTCGTAAACGTGCGCACGTGGAACCGCAGCGACGTGCAAATCGACGCCGATCCGACGGTCAACGTGCACCACATCGATCGCGTCCCACCGAACCTCCCACCCGCGTTCACATTTTTCGCGCAGACGGTGGAGACGCCGGACGGCCCGTTGATCCTACCGCCGGAGCCCTTTATGGTGCCGCCGCTCGATTCATCACCGCACGATGCCGTGGCATTCAACGGATACGGCAACGTTACGGTTACAATCCCCTCCGGCACACCGCTCGTCGTCACCCGCGTCGGGCAAGGCGAAGTCAATATCGAAGGATATCACGGCGGTACGTTCTTTGCCGTCGTGCGTGCCGGATTGCTTCGTCTCAACGACGTTAGCGGCACTGGCGGCTTTCAAGTGAACAACGGGCCGGTGATCGTCCGCAATTCCACGTTCGATCGCGTTCGCGCGCGCACCGGGCGCGGCAACATGTTTTTTGAGAACTGCAGCGCGCGCCAAATTGAAGCTACGAGTTTGACGGGATCCATCGTCTACGACAACGGCAGCTTCCAGCCCGGGCTCGCGCGTTTCGAAAGTGCGCGCGGAAATATCGCGCTCGGCATTGCACGTGGCGGCGCACAGATCGATGCGCACAGCGGCGACGGTCGCGTACTCTCTGAAGGGTCAATCGAGTCGGGCCCCGTCGTCACCGCAACGAGTGCACGCGGCGCAGTAATGTATTACAGCGGATCGCTGCGCGCACACCCGAGTCTACGACGGGAGCTACCGATACGCGGCGAGCACCCGAATCCTATGCGCACGCCGCCGCAGCCGGCGCACCCGTAACGGGCGCTCTTACAACAGATACTTCCGCATCATCGCCATGTCGAGTTTGAAGGTGTGCTGCGGCAGTACCGCCTCGATACCGTAGCCGCACGCTTCAAAGAAACGCTGCGCGCTACGCTCATGCGGCACCATCACGGTCATCTTGTGGCAGTTGTAATAGTTTGCGACATCCGCCATTTCGGAGACAATCGCGCGCGCGATCCCTTTACGGCGATATTCCGGTGCGACAATCACGCGCTCGATCTCGCCGAGGGACGCGGCAACTTTCAGTGTTCCTGCGGCAACCATGGCGTCGCCGTCCTTCACCGCAAACCCGTAACGTGCTTCGTGCCAAATCACCGGAAACTCGTAGAATGCGCGTAAGCTCTCGCGTTCGTTGGCTCGATAAAATGAATCGAGCGATTCCAGCGGGACGCGCAAGACTTCAAACGGCAACGGAAGCCACCTCGGTCGTGAGATCGACTTCGAGATTGTCGCGTGCGGCAATCGCGCGAATCGCGAGATCGTCTTCGAGCGACTGAGCGAGTGCGCGTGGATCGGCTTCGAGCATTTTCGTGCCGAAGTGCTGCAGAATCACGACGCGAGGACCCACACCTTCGATGACGGCACGAGCCTGATCCCACGTAAGATGATCGACGTCCATTGCATCGCGGAATCGCAAGACATTGATGATGAGCACGTCGGGCTTCGCCTGAGCGTAATCCTCGACGAGCGCCCCGAAGTAGCGACCGCAGGGCAAATACGAGACCCGCAAATCGCCGTGCGCAAAATGCATGCCATATGTTTCTACCGCGTGCATGTGTCGAATCGACGCACGCATCTCGACGTCACCAATACGATACGGGCCGCCGCGCTCGGTGACGACGTCGATTCGTTCTACGAATTTTTGAGCGTACGGCAACACCGTAGGTTCGTGCGTAAGCGCATCTTCGGGTGCAAGCAGCACGCCGCGTTTGCGGAAACCGCCCGACGTCATTGCCTCGATCATCGCGGTCACGTCGCCGGCGTGATCGAGGTGCTTGTGTGAAAGCGCGATCGCGTCGAGTTGGCGCGGATTGAACGGGGGAACCGAGGCCAGCGCACGTACGAGCGCGCCGGGACCGGGATCGACGTGAATTTGCGTCTCACCAAAGCGGAACCACATGCCGCCTGAAGCACGCAGCTGACGTGCAACGACGAAGCGCGCTCCGCCGCTTCCGAGAAATGTTACCGAATCCAAGGTTCGGATTCGATTCGCCCTAAGCCGAGTTACGGGCCTTTGCGGGTTCGTGCTTGCTCGCGTAGAGCATAAAGAACTGATCGAGATTCGAACGATACTGCTCGAGGGCCGCGCTCCAAAGCCGCAGCGCCGCGCAACCGGCTTCGGTGACGGTGTAAATCCGTCGCGCGGGGCCTTGTTCTTTCGGATCCCACCACGACGAGATGTATCCGTCGCGTTCGAGCTGGCGAAGCGCTCGATAGACCGTGCCGGCGTCCGTGACCACGTCGAACTTTTCTTTCAGGTCTTTCATGATCTCGTAACCGTGTAGATTATGGTCTTTGAGCATGACGAGAAGCCATGCCATCAGGTAATTTTTCGGGGTTCCCTTGGGTGGTAAGCCCGTGCCAGCTGGTACGGCTAAATGCTCCTCCACGAACATGCCTGTGCCGGTCCTTCCGAGATGGGCCTTTGAAACTAGGCCCCTGTGCAACCCGGCGGTAGTTTTACGAAAATCAAATTCTGACCTGCGCTGAAAGTCGCACCTTTTCCGGTACTTTCGCTACCAGCTTTTACGTGATCGTTCGGCCGAATGGTATCATCGACAAAATGAAATACGTCCCAACTGCCGATTTTATGCACGATTTATTCGGCGGTCCCGTTTCCCGGCGCACCGTGGTCGAGAGGATATTCTCCAACTCCGACATCGCGGCGATTGCGGGCGAACACGGGGTCCAGCGCGAGGCGCTTTTGGCGTCGCTAAGCGGAGACGAGTCCAGCAGCGCCGGCAGCCGCCTTCGGTTGGCAGTGAGCAAAATGCGCGAGGGCACAACCGAAGTACCGCGTGGCACCGCCTTCCCTCCCGAGCTCGACAACGCTACTGACGGCGGCCTCGAGTTGATTGGACTGTTCGTAAATCCACTCGCCACGACCGCGATGATTCTGAACTCAGCGCCGCCGGCGCTCGACGACGCGGCGCGCGCGATCGATCCGCGACTTTCACTGGCCATCTACGCATCGCGCGTCTTCCGCGTGCTCGCCGTTCAACATCCGCCCCTCACGCAACCGTTGACGAACGCCGCAAACGCGCTCGAGCGCGCTTAGGCGAGCGCGCTCAGCTGCGAGAATTTTCCGGCGAGAATTCTTTCGGACGGACGGCCCATCCAACGCTCGAGGACGGTTGCGTACACGCTGCGGAAGTCGGTCGTGAACTCAACATTGCCCATGTTCGTCTTTTGGAGATCGGGAAGCGAGCCGTAGACGCCGCCCTTCACGCCGCCGCCGATCAGGAAGAGCGGTGACGCCTCGCCATGGTCGGTTCCGCGGCTTCCGTTTTCGGCGATGCGCCGTCCAAATTCGCTGAACGTCATCGTCAACACGCGCGTATCGTTTCCATGCGCGCGCAAGTCATCGTAGAATGCGGCGATCGCATCGGAGAATTCGCTCAAGAGACGATCTTGCGTTCCCTTTTGACTAACGTGCGTATCAAACGAGCCATGCTGCACGTAGAGCACGCGCGTCCCGAGGTTGCTGCCGACGATTTGAGCCGCGAGCGCAAGGCTGCGCCCAAGAGGCGTGGCGGGATACGACGCGTCCGTTTTATATCCGGCGAGCAGCTTCGGTAGCGCTTCAGAGCCGCGTTGCGCGTCGTCTTCGATCTCGGCGATGTGCGCGAGGTACGGCGACTTGAACGGGAATTGATTGTCGCTCACAAGTTGCGCGTAAGTCTTACGCGCAACGGCATTGCGGTCGCTCACTAAGCCGTATCCGTTCAGCTGCGAGACGGCCGGCACGTCGACGCTATTCGAAACCAGCGCTTCGGGTAAGACTTGCGCGAGCGCGATGCCGTTGAAGAGATTGTTTTTCGGTAATGTTGCGTCGTCGAGATACCGCCCGAGCCAACCCGTGTGTTCGTAACGGTCCGGCGCGGCCGTCTGCCAGATCTCGGTCGACCGGAAATGTGAGTGATCGGGATCGGGATAGCCGACGCCTTGCACGATCGCGACACTGCCCTTGTCATAAAGCCCTTTGAACGATTTCATTCCGGGATTGAGACCGAGCTCCGCGTTGAGGGCGAGGACGTCGCTGCGCGGAATCGCAAGCGTTGGGCGCAGTTGATAGTACGCATCGTTGCCATGAGGCACCACGCAATTCAGTCCGTCGTTACCGCCCTGAAGATTGACGAGCACGAGAACGCGATTTTCTGCACCGGGGAGTCCGGGCAGTGGAGTGTCGGCGAGCGCGCGTGCGAACACGTGATCCATATTCGCAACCACCGCAAGTCCCGAGAGTGCACCGAGTACGAACTTACCGCGTCTCATGAATGTCCTTCTTCGTCCTCATTTGCCTATGCTAATTGGTAGGCGGGCATCGCCATCGTCAAGTACGCAGCCCCGCGGACGCGCTCTTGAAAGTTCTCTGCACCGAGTGATTTTAGCGCCGACGTCGACGTGCCGTTCAAATACGAAAGCAATTGACTCCTTGCAACGTCCGGTGCGTCACCCTGAAGCAACACTTGGATCAGTTCGAACGATGCACGATTCGCATCTATCGGGATCTCTTCCAACCACGTCGAGTTTCCCATCATAGGCGAGTTGCACAACTGCGCCAAGTAGTTTTGACGCGCAATCATCGTTTGCGACGTGATCCAATTCGTGCCGCCCGGCCAGCCGGCGACATTCGGTGGATAGAAAATGATTTGACCCATCTGATTGAGCCCGCGTGGAGCGTTTTTGTCGATCTCGGGCAGCGCAAACGATTTATGCGCGCCGACGAGAAATTCAACAGGGCTCTTTACCAGTGCGCGGTATGCGCGAGGTGAGAAAAAGACGTTACTTTGCAACAAGGTCGACATGACCGGCGCAAGATTGAAGTCGTATTTTCGGATCACGGCTGCAAAAGCATCGACGAGTTGCGGCTCCGGGTCGTCGTACACGAAGTAACTGAGGAGTGTGTTCGCCCAGAATTTCGAAGCTGCGGGCTGTTGATAGATTATCGAAACGATATCCGCGCCGTCAAAGTTCCCCGACCGACCGAGGAACATCTTGGTTCCAGTATCGTGAATGCGCAAGTTGTCGACGAACTCTCCCGTGCGACGATTAACCGTCCATCCGGTAAACGCGCGCGCTGACTGGCGGATGTCTTCTTCGCTGTAGTTGCCATGCCCCAGGGTGAAGAGCTCCATCAGTTCGCGCGCGTAATTCTCGTTTGGGTGCCCCTTGTTACTGCTCGCGTTATCGAGATAGAGCAGCATCGCGGGATCTCTACTGACCGCAAGCGTTAAATCGCGGAGATTGCCGAGAGCGTTCTGCCGGAAGAGTTGATTCTGATTGTAGACGTAATTCGGCCAAACGTTTTTTTGAATCGCCGCGGTCGTGAAGTGCCCGTGAAAGAAGAACGTCATCTTCTCTTGCAGCGGCGCCGGCGTGGTCAACATGCGATTCAGCCACCACATCTGCATGGAAATGATTGAATCGCGCGATCGCATGCGAACGGTTTTCAGCGTCTCCATTCGGTCGGCCGGCACCATTTGCGCTAACCCGAAGAGTTGCTCGGACGGATCATATACGTCAGGGCTCGGCAAGTTCGACGTATTGGTAAAACGCACGAGCGACTCGACGGCGTCGTGCGGATTGCTGCGAGCCGCGGTAGCAATTTCTTGTGGCGTTCCGCCGAATCCAGCGCGACGCAGTAGGTGCGCGGCAAGGCGCTCATCCCAGTCTCCGCGGTACTGAGCGAGCGCCGTACGCGTGTCAAGCGTTCCGTCCGGACGATTCAATCCCGAAGCCATATGTCTATTGAACGTAGCAATCGACCGAATCGTCATGAAGGACGGGTTAAGGCGACGGCTTGCCGAACCAGCCGCCTTCGTGAGCCTTCTCGAATCCCGCCTCGACCGGCAAAGCGAAGCGTTCGCGCGCAATGCCGAACGCATGTCCACCCTGGTCACTGAGTACCGCGAACGCCTCGAAGCCGTGCGCGAGGGCGGCGGACCCGAGGCGACGGCAAAGCATCGCAAACGTGGCAAATTGACCGCGCGGGAGCGCATCGACGAGCTGATCGATCCGGATTCGGACTTTCTCGAGTTTTCAGCACTCGCTGCCTACGACATGTATCGCGGTGATTCGCCCTCGGCCGGAGTTATTACGGGCATCGGCTGCGTCGAAGGGCAGCATTGCGTCATCGTCGCGAATGACGCTACCGTCAAGGGCGGCACGTATTACCCCATAACGGTCAAAAAACATTTACGCGCGCAAGAAATTGCCGAGCAGAATCACCTGCCGTGCATTTATCTCGTCGATTCGGGTGGCGCGTTTCTTCCGTTACAAGCCGACGTGTTTCCGGATCGCGATCACTTTGGGCGCATCTTCTACAATCAGGCGCGTATGTCGGGCAAGCGCATCCCGCAGATCGCCGCAGTGATGGGTTCGTGCACCGCTGGCGGTGCGTACGTTCCGGCGATGAGCGATGAGACGGTGATCGTGAAAGGTACCGGCACGATTTTTCTTGGCGGTCCGCCGCTCGTGAAGGCGGCAACAGGCGAGGAAGTCACGGCGGAAGAGCTCGGCGGCGCAGACGTGCATACGCGAATCTCCGGCGTTGCGGATCACTTCGCGAACGACGATCATCACGCACTCGGGATGGTTCGCGAGATCGTGCGCAACCTGCATCGGGAACTTCCGCGGCAGTGGGATCGCGAAGCGCCGCGGCCGCCGAAATACGATCCGCGCGAAATCTACGGCATCATTCCGGTGGATAGCCGCATCGGATACGACGTTCGCGAAGTGATCGCACGACTCGTCGACGGCTCGGAGTTTCACGAATTCAAGGCGCGCTACGGAACGACGCTCGTGTGCGGGTTCGCGCATATCGAAGGACACCCGATCGGGATCCTTGCGAACAACGGAATTCTCTTCAGCGAAAGCGCCCTCAAAGGCGCGCATTTCATCGAACTCTGCACGCAGCGCGGAACGCCGCTGCTCTTCTTGCAGAATATCACCGGTTTCATGGTCGGCAAGGAATATGAAAACGGCGGGATTGCGAAGGACGGTGCAAAGCTCGTCACCGCGGTGGCGTGCGCGGAAGTGCCGAAGTTTACCGTCGTGATCGGCGGCAGTTTCGGCGCCGGAAATTACGGGATGTCCGGACGCGCGTACTCGCCGCGGCAGTTGTGGATGTGGCCGAACGCGCGTATCAGTGTGATGGGAGGCCCGCAGGCGGCAAGCGTCTTATCGACCGTCAAAGGCCAGATGACGCCCGAAGAAAAAGCTAAATTCGAAGCGCCGATTCTCGAGAAGTACGAGCACGAAGGCAATCCCTATTACTCGACCGCACGCTTGTGGGACGACGGCATCATCGATCCCCTCGATACGCGTCGCGTGCTCGCAATAGGACTCGACGCGGCGGCCAACGCCCCGCAACCCCCGACGCATTTCGGTATTTTCCGTATGTAGATGTATCGTACGGTTCTTGCGTATTGCGGGATGTGCCTTATTTGGGGCACGACGTGGCTCGCGATCAAAATCGGATTGCACACACTTGGGCCATTGACGGGCGTCGGACTACGCTTTGTGATCGCCGCCGCGTTTCTCTTCATCGTTGCAGCTGCCACGCGAGCACTTCTTCCACTGCGCGAGATGCCGTGGAAACTGATCGCCGTCTTTGCGATCACCCTCTTCGGACTCAATTACATTTTGACGTACGAAGCGGAGACGCGGCTCGACTCCGGGCTCGTCTCGGTGCTCTTCGGAACGCTGCCATTCTTCACGTTCGGGTTGGCGCACGTGATGGTGGGAGAAAAGACGACACCACGAATTTGGATAGGCGCGCTTATCGCGTTCGCAGGCGTTGCCGCGATTTCGCTGGGAGGGCAGGTTCGCGGGTCGCCGCTGTTCGCGCTGTGCGCAATCGCTGCTGCGGCCGTGTCGGCCTTCGCCAACGTGTACGCGAAGCGCCACTCGCATCACGATCCCCTCGTTACGTTGCCACCCTCGATGTTCATCGCCGGCGCCACCATTCTGATCGCGGGACTGATCTTCGAACGCACGGATTGGCCGGCCGTTACGGGACCAGCGTCACTGGCGGCGCTTCTCTATCTTGCGATCTTCGGGAGCGGAATCGCCTTCTTTCTCAATCTGTGGGTGCTCAAGCGACTCCCGGTGTGGATCGTGGCATTGTCATCGCTCATCTTCCCCGTCATTGCGATTACCGTCGGCATTCTCTTCGGCGGCGAGCAGTTCGGATGGCGCGAACTGCTCGGATCGCTACTCGTGATCGCCGGCATCGCGATCGCGCTTACGGCGACACGTGCGGAAACGAGTTCGGATAAAACTTATAGTAGTTCGGAGTTTCAATCCACTTCCCGTTCGCGTACTTGAGCGTCGCCGTCGCGTTCTGCTTGGTCGGACAACACATCGCCGCGGTCGCATTATAGTAGGGGCCACTTAACTGCAAGTAGGCTGCGCCACTGCCGTTTTTTACGATCTTCGCGCTGAGGGCGCAACCATTCTCAACCGTAACCGCTGGGACGATTTTGCCCCTTTTTCCGTCGTAACGGAATACCGTGAGATCGGCGGCTCCGCAATCGGCTCCCGTCTGATGCGACTCCACGAGGAGCTGCTCGTCGCGTTCTCCCATCAATGCAGCGGAGCCGACAATGCTTGCGTCTTGACGTGGAAACCAGAGGTTAGCGCCTTGGGCTTTCTCAACAGCGTCAAGCGGACCGCCGTTACCAGGTGATTGATAACGCAAACGGTAGGTGCCGCCCTCGAATTGATAGATCGAGACGTACCACTGATAGAACGTCTCTTTGTCTGCGCTTCCGACGGCCTTTTTGGTAATCATGCTGCGCCAGCTGTTCGTCGCATGGCCGTCGAGATCGACGCTTTGACGCTGCACCACTTCGCCTGGAGGCAGCGGAACAAAGCCGATGACGGCTGCGAGTACTGCGGCGAGACTGAAACGATCCACGTTAGTTCCTCCACTCCCAAGTAACACGCGTGTAGAGCGGAACGAACCCAAGCGCTCGAAAATTGCGCTCGGAGTTGCTCAGCGGCTCAGCAGTGACGCGGGCGTACCGCATCCCCGCTTCCTTCGCTCGCGCGATGCGTTCGCGAATCATGGCGCGCTGCCATCCTTGACGCCGATGCGACGGGAGGGTCGATGCAGCGAAAAGCGCAACGCCTTCTTCTTCAAAGGCGTAACATGCTGTACTTACGATCGCGTCGCCGTCGCGTGCTTCCAATACGTCGGCCCCTCCGGTAGCGATCAGAAGGCTTACCGTGAGCGCCTCGAGATCCGGTTCGGCGCCGTCGCAAAACCCGCGCGCCGATGCCTGCGCCCACTCGCGCGCATCTCGCATCGACGCAATGCGTGCATCCCGACCGCCTTCCAGCAGGTTGAGATCGGCCACGAGCATGTTCTCGTGCTTGACGGGTGTGTATCCGGCGCGGGCGAGTAGCGGAGCCAATTCCGGATTATTCAACGGGCTGATTTCCACACGCGGTGTGCACCGGTGCTCACGAAAGAACGCTGTGATTTGGTTGACGTCGCTCTGCGAGACGTCCGCGTTCACGCCAATCGCCGTTGCTTGCGAGAGCGCACCACCAATCCCGGAGAAGCCTAAAATTCCGCCTGCGAGCTCTCGAATTTCAATTCCAAGTTCCGGAAAGTTCCGTTGACCAGCTTCCAAGCACCGGCGAATGCCATTGCGCTCGCCTAGTTCACATGCGAGTGCCAGCGATCGATCAATAATCACACGAAAACGAATATCGCGTTGTGGAGCATTTTACCTACGTTGCTAGAAGCGGCTGGCATGCGTACACAGATCATACTCACGGTTGTTCTGGCGCTCTCGTGCTCGCTCGTAGCCGCACAGGCTCAAACGCAAAGTACCGCGCCGGTCTCAGCATCCGGAACTGCGCAAGTCACGGCAAAAGTCGCCGCCATCGACTACACGTCACGTGTAATCACACTTCAAGACGACAAGGGAAACACATCGACGTATCAGGTGAGTCCCAACGTCAAACGTTTCAACCAAATCAAGGTCGGCGATACGATAACGTTCCTCTACCAAGAATCCGTCGCGCTCAACATGGTCAAAGCCGACGCAATGGCGGCACCGCCGCCGTCATCGAGCCCGATCGTGACGTCGCTCGCTGGAGAAAAGCCCTCCGGTCAAATCTCGCAAACGCAGGTGGCGGTAGTAACGATTCAGGCGATCGATATGTCGAAACCGTCGGTCACGGTAAAAACGAATGACGGACGCACGCTCGACCTTGCCGTTAAGAACAAGGAACTTCTCAGCAATTTCAAGGTCGGCGATGTCGTCCAAATCACGTATTCGCAAGCCCTGATGATCACCGTTAAATAGCGGCTAAGTGTAAATAGCGGCTATATGCCGGCGTACCACTCGTAGCCCTGATCTTCCCAATAGCCGCCGGCACCCGAATAAATCGTTGCGAACGAACCGACGAGTTCGATCCGCTTAACCCACTTTGCACTCTTGTAGCCTAATTGTGTCGGAATGCGTAGGCGCACCGGCGCTCCATGATCCGGATCGAGCGGCGCATCGTTCAAGCGCAGCGCGAGCAGCGTCTGCGGATGCGACGCTTGATGCAGATCGAGGCTTTCGTAGTACGGCATGTTTTGGTCGTCTTTGTCCATGCAATGGAAGACGACATAGCGCGCATCGCTCCGCGGCTTCACGGCCGCAAGAAAGTCGCGCAGCCGGATACCGCTCCACTTGCCGATCGCGCTCCAACCTTCCACGCAATCGTGGCGCGTGATTTGGGTGATTTGCGGCATTGCCTGCAACTGCGCGAGCGAAAAGGCTGCTTTGCGGTCAACCGCCCCGTCCACGATTAGCCGGTACGATTCGAAGCCACGCGCTACGAGGTCGCGATAATACGAATCGGTAGGCGTCGGAAATCCGTTTACGCGAAAATCGCGATCGACGTCACTATCGCGATACTCGCGCGCTAAGCCGCGCGTACCGATCAGCTTATGGTTGAGTCCCTGCGCGGAACCGAGCAAAGCATGAAATCTCTCGTTGTTGTTCAACGCCGTGCCGAGCGGGGAACATGCCGCAAGCGCGGACGAGATTGAGGTTGCGATGAAGAGCCGCCGGTTCATTGTCCCACCACGTCGTGTTCGCTTACGCGATACCACCCGGTAATCATCGAATTCATTTGATTGAGCACGCCTTGCGTCAGCACTTGGAACGTATGGACAGCAAAGAACGCAAGTAGGAGCAGCATGCCGACAAAATGCCATAGGCGCGCAAACTGACGTCCGCCAAGCAGCCACGTTAGCGGCTGCGCAATCGCGTCGATACCGGGCGAGAGCGCGAGCCCGGTCAGCACGACGAGGGGCGCAATAATAAAACCGATCGTCGTGTACGCCGCTTTTTGCAGCGGGTTGTAGATGCCGTGCGGCGGCGGTTCCTTGCGCAAGCGCAAGTAGTACGCTTGCATCGGCCAGAGTTTCGGGATGTCGCTGGGGCGTAAGATCATCTCGCGGAGGTTGCCTTTGATCGCTGTGGAGATCAGCCACGCAACCCAACATGCAGCCGCAATCCATGCAAAGAACAGATGCCAACGCCGCCCGTCTGCGAGGTCTTGATACGACGGGATCGTGATCCAAGCGGGAAACCCGCGCGGACCTCGCCCGCCCATCCCATCATCCGTCCAGCCGAGCCATCCGGTGGTCGTAAACGTACGCCCGAAGATCCTCGTCGCTCCCACGCCTTGCGCCGGCGCATCGATCGAGAGCACCCGCCGCGCCGGGTTCGACTTATCGGAGGCATCGAGGTAGGGCGCGGCGTTGAAAATTTGGAGACCGCTCGAGACGAGCACTCCGAACGCGATCACCCAAAGCCAGTGGCTCAGCCGTGTCGTTACCGCGTACCGGTAGATCTTGCGCCCCATTTGCATACGACTATAACGCATCCCAGGCGCGACCGGATGATAAGCCGAACGACACCGGGCCCATGTCTACCATCACGCTCTCCTCGCAAGCGCAGGTTGCGCGCGTCACGCTCGCGCGGCCCGACGTACGCAACGCATTCAACGCGGACGTTATTCGCGAACTCCGCGACACGTTCGTTCGCCTCTCCGATGACCCCCACGTCCGAGCCGTCGTCCTAGCCGGCGAGGGCCCGTCGTTCTGCGGCGGCGCGGACATCAATTGGATGCGCGGCGCGCTTGATGTAAGTTACGACGAGAACGTCGGAGACGCTGAAACGATGAGCCTCATGTTTCGCGCAATCGACCGTTGTGCGAAACCCGTGATCGGGCGGATTCACGGCGCCGCGCTCGGCGGCGGATCCGGACTCACTGCCGTCTGTGACATCGCAATCGCGAGTGATGATGCGCTCTTCGGATTCACCGAAGTGAAGCTCGGCATCATTCCCGCAGTGATTTCGCCGTTCGTGCTTGCAAAAATCGGAGTGTCGCATGCACGCGCACTTTTTCTAACGGGCGAGCGATTCAACGCAGAGCGTGCGTATCACATCGGACTCGTGCACCGCGTCGTTGCAGCGGATCAACTCGATGCCGCTGTTGATGAGACGCTTGCACAAATCATGTCGAGCGGACCAAATGCCGTTGCCGCGGCCAAAGCGCTCGTGCCGCGTGTGATCGCGGCGAGCTACGATGAAACGCTCGGTATCACGAGCAATGCCATTGCACTGCAGCGCACGAGCCCCGAAGGCCAAGAAGGTCTGCGCGCGTTTCTCGAACGCCGGAAGGCAGCGTTCGCGCAATGATTCAACGTCTGCTGATCGCCAACCGCGGCGAAATCGCGGTACGCGTTGCGCGTGGCGCGCGTGAAATGGGCATCGTACCGCTCGGCATTTATTCCGAAGCCGATGCGGACGCGTATCATCTCACGGTCATGGACGACGCGCGCTGCGTCGGACCTGCGCCGGCGAGCGAATCGTATTTGAATATCGACGCCGTCATCGCTGCTGCAGTCAGCATGAAAGCCGATGCAGTACATCCCGGCTATGGATTTCTTTCCGAACGCGCCGCGTTTGCCAAAGCCGTTCGCGATGCAGGCATGATCTTCGTTGGTCCGTCGCCCGAAGCGATGGCGGCAATGGGGAGCAAAATCGAAGCCAAGCGTCGCGTGCGCGACTTCGACGTGCCGACGGTTCCCGGATACGATGGCGACGATCAATCGTCGGCTCACCTTCGTAATGAAGCGGCACGCGTCGGCTTTCCGCTGCTGATCAAAGCGAGCGCAGGTGGCGGCGGACGCGGCATGCGCGTCGTGGAATCGATCGATCAGTTCGACGAATCGCTCGCGGCTGCAAAGCGGGAAGCGCTTGCGGCGTTCGGTGATGATGCGATTCTGCTCGAACGGTATTTACGCGAACCGCGCCACATCGAATTCCAAGTGCTGGCAGACTCGTTCGGTACGACGATTCATCTCGGGGAACGCGAATGTTCCATCCAACGGCGTCACCAAAAGATCGTCGAGGAAGCGCCGTCGGTTGCACTCTCGCCGGAACTTCGCGCCGAGATGGGCGCAGCCGCGGTCCGCGCTGCGAAATCCGTCGGATATACGAACGCCGGCACGTGCGAATTCATGCTGGACTCGGATGGTTCGTACTACTTCCTCGAAATGAACACGCGCCTGCAGGTCGAGCATCCCGTTACCGAGTTGGTGTACGGTGTGGATCTCGTCCACTGGCAGCTTCGCATCGCTAACGGTGAGCGGCTCACGCTTGCGCAAGAAGACGTTCGCCCACGCGGCTGGTCGATCGAAACGCGCATTTATGCGGAAGATCCTGCAAACCACATGTTGCCGTCAACCGGAACGATCACGCGATGGGAACCGCCGGAAGGTCCGGGAATTCGCGTCGATTCCGGCGTGCAAACCGGCAGCGAAGTGAGCGTCTATTACGATCCGATGCTCGCGAAACTGATCGTGTACGGCACGGAGCGCGAGCACGCAATTGCGCGTTTGCAACAGGCGCTGGAACATTTCCGAATTGAAGGGGTGCGCGCAAACGTGCCGCTTCTGTTGTGGATCGCGCGCGATGAGTGGTTTATCCAAGGGCGCACGACCACCAACTTTCTGCCACAGCGGTTAGACGAGTCGATCTTTACGCGCAAAGACGTTCCGCGCGAAGCAGCGCTGCTCGTCGCGGCGTGGATGCTCGCGCATCACGAGGTACCGTGGCGCATGGGCAGCGTGGGTATGCCGCTCCGAATCACGTCGGACGACGCTTCATTCGTCGCATTAGCGGACGCAACGAACGATCCGAACGTCTTCTCGTTGAGCGGCGACCTCGACGGCGAGATCGACGTACGAAAACTCCGCGGGTCGGTCGAGAGTGCCGGACACGGATGGCTCGCGCAGCTCGACGGAAAGAGCTACGCGTTTGAACGCATCCCGCCGCCGGCTGCGCATAGCGGCGGTGCGAGTGGAGCTTCAGGCGGCGCCGATGGGCGCGTAACCGCGCCGATGCCGGGCAAAATCGTGAAGATCGCCGTTCGTGCAGGCGATCAGGTTGCGGAGCGCGCGCTGCTTCTCGTACTCGAAGCGATGAAGATGGAACACCGGATCGAAGCGTCGCTCGATGCGACCGTGCAAGCGGTGCTCGTCAAAGAGGGCGACATCGTCCCGGGTGGCGCGCCACTCGTGGAACTCGCCTAGGCGCGATGAGGTCATAAACCGTATGGCATTGCCGAAATTCGTCAAGTTGGTTGAAATGGGTGCGCGCGACGGCCTGCAGAACGAGCATGCCGTCATCAGCACCAACGATAAGGTGCGCTATATCGATCTGCTCTCCGAAACAGGTCTGCAGTGGATCGAAGCGACCTCGTTCGTGAGCCCCAAAGCGATTCCGCAGCTCGCCGATGCGGCGGACGTCTTTACGCGAATTCGCAAAGCCCCCGGCGTGCGCTATCCGGTGCTCGTTCCGAACATGAAAGGCTACGAGCGGGCGAAATCGGTTGGCGTTGACGCGATTGCCGTGTTTACGGCCGCCTCGGAGACGTTCACGAAGCGCAACATCAACATGACGATCGATGAGTCGCTCGACACGTTCCGAGACGTCGTGCGCACCGCAAAGAGCGACGGCATGTGGGTGCGCGGCTATGTCTCGACGGCGTTTGGCTCGCCCTTCGGCGACGAAGTGACGCCGGCAATGGTTGTCGACGTCAGCGTTAAACTCATGGAAATGGGCTGCGACGAACTTTCGATCGGCGACACGATCGGCGTCGGCGTGCCGAGTCAAGTTGACGAGTTGATTCCTGCACTCACCAAGCAGATCTCGCTCGATCAGTTGGCGTTCCACTTCCACGATACGCGTGGAACGGCGCTTGCGAACCTCTATGCTGCATTGCAGCACGGCGTTCATATCTTCGACAGTTCCGCGGGCGGCTTGGGTGGTTGTCCGTACGCGCCCGGTGCGACGGGCAACGTCGGCACTGAAGACGTTATCTACTTGCTGCACTCGATGAAAGTCGATACCGGTGTCGATCTGAGCAAGCTGCGCGCGGCGTCTCGGTTCATTCGTGGCGTACTCGATCACGATCTCACGAGCAAAGCGTTTCAGGCGATGGAAGCAGCCGATGCACGCGTTACAGCGGTAACGACCGCTCCGTGATCCTTCGCACAGGCATCCTCTATGACGGTTCGCTGAACGAGCCGCGTCGCAATGTCGACATCGAAATCAACGGCGATCGCATCGTCGACGTTCGCAATGCGAACGAAGGCGGTTCCTACGATCGGTCCGCCGCATGCATCACGCCGGGATTAGTCAACGCGCACGTTCACCTCGAGATGAGCGGCGAAGCCGACACGATGGGCACTATTGCTGCAATGACGCAAAATCAGCGCGTGCTACACGCCGTGGAAAACGCGTCGAAGACGGTTCGCTCCGGCGTAACGACCGTTCGCGACGTCGGATCATCCTACGGAATCGCAGCGGACATTCGAGATGCAATCGACCGCGGACGCATTTCCGGCCCGCGCATGCGCGTCGCGGGTTACGTGCTCTGCATGACGGGCGGACATGGTCACTTTGTCGGCCGTGAAATCGATGGTCCCTGGGATGCGCGAAAGGCCGTGCGCGAACAGATGAAAGGCGGCGCGGATTGCATCAAAATGATTGCAACCGGCGGCGTCTTGACCAAGGGCGCGGTGCCGGGCAACGCGCAATTGCTTCCGGAAGAGCTGCTCGCAGGCATCAATGAAGCGCATCGCCATGGACTCCGCGTTGCGTCGCATGCGATCGGAACCGAGGGCATCAAGAACGCACTTCGTTCGGGCATTGATTCAATCGAACACGGACATCTGCTCGACGACGAAGCGATCGAGTTGTTCAAAGCGAGCGGCGCCTATTTGGTCCCGACGCTCACGGCACCGACCTGCATTATGGAAAACGCGCGGAACGGCGCGCAGCCGGAGTTCGTCATTCGTAAGGCGCAAGCGCTTACCGAAGCGATGACGACCAACATTCGCCGAGCCTACGAAGCCGGAGTAAAGATTGCGGGCGGGTCGGACGCGGGTACTCCTTACAACTACCACGACAACTACGCGTACGAAGTCGAGCTGATGCACCGTTTGCTCGGCATGACACCGCGAGCCGCCCTACATGCTGCAACAGCCGTTGCAGCCGAGTTGATCGCTCTTAATCGCGGTATCATCGAGCCGGGAGAAGCGGCGGATCTTTTGCTCTTGAATGACGACGCGGGTTCGAACGTTCGTGCGCTCCGCGAACCGGACGCGGTTGTAAAGGCCGGCGCCTTCGTCGAATGAATCTCACCGGGCTCAAACTTGCCGTCCTGGCTCCTATTTCATGGCCGACGCCGCCTCCTGGTTACGGGCCGTGGGAGCAGATCGCGTTTAATATCGCGGACGGCATGCGCAAACGCGGCGCCGACGTCACACTCTTCGCGCCGGGGAACTCAACGTTCAACGGGCACGTCGCATCAGTTATCCCCGTCGGGGTGAATCAGGATACGGCCCTCAACGCCGACGTGTTTACGGCTCTTCACATCGGCGAATTAATGCGCCGCTCGCACGAATTCGATCTCATTCACAACAACTTCGATTGGAAGCCGATGACGTACGCGCTCGGCTCGCAGTCGCCACCAATCCTCACGACGATTCACGGCTTCTCTTCGCCGCAAATTCTCGCCGCGTATTATGCCTGCGCGTGGCGGAGCTTCTTCTGTTCGATCAGCAACGCTGACCGTGACCCGGGATTGTCATACGTTGCAACGACCTACAACGGTATCGATCCGTCGGAATTTACGTTTAACCCGAATCCCGGCGACTATCTCGTCTTTCTCGGGCGGTTTCATCCTGAGAAAGGGACGCATCTCGCAATCGAAATAGCGAAGCGTGCAGGCATACGTTTGAAGATCGCAGCCATTCATCAAGACGAAGAATACTATCGCGAACTCGTCGAGCCGTACATCGATGGCGATCAGATCCAGTTTCTCGGCGCGGTCGAACGCGAAGGGCGCGATGAACTGCTCAGAAACGCGCTCGGGCTCGTGCACATGACGACGCGTCCCGAACGCTTCGGCCTCACCATGATCGAAGCGATGTCATGTGGTACGCCCGTGCTCGGCGCAAACATGGGGTCCGTCCCGGAGATCGTCGTCGACGGCGTCACGGGATTCGTCTGCGACGACGTGCTGCAAGCAGTCGAACGCGTTCCGCTACTCGCGCAGCTGGATCGCGCGGCGTGTCGCCGCCGGGTTGAAACGACGTTCACGGTCGAGAAGATGATCGACCGGTACGTCGACGCGTACGAAGCGGCGCTCGCGCAAAAACTGCCGCCGCCGCCGACTGAAGAACAACTCCGCTGGCGCAAGCGCGACTGGTGGGACCGCCCGATGGCGTACACGGACATTCCGGAGAAACCACGTAGTCTTACCTTCGATGGCACGTGAGGAGCGCGATTATTCGCATCGTTCGCTGATCGATAAGCTCGGCGTAAAACGCGAACATCGCGTCTGCTTGAGCGGGAATCATTCGCGCGATTTTGTTACCGAGGTAGCAGCATCGCTCGATCAACGTCCTGCGACCACGGCGCAAGGTCAATTCGATCTCATCTTTCTTCACGTCGATGCGCCACGCGACTTAGAAGCAATACCATCGCTCGCTACGCATCTCGAAGCTAGCGGCGGTCTATGGATCGTTCACCCGAAAGGTAAGGGCGCATCGCCGAGCGATGCCGAGGTTCGCGCCGCCGGCATCGCAGCAGGGTTGGTCGACAACAAGATTTCGGCATACAATGAAACGCACACCGCAACGCGATACGTCATTCCGAAAGCGCGGAGGTGACCAATGGATGTCGCGGTCGTCTTCGGGGGAGCCGGCGAAGGCTCGGGCCAAGCGATTTCGCATCGCTTCGCTCGCACGATGCACGTTGTAATCGCGGACGTCAATGAACCGCGCGCGATGGCCGTTGCACAGAGTATCTTGACTGAAGGTTTCAGCGCTGAGGCGATAGCCGCCGATATCCGCAATCGGACGGCGGTTGCGCGTGCGTTGCAAGTCGCTTCTTCGCACGGCACCCTGCGCGCGGTCGTGAATAATGCTTCGGCTGTCGACGCTTATGACGCAAACGCGCCGCTCGAACATTGGGAAGAACTCTTTGACGTCGATTTTAAGGGAACCGTTCAGTCGACGCGCCTCGCAATCGATGCGCTGAGGAACAGTGGCGGTGGCGCAGTCGTAAACGTCAGCTCCACCTCGGCACTTTCGCTCAAACGCGAAGGCGGGTCGCCGATGTACGACGTCTGCAAGGCGGCCGTTCTTCTGCTCTCGCTTCGGCTGGACTTTTTGAAGAAAGAGAACGTGCGCGTGAACTGCATCATCCCGCACTGGATTGCTGTCCCACACATCGTTGATTTCGTAAGTACACTGTCAAAGCAGGAACGAGCCGACTATGGCGTACCGGAGCGGCTTATTCCCGTGGACGAGATTGCGGAGACGGTCTACGCGCTCGCGGTCGATCCCTCGAAAGCCGGCGTCGCGATGGTTTGGCCTGACGGCAACACGCCGCGCGAGTTCACTCCCAACGAAGGAGCGCATGCGCAGCCTGCGCACGAGCAATGGCCGCTTCGTTGACGGGTCCGTCGACAATCATCGTGAAGTGGCCCATTTTGCGCCGGGCGACGGCGTGGCGTTTGCCGTACATGTGCAACTCGATTGTGGGGTCGAGCAGTAGATCGTCGACACCGTGAAGATGATCCCCGCTGCCCGCGCCGAGGATGTTCATCATGATCGCGTTCGAGAACAGGCGCGGCTGTGCTAGCGGAAGTTGGCAGATGGCGCGGACGTGCTGTTCGTACTGACTGCATTGCGTCACATCGATCGTGTAGTGGCCGCTGTTGTGCGGGCGCGGGGCGATCTCGTTAACGAGTAGTTCGTTGTCGGCAGTCACGAAGAATTCGACACAGTAGGTTCCGACGATATTGAGTCCTCGTCCGATCGTCGTAGCAATCTCAGCAGCTCGCGCTGAGACCGCGTCGGAAACGCGCGCCGGGACCATCGTCGTAGCGAGAATGCCTGAGTCGTGGACATTTTCACCTGGAAAATAGGTAACGACCTGATCCTTCGCGTTTCGCGTCGCCACTACACTGATCTCGCGAACGAATGGAACGAACCGTTCCCAAATCAGAGTCGCGCCGTTCGCTGCGGCGAACGCCGCTTCCGCATCTTCCAGTGACTGCACGCGCCACTGGCCTTTACCGTCATAGCCGCCGCGCGTTGTTTTGAGAATCGCGGGGAAACCGATCTCATTTGCGGCACGTGCAACATCGTCGATCTTCGCGACTTCTGCGAAATCGGCGGTTGCGACGCCACATTCGCGAACGAAGCGTTTCTCCAGTAAACGGTCCTGTGTGATGCGCAGCACGTCGCTCGACGGCGTCACGCGAAAGCCGTGCTTTTCGAGATACTGCACCGATTCGATCGCGATGTTTTCGAATTCGTACGTCACGATATCGGTCATTTTGCCGAGACGTTCGATCGCCGCAAGGTCGTCGTACGTGGCGACGATTTGTTCATCGGCCACCTGCCCGGTCGGTGAATGCTCCTGCGGGTCGAGCGTTACGACGTGATAGCCCATGCGCTTCGCATCGAGCGCAAACATACGGCCGAGCTGGCCGCCACCGATGACGCCGATCGACTGAATCACGGCGTGCTCTGTGAAGCAGCGTCGTGCATGCGTGAAACGTAATCCGCGAGGCGCCGTGCAACGCCGTCGTCGTGCAGTGCCAGGATACGCGCAGCAAACAGCGCCGCATTCACGGCGCCATCGATCGCCATCGTCGCAACCGGAACGCCGGGTGGCATCTGCGCAATCGAAAGAAGCGAATCCATGCCGTTGAGTGCGCGCGACTTCACCGGCACGCCGATGACCGGGACGAGCGTCTTGGAAGCGGTCATTCCCGGTAGATGTGCCGCACCGCCGGCGCCTGCAATAATCACCTCGATGCCGCGTTCGCGAGCGGTCGCTGCATAGTGGAACATCTCGTCGGGCATGCGGTGCGCGGATACGACCCGCACTTCGCAGGGTATGTCCAACTCGGAAAGCGTCTCACTTGCGGCGGACATCGTTTCCCAATCGGAACGGCTGCCCATGATAATGCCGACTTTCGGTGTTCCAGTCGCTTGCGCCATCGTGCAGGCGGTTCTCGTCGGAACGGAGGACAACCTACGACATGCCGGTCTTTCAGCTGGGCGTCAACTACTGGCCGCGACGCAGCGCGATGTACATGTGGCAGCGCTTTGACCTGGGCGAGATTCGCGAAGATATGGCGCGCATCGCATCGCTCGGCCTGCACGTCGTTCGTTTCTTCCTGATGTGGGACGCATTCCAGCCGGCGCCCGACCGCATGGACCACACGATGCTCGGTCACTTCGATGACGTGATGCAGACGATTTGGGACGCACGGCTTCAAGCGATTCCGACGCTCTACACCGGGCACATGAGCGGCGTGAACTGGTTGCCGAGCTGGGCGCTCGATTCGAACACGCCGCACGGACGTTTCCGGACGATCGCGAGCGGAACGACATCGCCCTACGGTATCGGCGACTTCTACAGCGATCCGCGATTGCTCGATGCGCAAGCGTTCTTTGCGCAGCGCGTCGCCGAACGCGCGCGCGCACATCCGGCGCTCTATGTGTGGGATCTCGGAAACGAGTTTTCCAATCTGCGCGAGCCGAACTCGCCGGCGGATGCCGCAGCGTGGAGTGCGCGGCTCACCGGCGTGCTGCAGGACGCATCGGGACACGGCGTAACCGGCGGCACACACGGCGAAGACGTCGAGCGCGATCGTCATCTGCGACCATCGTCGCTTGCGGAGCCATGGGAAATCGCGACGATGCACGGCTATTCCGTCTATGCGACATTTTCGCGAGGACGTCTGGATTCCGACGTCGTGCCGTTTTACACGCGACTCATTCAGGCGTTCACCGGCAAACCGCTTCTCTTCAGCGAATTCGGCAACCCGACGTGCCCGCCGGGCACCGTTTCACCGTACAATCGTGAACCGTTGCCGGGCGAACCAAAACCATCGCGCGAAAATCTGCCGGCAAACGCAGCTGCGTACGCGTGTCTAACCGAAGATGAAATGGCATATTACTGCAAAGAAGTGCTGGAGAAACTGCACGCTCAAGGTGCGATCGGCGCAATGTGGTGGTGTTGGGCGGAATACGATCCATCGCTCGACCGACTCCCGCCCTTTGATCAGGCAAAACACGAGTTGCACTTCGGCATGATTCGAAACGACGGTTCGTATAAGCCGGTCGCGGAAACACTCTCGCAGTTCGCTCAACGTGCGCAATCGCTCGAGCCGCAGCCGTCGGCACTCGCTAGTGAAACGGAATTCTATGCATCGCTCCCTGAAGGAATCAATGCGCTCTATCATCATTACCGGGGCTAGTTCCGGCATCGGCGCCGCGCTCGCGCGCCTGTGCCTCGAGCGAGGATGGGCCGTCCTCGCCGTCGCTCGTCGCGCGGAGAACATGGCGGAGCTCGTGCGGTATGCCAATTGCGCCGTACTCGCGCTCGACGTAACGGCCTCCGGTGCAGCCGCGCGCATCGTCAGTGAAGCGCTACGGCGTTTCTCGCGCATCGACATCGTCGTCAATAACGCAGGCGTCGCTCAACCCGGCACGCTGCTGGAACAAAGCGATGCCGCGATCGAATCGCAGTGGCAGTTGCACGTCGCGGCGCCGCTTCGCATTGCCCGTGCCGCACTACCGCACGTGCGCGAACAGCAAGGTGGATTCGTCTTCATCGGTTCGGGGCTCGCACGCGTTCCGGCGCCGGGATACGGTGCCTATGCGCCGGCAAAAGCGGCGATTCGAGCTGCGAGCATCCAGTTGCGGCGCGAGTTGCGTCCGCAGCGCGTGTTTGTCACCTACGTCGATCCCGGCGTGGTCGATACCGGGTTCTCCGCCGCATCGGGAATGGAACCGAATGAGGCGGTTTGGCACGCGAAGCCGGACGGCGTTGCGCGAGCGATTCTCCACGGCATCGAGCGCCGCGCGTCGCGCGTCAACGCAGTATGGTGGCAAACCGTCGGAACGGTTGCCGGTGAATGGTTCCCTGCGCTCGCTGATGCGGCGATGGCGCAACTCGTCACACCGCCCGCCGCTACGCCGGTCACTGTGGTTCAGGAAGAGCCCGCGCCGCAGGCAAGCCCCGAACAGCCTTCCAATGATTTCGACGCGGCACTCGAACCGGTGCGCCGGCGCATGGAGCGCGTGAAACTTCCCGAATCGTTCGTGCGTTCGTTGCTCGTAACGGGCGAAACGATCGACTTGAACGACGCCGCGATGCGATGGGCAGGAATGCCGAATAAAAACGAGCGCGCAGCGCTGCATGAAGTTCTCGACACCCTCGTAACCGCGGGTTTCTTAGAAACGGAGTCTGAAGACCGATGGAGAGTCTTGCGCGAACCGCAGCAGTCCTCATTGTAGCGGCAGCGGCCGCAACCACTTCGATGAGCGGAACGTTTGCATTGCTCGGCGGAACGCAGCGCACGTTCGCGCGTGCGATTGTTTCACACCCTCGCACAAACGAGGTCACGCTCGATATTACGCAATCGACGCGTCAAGGCGGCGTGCCGCTGCGCAAGTATCAACTGGACATGACGCAGCTCATGCACGTTATCGCGATACGCGACGACTTCGAGCAGTTCACGCACGAGCATCCGTCGTTCAATCGAAAGACCGGCATCTTCCGGCAGACGCTCACCGTCGATCCTTCACATTCGACAATCGTCTACATCGATTCGCAAGCGAAAGGCGTTGGCCAGCAAGTCTTTCGTTTCACGATTCCACCGGCCGCGCAACCGTCGGCGACGATGCAACCGCTCCCGCCGAGCACACCTTCCCCGGCAAGTATGGCCGCCGGACCTTACAGCGTGAAGCTCGCGAAGACGACGCTCTCGGCGCAGGCTGCACAAGAAATTCCGCTCGACATTACCAAGAGTGGGTCGCCTGCAACGGATCTGCAACCATATTTAGGTGCCGCTGGCCACGCGGTATTTATCAACACAGCAACGCTCGCATACGTTCACGTGCATCCGATGGTGCGCGGCGCACAGATGGGTTCGATGGGCTCAATGGACACGGATGAACCGCAAACCGGCCCTGTGGCGGGACCACATCTGATGATGCACGTCCCTGCACTTCCGGTTGGCACCTACAAACTATGGTTCCAATTCCGCGGAGGCGGCTCGCTCTACCTCGCGCCGTTTACGCTCGACGTGCGCTAGCCGCGCGCGCCTGTTTCAATCCGAGTGCCAAGAAGAATAGAGCCGTTGCGACAAGCACGATCGTCGCGCCGCTTGAGCTTCTCAAGAAGTACGAGAGATACAATCCGCCGACCGTGCTAGCCACGCCAAGTAATGCCGAAAGTGCCATCATCGGCGCGAAGCGAGACGTGAGCTGATACGCTGCTGCGGCCGGCGTCACAAGTAGCGCTGCAACGAGCACAATGCCGACGGCTTGCAACGCAACGATGATCGTCAGTGCGAGCATCACAAGCAAGATGTACTCGATCGGGGCCGCACGAATTCCGCTCGCGTCGGCGACGACCGGATCGAATGTCGTGTAAAGTAACGGGCGAAAAAGCACGATCGTCGCAGTAGCGACGACGATGCCGAGCGCCAAGATCAACGTGAGATCCTGGACGCCAACGCTCAGAATGTCGCCGAACAGAAAACTCTGTAAATCGACGGCATAGTTCTTCTGCTGGCTCATCAAAAAAACGCCGAGCGCAAACGCGCCCGTGAAGAGGACACCGATCGTCGTGTCGAGCGAAATGCGGCCGCGGCGATGTACGAACCCGATGCCGAGCGCCGTCAGGATTGCGACGATTGCAGCGCCGACGTAGTAGTCCATCCCGCGCAGATACGCGATCACGATACCGGCGAACGACGCGTGCGCGATGCCGTCGCCGATAAACGAAAGTTTGCGAAGAACGACATACGTTCCCATGATCGAGCACAGAAGTCCGACCGCGAGCGCTTCTATGAACGCGCGTTGCATGAACTCGTATTGGAAGGGCGCGAGGATCGCGTTCATTTCTAGTGTCGAATCTCCGGATGCTGCGCGTGCTCGGCATGCGCTTCATGATCGTGACGAAGATGGCCGTGCGTGTGCGTGTGCTCGCGAATGCCGGCGTATGCACCGGACGACACGACCTCGCTCGGACTGCCGATCGCGAGTACCTTGCGATCGAGCACCATTAGGCGATCGAACCACGCGTTAACGTTATCGAGATCGTGCGTCGTCATCATCACCGGCAACCCCGCTCCGACGAGATCCCGCACGACGCGCGCAAGTGCGCGTTCGGTTTCCGCATCGACGCCGGTCGTAGGTTCGTCGAGCAACAACAACTCCGGCTGCTGAGCGATTGCGCGCGCTAGGAAGACGCGTTGCTGCTGTCCTCCGGAGAGATTGGCAATGTGCCGGTCCGCGAGTTGCGTCATGTTGACCACATCGAGCGCGTGATGCACGATATCGCGATCGCGTGCGCCGAAGCGCTGCCAAAACGGCAAGCGCGCAAAACGCCCCATGCAGACGACATCCCACACCGTCGCGGGAAACGTCCAATCTACCGCTTCCACTTGCGGAACGTACGCGATGCTGCCCGCCGGCAAGCTTAGTGGTTTTGTTCCGAGCACGCACAAGTCGCCGGACGCCGGCTGCAGCAACCCAGCGACGGTTTTGAGCAGGGTCGATTTTCCGGAACCATTCGGTCCGATGATTCCGAGCGCTTCGCCGAAGTGCAGCTGCAGCGTGACGCCTTCCAACGCAACGAACCCGTCGTACCGGACAACGAGATTTTCAGCGTGAACGGCGTTACCGTCGCAATCGTTCACCGCAGCGCCTTTACGATCTCGTCGGTATCGTAGTTTAGCATGCCGATGTACGTCGAAACGCGAGGATCGGTACCGATGGAATCGTCATAGAGATTATCGACGACCTTGATGTTCGCATTGTTCGCGATCTGCTGCGCGATCTTCGCGCTGTACTCAGGCTCCGTGAAAATTGCGGGCACCTGATGCGCACGCGCGAGCTGAATCAACCGTGCAATTTGCTGCGGGTTGGGATCTTGCCCGGGGTTCGCCTCGATAAACCCAAGCGACGTAAGGCCGAAGCGGTCGTTGTAGTACTGCCAAGCGTTGTGGAATACGATCATGTACCGGCGCGACGG
>JAMXLG010000276.1 GCA_024281135.1 Vulcanimicrobiia bacterium | reverse complement strand
TCGCGATGCGAACATCGGGCATTCCGATCTGGCGCATTGCACTCACCCCGCTGCTCTTCGGTTTCGCGATGTTTCTCGTCGCCTACGCAACCGATGAGTGGATTGCGCCGGCGTCAGCCGATCTCTCGACGCGCACGTTTTACCAGATCATCTATCACACGAACGCGCTGCCGGTGGAACCCCAGTTCTTCAGCAAAGATCCCGATACGGGAAACGTCTTCTTCATTACACAGATTTTGCCCGATCATAAGACGATGGAAGGCGTGCAGGTATATAAACCGGCGCGATACGGCGCGTGGTCGGAGACGCTTCAAGCGAAGAGCGCGACAGTGGATCACAGCGCGCTGGATCTGCACGACGTGCTCGACACACGGTATAACGCCGACGGGTACGTTATCAGCCAACAGCACATCGACGATGCGCTGATCGGCTTGCCCCTTGCCGAGGCCGCGGCGCAGTTCATGACGAGCATAAACTCCGACGCGAGCACGACGTCCAGTAAGACGCTCGCGACTCAAGTGCAAGCCATGCAGGCGCAAGGCGTCAGCGGAACGGCGCTCGGGACACTCCAAGTAAACCTTGCTAACAAATTGGCATGGCCCTTTGCGTCCTTCATCGGGGTCGTGCTCGCAGTCCCATTGGCCCTGCGTTTCGGCAAACGCGGCAGGACGCTCGCAATTGCGCTCGCTATTCTTGCGTTCTTTGTATATTATCTGATGTCGTCGGCGGGCGCAGCGCTCGGTCGCAACAATCAGATCAACCCATACCTTGCTGCTTGGCTTCCGAATATCATTATGGGAACCGTCGGTCTCGTGCTCCTCTGGTTTGAAGAACGCTGACATTGTGAATGCGCCTTGGCGAACGCGTCGCGGACTCACCGCGATCGCCTCTATTGTTGCGATGATCTTGTCGTACTCGCCCGCGGCGCACGCGAGCGCGGGCGACGATGAGAACGTGCGCGTCATGACGCTCTTGAACGGCCAAACCTGCGCCGATCATCGCCTCCTCTTCGAGCCGGAGAGCGATATGGTCGCGCAACAGACGCCGCCGCCGACACCGACACCGATTCCGAACCCTTTTGCAACGCCGACGCCCTTCGCGACGCCGACGCCGTATAACCCGTTTGCGACACCGACGCCGTTCGCGACCGCCACGCCGTTCGGCATGACGCCGTCGCCGTCGCCGTTGCCCTCAGCGACGTTCGGCCCGCACATGAACTCATCGACGACGCTCTACGCGACCCCGCCGCCCCAACCGGGAACGTCACCTGGTGCGTTCACGCCGCCGCCGATCCCAACGGCAACACCGAATCCGTTCGATCAAAATCAAACGGTCTTTATCCAGCGCGGCGGAACGACGCCGCCACCGATCACGCCGGCCGGTCAAGGACCGCCGAGCCCCACGCCGCAACCGACCGACGTTCCGACCCTGCCGCCGAACCACATCGCAGTTATTGCGGACAGCATCTCCGGCAACACGAATCAAGGTCAGCCCGGGGACGCAAACGGCAACGTGCATATTCTCTACGGTGCTGAAGAGATCGTCGGCGATCACGCGCACTTCGATGGTTTGCGCACGATTACGATCACCGGAAATCCGTTCATCATCAATCGCGCGCAAGATTCGGTTCTGCAAGCCGATCAGATCGACTTCGATACAATCGATCAGACGGCAAAACTGACGAACGGCAGGCGCACGACCTCCGAAGGCATCGAACGCGGGCTCGTTCACTTTAAGGCAAGAGACCTACACACCGATGCGGATGGCGTCGGTCACGGCCTCTCCCCGTCCGTCTCCACGTGCGAGAATGCGCGTAGCGGCTATCATGTTACCGGCAGGAACATGGAGGTCTATCCGGGCGACAAGATCGTCATTTATAAGGCGATACTCTGGCTCGGCGCCGCCGCAGTTTTCTGGCTGCCGAAGGTCGTCATTCCACTGCGAACCGTCGAAAACGAAGCGCAGCGTCCGCGCTACTTCCCTGACGTCGGATACGACCAATACGAAGGCTACTGGATCAAGACCCGCATTACGTTCGGGAAGAACCAGTATTACTACGGCTACTACACGGTCAACTATTTCACGAAGGTCGGCCTCGGTCTCGGCTACACCGGCTACTATACGTCGCACAGCGGTCACCGCAGCGCGTCGCTAAACTTCTATACGATCAACGACAAACGCGTCCAATCGCGTCAAAACAACGTCGCGTTCAACGAGCTCGAAAACTTCTCGAATTCGTTGAAGGGTAATTTCGGGCTAGTCTACGTTTCGAACTACGGTCCGTATACGAACGTCCCGGCAAACACGTCATACACCGCCAATGTCGCACACACGGGTTTGCGCTCGAACCAAACCTACGGCTTCTCTTACAGCGCCGTCGGCAATCAATCAAACAGCCAGTCGTACTCGTTTACCGACAGCCGTCAGTTCACGCAAACGCTGCGTAACTCGCTCAACTTCAACCTAGCGTCCAGCTCGTCCGATTACGCCGGCTTTGCCACGAGCAACTCAACCGCGCACTTCAACGATCTCGCCGACCTGACGACCGCCGGCGCCGACTATCAAATGGTCATCGACAAGACGTACGCCCAACAGCCGTACGGCATCAACAAGCTTCCGGAATTCACAGTCCGCCCGTACAAGTTCTTCCCGGGCGATACGGTCTTTCCGATCAATCCGACGTTCGTCATCGGTGAATACTCCGAGCCGTCAAATGCATTCGCATCGCAGCGCGCCGACGTCGGCCTCAACATGGGCCCGCTCCTCGCAAAAGTCGGCCCCAGCGATTTCCAAGGAACGGTCACCGTCAATCAATACGCCTACGGCACGGGCGACCTCAAAGCATCGATTCAGCAGAACATGTCGCTGAACACGCCGCTCGGCAACCATTTCGTCAACAGCATCACGTACAACGAATCGAACTACAACGGCCCCGCGTTCGTGCCGTTCCAATTCCTCGACCAACAACCCACCGAAAATTCCAAAGCCGCGCAAGACTTGATCCGTCTCTTCAACGGCAACTACTACAACTTTTCAATGGGCTTCGCAACGTATTTCAACGAACAAGCACAGCCCGTAACCTATCAACTCACCGTCGCGCCGAGCCCGCGTTCCCTCCTTCTCCTCGCCGGCTCGTTCAGCCCCGGCGCAGGCAACGGTTTCTACACCACCAACGCCCAAGTCGCATTCCCGCTCGGCCCGAACACCGCTGCTCAATTCGTCACCGACATCAACTGGAAAGAAAAGGGCGCGCTACAGAACAAGGTTCTGTACCTTACAAAGACGATTGGCGGGTGTTATCAGATTCAGGCGCTGTACAACGAGTCTTTGAAGCTGGTAACGGTGTCGCTGAATATTCTTGCGTTCCCCTCGCATTCGGCTACGTTCAGTGTCGGGCAGAGTGGGCCGCTGATTCCGACTACCTTCAACTTCTAGCTGTCATTGAGGGCGGCGCGCCGCGATAGCGTTGCTGATATGCGAGCTCGTGTCATCCTGAGCGGAGCGCCGCAGGCGCGCAGTCGAAGGATCGTATCGCGCGTTTGAATCGAGGCGATCCTTCGACAAGCTCAGGATGACACGGGACAGGCTCAGGATGACACGGGACTACGGCTTTTCCGTTTTCCGATCCAGATGAAGCCCATGGTGTCGGTTCCGTCTTTGTAGGGGACGTCTTCGTAGTGGATTCGTTCGAGCGTGCGATCGAGTGTGTTTAGCATTGTTTCTGAGGTGTGAAGATCCGCTCGCTCTTCTCTGAATGTTGGATCGTCGCTTCGTTCCCAGCCGTATTCGCCGATCGCGATGATGCCGTTGGGGCTAGTGAAGTGCAGCATTCGATTCACAAAGTCTTCGATGCTCTCGATATGATGTAAGACATATTGAGTGACGACGCAATCGAATCGTTCATTGGTCTCGTAGTCAAAGAAATCAACCGCTACGATATTCGGAAACTCGATGCGCGGATTTCGATCGATTCCGGTGTACGTATACCCATCGGTAATAAGCATATTCGCAAGCTCACCGTCACCGGGTCCAATCTCTAAAATCGTTCGCCCAGGAGAGTAACGCGAAATAGCTTCCGCTAACCGTTCAAACCGTCGCACGACGTCTCTACATCACACCGGGATGTGATGCGCTGCGATGATTTCTTGTGTTGGCTTTTGGGGCTTTAAAAACACACCCCTCGGTACGGAAATCTGCAACTTTTTCGGCCTTCACAGGATGTGAACTTCAAAACTTCGTTCTGCGGAAAAAATGCGGAAGCGGAAAATTCACACGAAGTGAATTTTCCAGCGGTTTCCGTACCGAGGGGTGTGTTTTTATCAAGCCCCAAAAGCCAACACGAGAAATCATTGCGGCGTATCGCATGCCGGATGCCCGCACCCACAAACATCATCCTCGATCCCACCGCTATCAGCGTTCTCGCAATAGTCCGAACAGTACGAAGTCCCGAGCTGCGCACCCATCAACGTGCAGCGGCAGATGTCATGGGAACAACCAGTGAGTTCCTGGACGTCGGTACCGT
>JAMXLG010000275.1 GCA_024281135.1 Vulcanimicrobiia bacterium | reverse complement strand
CCGCGAAGAGAGTCACCGCGCTGACGAGTTCCAGCGACGGCATCCGATAGACGTCCTCGCCCGTAACATGCAAAGGTTCACGGCTCGTTGAGAGGATGCGCACGTCGGGACAGTCATGTAGAATTGCCGCTGCAACGTTTCGTGCCTCGTCAACGACATGCTCGCAGTTGTCGAGCACGAGCAGCATCTTCTTGCGTTTGAGGTAGCCGACGACGGTATCCAGCGGCGCGCAATTCGGCGAGACCGGTATGCCGAGTGACTGCGCAATCGTGTTCGACACCAGCGAGTTTGTTGCAATCGGCGCGAGTTCGACGAGCCAGACGCCGTCGGCAAAAGTGTCAGTTGCGTTCGCTGCGACCTTCAACGCGCAGCGCGTCTTGCCGACACCGCCGGAACCCACTAGCGTCACCAACCGCCGGCTTCTAACAAGCGCGGCGATCTCGCCAATTTCCGTTACACGACCGATGAAGCTCGTAAGCTCGGTCGGCAGATTATCCAAAGGTGGAGCTGTCGATTTTCGGCGGCGAGGTTGCTGGGGACGGGCCGCTGCCGCCTCAAACCGCATGCGTTCGTCGGCCGAGAGATTAAGGCCGTCTGCAAGCAGCGCTACCGTATCGCGCTGAGGGGCCCGGCGCACGCCGCGTTCGAGTAAGCTGATGCCGCCAGAGCTCATTCGCGCTCGCTCTGCAAGCATTTCTTGCGAGAGCCCGGCTGCTAGTCGGAGATCACGCAGTAGTTCGCCAAACGAAGCCGCCGTCTCTTGGGTCACGCGAGCTCCCCCGAAGACCGGTTCTGCAAACTAGCACGGCCACCCCACCTAACATGCTCGAATAAGCTGATCGAGTGTTCGTGGTGTGGGACGCGGCCGTCAGGCACAATGGCGCCATTATGTTTGACAACACTTATACAGCCGCCGAGCGTAAAAACGGATGCATCCCCCGACCGCGGGCAATCTGGTCCGCCGACGACTGTGACGGCAGAATCCTCTTACGCTTACATTGGGAAACTCCACTGTTCGCACGAGAGCAACAAGCGAGGCGTTGATCTACGTCCGTTCTGCTTCAAATTCAAGACCCGTAAATACAGCGATCACAAGAACGTTTCAAAAGGAGAAACCATTGTTACCTCTTGCCCCATTAGTTCTCGCGCCGATGCTCGCGCTCAATACCGTTGCTCCGAACACTGCGTACACCGAGATGTCGCCTGTCCAGATTGCCGCGTGTTCGGTAGATCCGATCATTGCCCGGAGCGGTGGTGATGCCGTCACTGAACAACAGATCGGCTCGGAATTACACGTGCGGTTTATGAACAATGGTCCAACGACGGCCTCGTCGGTGACCTTTGCCGTAACCAACGGTAACCAGTCCTGGAACGTCACCGACCGCGGAACCTTCACGTCAGGCGTTGCAATCTCGCACTGGTTTGCAGCAGGGCGACAGGATTTCGCAACGCCCACTTGCCACGTGTCATCTGTTGAGTTTGTCGACGGAAGGCTTTGGACGGAAGCAAACGGATTTACAGCGGTTCTCACTCCCAAAGCGCCGTCGCCGTGACGATTACGTCACCGACGATTTGGACTCGCCTGTGCATGCTTTGCAGCGTGCTCCGTTAACGCGATTTCCTACAACTTGTATGCGCAGTCACGCGCTTTCCGTGATCGGTCCACGCGTCGTACGTATCCCAGGTCGTATCTCCCATAACAATCGTACCGGGTGCCTGTGTTGGTCTGACCGGGTAGATGTTGATCCACGTCTGCCGTCGTTGATCGGGACCGGCCGTGCTGTTCGAAAGAATCATGTCGCCGCCGTTGCTGTAACTGTCAATGAACCACTTCTTGGCGCGCGCATTGTACGCCAGCAACATCACAAACGTTCGGGCTGGCCTTCCGTCGTGTGCGGGCTCGTTGCCGAGGAACTGCACCCACTTGCCGTAGGTGCTCGCCTGCATCGTTAGATTAACCGGCGAACTCGTCGAGGAGCTCGCGACGCACGACCAGCTCCCCGGATACGTGCTAAGAATTGACTGTGCCAAGACCACAGATAGAAGCATCTAACCCTTTGACTTCCTTCATCTTCCATGCTGATCTAGTCTGCCTTCACCCGCCTCGGACGCAAGCCTTCACGGCGCGCCGCGGTAGTGATAAGAGGGACGAATTCCGTGATAAGCCGCACGGAAAATCCTCGCTGTGAAGTACAACGATGAAACACTAGCCGCATCCAAGGATGGTGGATCTACCGATATTGCGACTCCTTTGCAGGTTATTTGGGAGCCGGCGAACCGTCTGACCAGCAAGGAGCGAGGATGACAACCGTCACTGGCTCATACGAACGAAATGTTGCCGTTGCCGGTGAGATGATCGGCGATCCTTTGAAACCAACGGCCCACGCGCTTCGCTATTCCTCGCGAACGCCGTATCATAGCCGCACATGAAGTGGGTCTGGATTCCTCTGTGTTGGCTCGCCCTCGCGCTGTTCGATGCAACGAGGACGGTTGGGGCGATGCAATCGATGGGAATGCACCACAACTGGCCCCTGGTTTTTGCGATCGAGGCGTTGAGCTGCCTGCCGTGGGTGGTCTCGACTTTCTTCATCATTTGGCTCGCGCAGCGCATGCGATCCGCAGCGTCCGCGCTGGCTCGGAGCGCGCATCTTGTCACAGCTCTCTGCGCGAATGCGTTCTTTGCCGGATGGACGACGCTCCTCGTTGTTACATTCCGCCCGTTCGGTCCCGATTTTCCCGCACAAGCACTTCCGCACTTCCTCAATGGGTTTACGAACGATCTTCCAACGACGATCGTCGCCTATTCGCTGATCCTCACGATGAATGACTTCTTCGACTCGCGCGAGCGCCTCACGCGGCAAAGCATCGAACTGGCGCAGCTCAAAGAGCAACTTGCGCAAGCCCAACTGAGCGCCTTACGCCGCCAGATCGAGCCGCATTTTCTTTTTAACGCCTTAAATGCGATTGCCGGCCTTATTCGCGGGAACGAGTCGAGCGACGCAATCACAAAGCTCGTAAGCTTGAGCGACTTTCTGCGCCGCACCGTTTCGGAGTCGAATCGTCAGGAAGTACCGCTGGCTGAAGAACTTGAATTTGTCAAGCAATATTTGGCCACGCAAAAAGTGCGTTTTGCCGAACGTCTCCAACTGAGCGTCGACGTTTCCATGGAACTGCAACACGCAAGGGTACCCGATCTCATTCTCCAACCTCTCGTCGAGAGCGCGGTGTCACGAATGTTCGCGCTCGACTCAAGGCGCTCTATGGCGATGCAGCGTCATTCGTGATGAGCGCGCGAACTCTCGGCGGCGTTGAGGTCGCGATCGTTTTGCCGCTACGCACTGCGATTAGCTGATGCATATCCGAGCGCTCGTCGTCGATGACGAACCCCTCGCTCGAAGCAGTGTACTCGCACTTCTCGAACAAGATGCGCAGATTGAGGTTGTCGGCCAGTCGGGAGGGGGCGCCGATGCGTTGGCTGATATTCGGCGCCTCTCGCCGGACTTAGTGTTCCTCGATGTGGAAATGCCTGAGTGCGACGGATTCGACGTGCTCGAGATGCTCGGCTCAGCCGCAAAACCGGTCATTATTTTTGTAACCGCGTACGACAAATATGCCGTCGCCGCGTTCGATGCTGGTGCGCTTGACTATATACTCAAACCGTTTGACAACACGCGGTTCGATCTCGCACTCGCTCGCGCGAAGGATCGCCTGAAAGCTGCAGCATCCATGCCGCGTTCTCCCCGAAACATCGCAATCAAATCGAACGGACATATTTCTTTTATTCATGTCGAACAAATCGATTGGATCGAGGCCGCGGATTACTACTCACGTCTCCACGTGGCAGGGCAAACGCACCTCCTGCGCAGGAGCATGTCAGATCTGGAACGAGATCTCGAGGATCTTGATTTTTGCCGTATCCATCGCTCAACGATCGTGAATCTCGCGCGAGTTTCCGAGATGATTCCGGACGAGAATGGGGACTACAAGGTTCTCCTTGAGGACGGGACCTCGCATCGGTTAAGCCGCAGCTTTCGACGGGACTTTCAATTGCGCATGAGGGCGCGAACTCCTTAAATCCTATGCTTCCTTCTGGGGGCCTTCGGCGGAAGCGACTGGCAACGCAACGCCGATAGGAACGATCAGCGGCTCGATCACGCGCCTCCCTCGCCGACAGCCTGCTCGAGCTCTTCGCGGGCAGACTGCGACAGTTGCAACGCAGCCGCGATCATCGCGATCGTGTCTTTGTACGGCCCCGCGCGAGCTCCACGCTCGAGCGAGCTTATTGTGACGACGCTCAGCCCGGCGCGCTTAGCCAGATCTTCCTGCGAAAGACCCGCCGCCAACCGATGTTGCCTCAACAAGTCACCAAATCGTCGCTGCGCTAGATCCATGTGATTCCCGTTGACGACGGTACGACGAAGTGTATGAGTCGAAATGGTTCGCGATTCGCCGCACGTGGATAGTAGCCCACATGAACGCGACTTCGACTTCGTTAGAAATTAATTCCATCGCGGAGTCTGCGCTCGAGCCGCCCGCGAGCATTCACTGATAGCGGCGTGCAGAGCTATCATCTATCAAATACAGTTTGTCTAAACGCCGTCTTTTTCGCCGCTGCATAGCAAGGTTGCTAGCTGGCTTTTTCTTCTCGTTTAAAAGAAAGGTCTGAACCAATGAGTACTATTGATCAACGGATAGGCGGTGCAACCACCGATCTGCGTCCCTATCGTGTGGATATTCCGGAGGAACAACTTACCGATTTGCGCAGACGCCTGGCCGCAACGCGCTTACCGGAAAAGGAGACGGTTGCCGACTACTCGCAGGGCGTGCCGCTCAAAACTATCCAGCAACTGCTGCGTTATTGGCAGACGGATTATGACTGGCGCAAAGTGGAGGCGCGGCTAAACGCTTACCCTCAATTCATCACTGAAATCGACGGCCTCGACATTCACTTTATCCACGTACGTTCGAAGCATGAAAACGCGTTGCCGCTTATTGTTACGCACGGATGGCCGGGTTCAGTGATTGAACAACTAAAAATCATTGAACCACTTACCGATCCAACGGCGCACGGTGGCAGTGCATCGGATGCGTTCCACGTGGTAATCCCGTCGATGCCGGGATACGGCTTCTCCGGTAAGCCGGCCACGACTGGCTGGGGCCCCGAGCGAATTGCGAGCGCTTGGATCACGTTGATGCGACGCCTTGGCTACGGGCAATTTGTTGCGCAAGGCGGCGATTGGGGCGCGGTTATCACCGATTTGATCGGCGTGCAGGCGCCACCGGAACTACTCGGCATTCACACCAACATGCCCGGCGCCATTCCAGCCGATATCAACCAGGCATCTGCATCCGGCGCGCCGGCGCCGGACGGCCTCTCCGCTGAAGAGCGAAAAGCGTACGACGAACTCGTTTTCTTCTACAAGCACGTTTACTTCGCGTTCGAAATGGGGACCCGCCCGCAAACGCTGGTCGGCTTGGCGGATTCACCTATCAATCTTGCAGCTTGGATGATTGACCACGACGCGCGTAGCTTGGAGCTCATTGCACGCGCATTCGACGGGCAGACCGAAGGACTGACGCCGGACGATGTGCTCGACAACGTAACGCTGTTTTGGCTCACAAACACCGGTGTTTCAGCCTCGCGCCTTTATTGGGAGAATAAGCTCGCATTTTTCGTTCCCAAAGGCGTGTCCGTTCCGGTCGCCGTGAGCGTCTTCCCTGACGAACTTTACGAGACGCCGCGCAGTTGGGCGGAGCGGGCGTATCCCAAGCTCCTGCATTACAATAAGCTCAATAAAGGCGGCCACTTTGCCGCCTGGGAACAGCCGAAACTACTTTCAGAAGAGGTACGAGCCGGCTTTAGATCGCTGCGGCAATAGCGATAAGGAGGAAAGGTCCAAGTAGCGTCGCGCTTGGGCCTTTCCTCTATACGTTGTTCCAGTTATGTCAGCGGATCGATTAACCGTGGTCCTGGGCCATCGTAGCCGAGGACGTCCATCGGATTGCGCAGCGGGCAACTGTCGAGCGAAAGGCATCCGCATCCGATGCAGTCTCCGAGTTGATCGCGTAGGGCCGCCAATCGCGCAATGCGGTCGTCGAGATCGGCTTTCCAGCGTTTCGAAAGCCGGCTCCATTCCTTCGCGGAGATCGTGCGGTCTGTCGGAAGCGTTGCAAGCTCTTCGCGGATTTCGCTCAGCGGAATCCCTGCGCGTTGCGCGACCTTGATGACGGCGATGCGGCGCAACTCGGCGCGCGGAAAGCGTCGCTGGTTGCCGGCGTTGCGCGTGCTGTGAATCAAGCCTTTCGATTCGTAGAAGTGAAGGGTTGAAACCGGTAGGCCGCTGCGCTCGGCGACTTCGCCGACGCTCAATAAATCGTCCATCGTATTGACCTCAACTATACTTGAGGTCGTAGGGTTGCACCATGGACAGTCTGAACGAGTGGTTTGAAGCCGGGCACGTTGCAATCGTCACCGGTGGTTCGCGCGGGCTCGGAAGAGAGATTGCGCGCGAACTACTGGCGAAAGGTTTGAACGTCATCATCGACGGACGCGACGAGGCGACGCTTGCAGCAGCTTGCGATGTACTCGCGCAGGTGGGCAATGTCGTCGCAATCCCGGGCGACGTCGCCGATCAACAACATGCGCACGACCTCATTGCTGCTGCGCGCCCGTTCAAGCGTCTCGATCTTGTTATCAATAACGCCTCAACGCTTGGTGAAATACCGCTTCCGCGCGTGGAGGAACTCTCACGCGAAACGTTCGATCGCGCCTTCGCCGTCAACGTGTTCGCGCCGATTCATTTGATGCAGCACGCGCTGCACGTTATGCGCGGGTCTGCTGATCCAGCAACGATCGTGAATATCACGTCTGACGCGGGGGTGGAAGCCTATCCGACGTGGGGCGCATACGGCGCGAGTAAAGCCGCGCTCGAACATTTTTCGCGAGTCCTCGCCACGGAGCTGGAAGACACGCAGGTACGCGTGTTAGTAGCCGATCCCGGCGACATGAACACGCAGATGCATCGTGACGCCATTCCTGACGCCGATCCCACCGAGCTACGCGATCCCGCTGATTCCGCTCGCGCACTGCTGCGCGCCATTGCCACCATGAAGGAGCGTTACGAACGTGTATGCCTTGCAGACCTCGTCCCTGCGTAACGCGACGGAGCCCCCAGAACGGCGAGGCATTGCGCGCGACGAGGTGAAGATGCTCGTTACGCATCGCGTGTCGGGAACGAACCGTCATCTTCGTTTTCTCGATATACCGTCGGTTCTTCAAGCCGGCGATCTGCTCGTCGTCAACGATTCTGCTACGGTTCCAGCTGCATTGAACGCGCGTCGCCAAAACGGGGACTCGCTGCAATTGCATGTTGCGACGAAGATCGACGAGCGTATTTATGTAACGGAGCCGCGCGATACAGTACTCTGCGGTGAAGAACTGCGCTTGCCGGCCGGCGGATCGGCGGTGACAATCGCCCCGCTCGATCCGCAATACCCGCGATTGTGGTATACCTGGTTCCAACTGCCGCAACGCATGCAAGACTTTCTCGGAAATTACGGCAAACCGATTCACTACGGCTATATCAACGAAGAGTTCCCAATGCGCGACTATCAAACGATTTTCGCACGTGAACCGGGTTCGTCCGAGATGCCGTCTGCAGCCCGGCCGTTTTCGAAGCGCGTTGTCGACGCATTGATCGAGCACGGCATCGAGATTGCGACGATCACGTTGCACTGCGGCGTTGCAAGTCTCGAAGAGCCGGAGCGCCCCCCGGCGGAACGCTTTCGCGTGCCAGTCGAAACGGCCGAGGCCGTCAATCGTGCGCGCGCAGAGGGGCGACGCGTCATTGCGGTAGGATCAACAGCGCTTCGCGCGCTCGAATCGTCGTTCTATCGCGGAGACACGATCGCATCGAGCGGATGGACCGATCTCGTCATCGGCGATCGTTACTCGATTCACACCGTCGACGGCTTATTAACCGGCTTCCACGATAGCGCCGCGACGCATCAATCGATCTTGCGCGCGTTCCTCGGCCGCGGTTTGCTCGCATCCGCGTATGCTGAAGCGGCCGATGCGGGATATTACCAGCACGAGTTCGGAGACGTTCACCTCATCCTATAGCGTCGTCGTCCGGACGACCGCTTCGGGAACTTCGCCGCACTCCTCACACCGCACCGAGACGCCCACGTTGCCTCCGCAGCCCTCGTGGCGGATTTCACTGAAGTCGGAGCCTTTTGTCCAGCGTCGTCCCCACGAGCGTAACGCAAGCACAACCGTCCCGAGCTCTTGTCCTTTTTCCGTGAGGACGTATTCGTAGCGATCCGGCGATGTTTGGTAGCGGACGCGTTTGAAGACGTGCGCGTCCGTTAGTGTTTTCAGACGGGTCGACAAAATGTTGTCGGAGATCCCCGAACGCTTAAATTCATCAAAGCGTCGCGCACCAAGCACGGCGTCGCGAATAATGAGCAGCGACCACCATTCTCCGACGATCTCGAGCGTGCGGGCGATGGGACACGGCAGGGCAGCCGCCAGGCTAGCGTGCCGCATGTGTTAACTCGCGTGACATGGCCTAAGTCTAGTGACTTGCATGATGAAAGTCAATGGAGTATAGTGACTTGCATGATACAAGTCATAGGAGGCTAATCGATGCTTCAGCCACTGGGAGTCGTTTTGATTTTTGCCAGCGCCGGCGCGGTGATCGTGAGCGTCGCCACGACGTTATTCGAACGCCGTGGCGTCCAAATTGCAGTAGGCGCAATTGCGGGCGCATGCGTCGGCGGCGTGATTGATGCCACGTTGTCCGGCGCGGTTGCAAAAAGCCCGCTGGTTCTGCTCGCGCTGTTCGTGGTGCCGTTTGTTGTTGCCGGCGTCGCTCTCGCAGTCGTTCCGCAAGCACGTGAACGGCTGCTCGGCGTTCCGCGCCGCTTGATTCTCGGCGTAAATATCTTCCGCGTGTTCGGTTTTCTATTTCTTGGACTCGCGTCCGCAGGGCAACTTGCTGGCCCGTTTCCCTATTTCGCCGGCATCGGCGACATCATCGTCGGACTCGGTGCAATTCCACTAGCGCTCGGTGAGTCAAATCTCTCGCGTAACGACGGGCGGCTCGTGCTGTGGAACGTCCTCGGTCTTTTGGATCTCGTTACCGCTGTTACGCTGGGGCTAACGTCCGCGAACGGCTCGCCGCTGCAATTGATTCACTCAGGCGCGGGCTCCGCTGCAATGACCCAATTTCCGTGGTCTTTGATTCCGGCGTTTCTCGTGCCGTGCTATATGATCGGTCATTTCATCATCTTCGCGCAAATGCGCGCAACCTCGCGAAGCGCCCAATACGCACACGCATGATAGGCTAACCGCCGCTTCCGTTCTCATTCGTGTGTTGCGAATACCACGCGTGCCAGCGTCCGTTCGCGTAGTAAAAAACATCGACGCTTCGCTGTCCGCTGACATCAAACGTAACAATGCCCGTCGTTCCCTCGATCCGCACGGCCATATGCGGATCGGGTGACGGCGCGGCATCGGCATGCGGATGCGCGGCTGCATAATTGCGGGCCGCGTCGAGAATCATCTCGCGCG
>JAMXLG010000274.1 GCA_024281135.1 Vulcanimicrobiia bacterium | reverse complement strand
CACCCGTCGACTATCCGCAATACGGCTATGCCGTCGGCGAAGCCGTCGCAAGCGGCCAGGCCGATCGCGGGATCGTCATTTGCGGTTCGAGCATCGGCATCTCGATTGCCGCGAACAAGGTTCCCGGAGTGCGGTGCGCGGTTGTGTTCGAGCCTTATGCCGCCGAACTTTCACGCCGTCACAACGACGCCAACGTGTTGGCGCTCTCCGAGCGGCTCACCGGTTGGGAAATGGTCGAACGTCTCGTTGACATCTTCATGCATACGCCGTTCGACGGTGACGCATCGGATGGAAAACGCCATCTACATCGCGTCGAACAACTCTTCGAATTCGGCGACGCGCAGCGCGAACGCACGCTCAAAGACATCGAAGCCGGCGTCGTAACGGACGCCGCTACACCCAAAGAAATACTCTAGAAAGATCGTCATGGAAATTCTTACGCCATCCGCCATTGAAGCTCAGGATCCTGAAGTCTTTGCCGCAATCAAAAACGAGGAGCGGCGTCAGCAAGAAAACCTCGAGCTGATCGCATCTGAGAATTACGCGAGCCGCGCCGTTCGCGAAGCGATGGCGTCCGTGATGACCAACAAGTACGCCGAGGGATATCCAGGGAAGCGGTACTACGGCGGATGCGAGTTCGTCGACGTCGCGGAGAATCTCGCGATCGATCGTTTGATGACGATCTTCGGCGCCGAACACGCGAACGTTCAACCGCATGCCGGCGCGCAAGCAAACATGGCGGTCTTCATGGCGCAGCTGCAGCCCGGTGATACGGTGCTCGGCATGTCGCTCGCGCACGGCGGCCATTTGACGCACGGCACGAAGGTCAGCTTTAGCGGTAAGCTCTACAACGCCGTTGCCTACGGCGTTCGCAAAGATACCGAACTCATCGATTTCGACGACGTTCGTGCGAAGGCGCGTGAATTCAAACCGAAGATGATCATCGCCGGCGCGAGCGCCTATCCGCGCACGATGGACTACGCGCCGTTTCGTGAGATCGCCGATGAGGTCGGCGCGGTGCTTCTCGTCGATATGGCGCACATCGCAGGACTCGTCGCGGTAGGACTGCATCCGTCGCCGGTTCCGGTCGCGGAATACGTGACGTCTACTACGCACAAGACGCTGCGCGGACCGCGCGGCGGCATCATTCTCTGTAAAGAAGCGTACGCGCAAGCAATCGACAAGAGCGTCTTTCCCGGCATCCAAGGTGGTCCGCTGATGCACACGATTGCGGCGAAAGCGGTAGCATTCGGTGAAGCGATGCAACCCTCGTTCAAGACGTATCAGCAGCAAGTCATCGACAACGCAAAAGCGATGGCGGAAGAGTTTGTGCGCGGTGGACTCCGCCTCGTCGCCGGCGGAACCGATACGCACTTGATGCTCGTCGACGTTTCGGTGAAGGGACTGACCGGAAAAGCGGTGGAGCAGTATCTCGACGAGATCAGCATCACCGTCAACAAAAACGCGATTCCGTACGATCAACAGAAGCCGATGGTTGCAAGCGGCATTCGCATCGGAACGCCGGCAATTACGGCACGCGGATTCGGCGTCGATGAGACACGTGAAGTTGCGCGCATCATGCTTGAGGGCCTCGCTGATATCGAAACGAAAGCGAACGTCGATAAGCTGCGAGCACGAGTCCACGAACTAACGTCGCGCTTCGACGTGCCCTAACGCATGGAGCCGCGAGCGATCGTCGATGACGAAGTGGCGTTCGTGGCGCAACTCTGGTTCGATGGCTGGCAAGATGCGCACGCGCGCATTTTGCCGGCCGAACTTGCGAAATACCGAACGCTAGAGAGCTTTAGAGCGCGATTGCGCGGCGCGCGGGATGACGTGTTCGTCGTCGGACCGCGCGGAGCGCCGATTGGGTTTTACTTGCTCAAAGGCGACGAACTCAACCAGCTTTACGTTGAGCGGGAAGCGCGCGGCTCGGGCATCGCTGCTGTGCTCCTTGCTGATGCGGAGTCAACGATCGCGAAGCGTGGCTTTGGAATAACGTGGCTCGCATGCGCAATAGGTAACGAACGTGCAGCGCGTTTCTACGAAAAGCACGGGTGGCGCTTGGATGGCGAAACGACGATCGCAGTGCCGACGGCGAACGGCGACTTCAATTTGCGCGTCTGGCGCTACAGTAAGCAGCTCTCAGTGTCATCCTGAGCGCAGGTGCGAAGCACCGGAGTCGAAGGATCGTATAAATAGAAAGCCCGGCAAATGGCGTCGGGCTTTAAATTGAGGCGATCCTTCGACTGCGTTCGCTACGCTCACTTCGCTCAGGATGTCACTAGTTGTTCTTTAGGTCTTCGCTTCGAATTCCGAACGCGTCGACTACCGCGGCGAGGAGTGCGAGAATCGCGCAGCCGAGGGCGACGCCTTGGAACCCGTGTTCGAATGCAGACGTTGATGCGCGCTGTAGACGCGGATCTTTAAATCGAGCGCCGCCAAGACGATCGCGTTGTGCGTTCGCTTGTGCGCGCATCGCCGGAGATGCATGCATAGCGTCGAGCGAACGGTCTAGTGACGCGTTGTACAGTGCGGCGAGCACGATCGTCAGTGCCGCAATCGCAAGCAAACCCGCGACGCGCGAAACGGCGTTGTTGATTCCCGACGCGATGCCGACATGTTCGGGTGCAACGCAATCGATGACCGTCGATGTCAACGGTGCGACGGTGAGGCCCAGCCCGATGCCCGTAACCAAAATGCCGGGGAAAAACGCGCTGAGGTACGTCGAATTCGGCTCTAAGATCGCGAGGAGCACAAAGCCGACGGAAATGATGAGCGGTCCCATTGTGAGAACCGTACGCATACCGATGATGCGCGCGAGCGCCGTGCCGGCGCGCGCGAGCACGACCATGCATATTGCCATCGGAAGTGTCGCAAAGGCCGTCTGCAGCGCGGTATACCCGTGCCCCTGAATCATTACGAACGGCAACACATAGAAATTTGCACCGAGCGCGCCGTAGAGCAGTAGCGTCGCAATGTTGACCGTGGTGAACGTGCGCGAAGCAAAAACCGCCGGCGGAACGAGCGGGTTTGCGGCGCGACGGTCGCGCGCCACGAAGATTCCCATGAGGATCAATCCTGCAATCGCAGTGCCTGTTGTCGCCGGGGAATGCCAGCCGATGGAACTGCTGCGAATCAATGCGTACGTGATCGCAGCAAGCGAAATCGTGATCAACGTTGCGCCGGTCAGGTCGAGCTGCCGCGACGCATTTTCATCGCGCGTTTCTTCGATGTGTGCGGTTGTTGCGTAGAGCACGAGGGCCGCGAGCGGAATGTTGATCCAAAACACGGAGCGCCATCCGAGCGAATCGATAAGCACGCCGCCGAGCATCGGACCAAGCGTTGACGTCAACGCGCCGAACGCCGACCAAGCCGCAATCGCGCGGTCGCGAGCTGTGCCGGTAAAGTGTGCACCCAAAATCGCGAGGCTCGCCGGTATGAGCAACATGCCGCCGAAGCCTTGCACGACTCGCGCGACCAGCATCGTTGGGATCGACCAGGCAAACGCACAGCCAACCGAGCCAATTGCAAAGAGAATCACGCCCACTGTAAAGATGCGCTTGCGACCGTAGATGTCGGCAAGTGCGCCTCCAATGAGCATGAGCGCGCCGATGACGAGCGTGTAGAGCTCGACGATCCACGCGACGTCGCCCGCACTCGCGTGAAAATCGCGTTGAATCGACGGCAACGCAAGCGTCACGACCATGCCGTCGATGAAAGCCATACTTGAACCGACGATCGTCGCGACCAGCACCCACATGTCGCGGGATGATCGAACGGCGCGCTGAGCCGTATCCACGACGCTAGCAACCCGTTGACGCCGGTAAAGGCTTCGGATTGCGCTCGCCCTAAATATCCGAGTCATGCCCGCCCCCGAAGGCTTGCTCGTCGTCGGTCATCCGGCGGTCGCAGATCGCCTTGCGCGTCTGCGAGACCGGGAAACGCCGACGCAAGTTTTTCGCTCGCTCATCGAAGAGCTCGGCGCGTTCCTCGCGTATGAGGCAACGCGTTTCTTACCGTTGCGCGACGAGCCGGTTACGACGCCGCTGATCGACACGACGGCGAAGCGTATAGCGACGCGTCCGGTCGTTGCACCGGTTCTGCGTGCGGGCTTAGGTCTGCTTCCCGGCTTCCTGGACGTGATCGATGATGCCGTGGTCGCGCATCTCGGGTTCTATCGTGATCCGCAATCGCTGCGGGCCGTTCCGTATTACGCGAACGTACCGCCTGAATTAGAAGACCGTCACGTGTTCGTGCTGGACCCGATGCTCGCGACCGGACATTCAGGTGTCGCGGCCATCGACGCGCTCGTCGACCGCGGTGCTAGGCACTTGACGTTCGTTTGCGTGATTTCGGCGCCGGAAGGCATTGCGCACATCCACGAGTCGCATCCCAAGGTAAGGATTGTAACCGCAGCGGTCGATGCTGGATTGAATGATCATGCCTATATCGTGCCGGGGCTTGGCGACGCCGGGGACCGGATGTTTGGAAGCCTTACCTCAGTGCCCCACGCGGTGCGGGCACGAACCTAGGAGTTAGCGGTCATCATGCGTCCCGGTTGGGATGAATACTTCATGCAAATTGCGCGAACGGTTGCGACGCGGGCCACATGTCCACGACTTTCGGTCGGTTGCGTCCTCGTCCGCGAGCATCGCATTCTCACGACCGGTTACAATGGTGCACCGCGGGGCGTTGCACATTGCACCGAAGCAGGTTGCATTGTCGTGAACGATCATTGCGCGCGCGCGACACACGCCGAAGCAAACGCGATCGTGCAAGGCGCGCTACACGGCGTTAGCCTAGCAGGCTCCATTGCTTACTGCACGCATCAACCGTGCGTGAACTGTTCGAAGCTGTTGATAAGCGCGGGCGTGCAGAAAATCGTCTATGACGTCGGGTACCCGGATCCGGTTGCAAGCGAATTGCTCGCCGAAGCCGGCGTGGCCATCGCGCAGTTTGCCACCCTCGAGGCTTCCCGCGCGTGAGCGCCGCCTTCATCTATCTGATCACGTTCGGCATCGCGGCCGCAGTCGCAGCAGCCTCGACCCCGCTCGTCATAAAGCTCGCGACACATCTCGACATCATCGTCGGTACGGGTGAGGAACGGCACGTCCACGTGCAGCCGACGCCGCGCATCGGCGGCCTCGCCGTCTACTTCGGATTCTCGTTTGCGCTCTTTGCCGTGCTCGGCTTTGCGCTGAGTTCACCGTACGCGCTGTTTCCGTCAGCCGCGCACCTAGGCGTGCATCAGAAGCTCGACATGATGGCCGATCAGTTCGATACGGTGCACAAGCTCGTCGGGCTGCTCTTCGGCAGCCTTCTGATCTTGGGCGTCGGCGTGTGGGACGACATCATGCAGATGCGTCCGCGCAACAAGTTCTTTGCGCAGATCGTAGTTGCGCTGATCTCGATGCTCTACGGCTTCGTGATTCCCGGAATCACCAACCCGTTCGATCACAATCCGAATTCGAACTGGATCGACTTCCCGTGGTTCGTCGGCGTTCCGCTCACGTTGTTGTGGTACGTCGGGATGATGAACGCGATCAACTTCATCGACGGACTCGACGGATTGCTCTCCGGATTCGCGGCGATCTCGAGTCTGTTTCTCTTTGCGATATCAGTGTTGCACGGAAATCCCGTCGTTGCGCTCGTCGTCATCTCTCTTGCGGGAGCAGCCCTAGGCTTTTTGCCCTATAATTTCAACCCCGCGAAGATCTTTTTGGGGGATGCGGGATCGCTGTTTATCGGGTATGTTTTTGCTACCGTCTCGATTATCGGCGCAAGTAAAACTGCGATAGCGATTTCCATAGTCGTGCCGCTTGTTGTACTCGCGCTTCCGGTACTCGACACGGCAGCGGCGATCGTTCGCCGCGCGCGCTCGGGCAAGAAGATTACGGAAGCGGATCGCGGTCATTTCCATCACCAGTTGATCTTCCGCTTTGGATTGAACGTACGGCAAGCCGTGCTTTTGATCTATGCCGTATGTTTCGTGCTCGGGATCGTTGCACTCGCACTTTCAGGTGAATTTACGCACGTCTTCAAGCATACAATCTGATGAATCATAAATTACGCGTGATGACTGTGTTCGGAACGCGACCCGATACGATCAAGATGGCCCCCGTCGTCGATGCGCTACGGCACCATCCGGCAGTCGACGACATCGTCTGCGTTACGGCGCAGCATCGCCAGATGCTCGACGATCTTCTCGACCTCTTCGGAATCGAACCGCGGTACGATCTCGACATCATGACGCGCGATCAAACGCTCACGCAGATCACGACGCGCGTGCTCGAGGGCATGGAACCCGTCCTCAAAAAAGCCAAGCCCGACGTGGTGCTCGTGCACGGCGATACGACGACGAGCAGCTCTGCGGCGCTCTCCGCGTTCTACCAGCAGATCCCGGTCGGACACGTAGAAGCGGGACTGCGCACCAGCGATCCGTGGCTTCCGTATCCCGAAGAGATGAATCGCCGCCTTACCGGTACGATCGCGTCGTACCATTTCTCTCCCACGACGCTCGCGCGCGAGCATCTGCTCCGGGAAAACGTTCCGGTCGAAAACATCATCGTTACCGGCAACACCGTGATCGATGCGTTTATGGCGACGGCGAATCGCACCGATCTTCCGAAACCGACGGATTTCCATCTTCTGGATCCGACGCGACCGATTATCGCCGTCACGGCGCATCGTCGCGAAAATCATCCGCATATGCGCGAAATGTGCGAAGCGATGCGGGAGATCACCGAGCTGCCGCAGCGTCCGCAGATCTATTGGCCGGTCCATCCGTCGCCGCACGTGCGCCCCGTCGCGCTGGAAGTGCTCGACAACGTCCCGGGCGTGGTCCTCATTCAACCGATCGACTATGCCGAAATGGTCGCCGCAGTCAAAGCCTCGACGTTCGTGCTGACCGACTCCGGTGGACTCCAAGAAGAGGCGCCGTGTCTCGGTAAGCCGGTGCTCGTGATGCGCGAAGAGACCGAACGTCCCGAAGGGCTAGAAGCCGGGACGCTCGAGCTCGTCGGTCACGACCGCGCGAAGATCGTCGCAGCGGCGCGACGTTTGCTCACCGACGAGGTCGAGTTTGCGCGCATGTCGCGCGCCGTAAATCCATACGGCGACGGGCATGCCTCGCGCCGTATTGTCGAGTGGTTGCTTGCCCGCCACTGCGGAGCGCAGTACCCGGAACCGTTCGGCGCCCTTGCGTCGTGAAAGACGCTCTCCCAGTCATCGCCGCCGGCGGCACGTTCGCCGGCGCGACGCTTGCCGGGCTCCTGATCGGGATCTTCATCGGTAGCCGCTCGCATCAACCAATTTGGGCGTTCGTCGGACTTCTCGTCGGCCTCGGCCTTGGCGCTTATAGCGCCGCCCGCTTGCTTTTCAACACCAAATGAGCCCCTGGGACGAGGAGGAGGAAAGGGAGAAGACTGAGCGTAGCTATGGCGACGCCGAAGCGGCTGCCGATCTCGCGACGTATCGCACGCTCAAGAAATCGGTCTCGTTTCAAACCCTGCTCGTCGTAGCGATCCTCGGTGCCGTAACTGCTCCCTGGTTCTTCGTTCCGGCGCTAGCCTTCGTGGTAGGCGGCGTCTGCGGCATCGTCAACAACCTTTTGTTGATGCGCAGCAACGAGCGGGTTATCGAAACCCGGTGGGTGGGGGCCTTCGTCTTTAGTAGTTTTCTAAGAATCGCGGTCTTCGGTATAGTCCCGGTGGCGTTCGCTGTCCGAGGACCCTGGTGGTCAATGGCGGCGTACTTTGCCGGTTTCTTCCTTCCGCTAGCGCTGTATATGGCGAGTGTCCAGCGCGCATTTAAAAGAGAATAGCGTTTCGTGCACGAGCAAATCGGCGAGCACATCCTCTGGCAGTGGCCCGTTTTCGGAACGGTCCATGCCGACACGATCATGACCACGTGGCTGGTCATGCTGGTTTCGCTCGCCTTTTTCGCGTGGGTCGGTGCAAGCTATCGCTCCGCCTACGTTTCGAAACGCCAGACCGTTGCCGAAGGCGTCATCAACTACATTGCGGACTTGGCAATGAGCACCCTTGGTGAACGCGGCGAGCCGTATGTCCCGTTTTTCATCTCGCTGTTCATCTTCATCTTCTTGATGAATCAGTTCGGCATCTTTCCGTTTAAGGTGCTCGGTCTGCCGTTCGGCGGTTCCCCGACGGCGGATATCAACACCACCTTACCGCTTGCGCTCATCGTCTTCTTCGTGACGTGGATCGCCGGCATTCGCATGAACGGGCCGAAACAGTTCCTGCACGTGACGAAGCCCAACGTCTTGCTCACGCCGATCAATATCATCGAAGAGCTCGCGCGCCCGGCGACGCTCGCGGCGCGTTTGTTTTTCAACATCTTCGTCGGCGAGCTGCTCTTCATCATCGTCGCGTCGATCACGACGGCTAACGTCCATATCGGTCCGCTGAATCTCTCGCTCGCGGTGACGGTCGTCCCGTTCCTCATTCAGTTCTTCAACTTTTTCGTCGGAACCGTTCAAGCTTTTGTCTTCACGCTGCTCGCAATCGTATATCTCTCGCTCGCGACGGCTGAAGACCACTAAACAACACTAGTAACTAAGGAAAGGTACGTACTTGACCTCTGAAGCGTTGGTTGCAGGCCTGACCCTGCTGGCGTTCGGGATCATCGTCGCCGCCGTTGCATTCGGTTCGGCCATCGGCGATGGCATCGTCGCGAGCAAGGCCGTCGAGGCGATTGCGCGTCAGCCGGAAGCCCGTCCGAACATCTTCACGTTTATGTTCCTCGGCGTCGGCGTTCTGGAAGCATTCCCGATCATTGGACTCGGTTTGGGCTTCTATTTGCTGCTCTCCGTTGCGAACGTTCCGAGCCTCCTGACCCACCTCCACTAAAACTCCGGTCTTATTATGATGCTTGCCGCGGAGATGTTTCTCCAACCCGACGGAACGTTCTGGGTTCAGTTGATTAATTTCGCGATCTTCTTCGCGATTTTGACGGCTGTTTTTTATCGCCCGGTGAGTCGCGCCATCAGCGAACGCCGCAGGTATATCAACAGCGTTCACTCGGACTACGAAACGTATCAAACCGAAGGCAGCAAACTACGCGCGGAAGCGGAAGGCGTCCGCGCCGCAGCACGCCGCGAGGCGGCAGCAACGATCGCGAAGGCACACGCCGAAGCGACGAATCAGGCGGCTGAAATCGCAACGCAGTACACGGTGCAATGCCAGTCGACGGTCGAGTCCGCGCAGAAAACCGTTGCTGGTGAACTCAATGCCGCGCGTGCCGGTGAAGAGGGCCTTGTACGTCAACTCGCCGATCTGATGGTCGAGCGTACGGTATCGGAACGCTGATGCTGAATTACGAAGAGATCGCCAAGTGGTCCGACATCGTTTCTGCGGTTCTGTTTCTCGCCGTGTTGGTGTGGCTGTGGATGAAGTACATCGCACCCGCGGTGATGACCGCGCAAGGGAATCAGAATCGTCTCTTGGCGGAAGCCGAACGTCATCGTGATGAAGCCAAAGCCGCGCTTCAACTTCTCCGCCAAGAGATCGAAGGCGCGAAACACGATGCGACGCTGATCGAACAACGCGCTGCAGACCAAGCCAAACACGAATCCGAAGTAACTGTTGCCGAAGCGAAAGAAGCGGGCGAGCGGGCTCTGCGCAACGCCCAAGGTGAGCTCGAGCGTGCGCGTGTTGCGGCCCGGGAACAATTGCGCGAGGAGCTCGCGGCAAAGGCGCTCGACCTCGCTCGCCGCGAAGCGGAAAACCGCGTCGACGGTGGAGTGAACGCGCGGCTGGTCGATGGGTTTGTAGCGTCGCTCGAACACGGAGCCCGCAACTGATGGCCAACGAAACTCTCGCTCGCCGCTACGCGCTCGCCGTTTTCGAACTCGCTGCGCAGGCGGGACGCATCGAAGCAGTCGGCAACGATCTCTCAGCGATCGGACGGGCCGTTAGCGAAGACCCGGCGACGCGCGAATTCTTCGTCTCGCCGGTCGTCGACCGCGCCGACAAAGAGAAGGCGATCGTGAATGC
>JAMXLG010000273.1 GCA_024281135.1 Vulcanimicrobiia bacterium | reverse complement strand
GAAAGCAACCTTCAACTTTCGCGCAAGTTTCTTGCCGATCGTCGACTTGCCCGCAGCCATGAATCCTACGAGCGCAAGGTGCTGTTTCATACGCCCTCCTGGTGCATCGCGAAAAGCGCCGCAGCCTCAGCGTTCGCGCGAGCTAAATTATCGAGCGTCTCTTCAAGTGAATCGCCACCATATTTTTCGAGTACCGGTGCCACGAGCGCAAGGCGAACCATTGCTTCGCCGACGATGGCGGCCGCGGGAACGACGCACACGTCGCTGCGCACGATCGTCGCCGGCGCATCTTCGCCTTCGTGAAGATTCACGGACGGCAGCGCTTTCATCAGGGTCGGAATCGGCTTGACGGATACGCGCAACGTGAGCGCCTGACCATTGCTCATACCGCCTTCGATTCCGCCTGCGCGATTGCTGCCGCGCGCAACGTTTCCCTCACGCAACGCAAACGTATCGTGCGCCTGCGATCCCGGTCGCGATGCGACATCGGCTCCCAGACCAACTTCAACTGCTTTCACGGTCTGCATGCCCATGAGCGCGCCCGCAAGCACGCCATCGAGACGCGTGTCGGGTTGACGATTGCTGCCGATACCCGCCGGAAGACCATCGACACGAATGATGAATTGGCCACCGAGGGTATCACCTGCTGCTTTTGCAGCGTCGATTGCCGCCGTCATCGCAAGCGCCGCATCCGGATCGGGGCATCGAACATCGCTTGCTTCGACATTGGCTTGCGACCACTCGTCGAGTTCCCGTGCCGCAATGTCGCCGATGCGATGGACGTAGCTTCGCGTCTCTATCCCGAGCGCTGCAAGAAATTGCGCGCAAATTGCTCCGAGCGCGACGCGCATCGTCGTTTCTCGCGCGCTTGCTCGCTCGAGGACGTTGCGTAAATCGCGATGACGGTATTTGAGTGCGCCTGCATAATCAGCGTGTCCCGGTCTTGGGTTGGTGAGCGGTTTGCCCGAACCGGTTAGCGGATCCATCAACGCACGAACGTTTTCGAAATCCCGGTTCCGAACGACGACGGCGACCGGCGATCCCAACGTTTCGCTCCCGCGCACGCCGGCGAGAAATTCAATCTCGTCGCGTTCGATTTTCATGCGCCCACCGCGTCCGTAGCCGCCTTGGCGACGTGCAAGCGTTTCGTTAATCTCTTCTACATTGAGCCGTATATGTGCGGGCAAACCATCGAGGATGCCGACCAGTGCGGGGCCGTGGGATTCTCCCGCCGTGAGGTACCGGAACACCTCAAATACCTTGGCTGCCTACTTTGAAGCCGCCTGCGCCATGGGTACCGCTCTGCTATGGCACAAGAGTTACAAGGGATGCGCGTGGCCATTTTGGTCGAGGACGCTTTCGAACAAACCGAAATGGTCGAGCCTCGGAAAGCGCTGGTTGCCGCGGGCGCAAAGACGACGCTGATATCGAAACACACGCCGCAGGTTCAAGGATGGAATCACCATACGCCTTCCGAGACATTCGATGTCGACATGTCGTTGGAAGAGGCGAACGCCGACGACTTCGATGCGGTGATGCTGCCCGGCGGGGTCGTGAACGCAGACATCATTCGCAGGGAGCCAAAGGCCGTGCAATTCGTGCAACGCATGGCGCAGTCTGGTAAGCCGATCGCGGCAATTTGCCACGCGCCGTGGCTTCTCGTGGAAGCCGGACTTGCGAAGGGACGGAAGCTGACGTCGTGGCCGTCTCTGCAGACTGATATCCGCAACGCGGACGGAGAGTGGACCGACGAACCGCTGGTCGAGTCACCCGGAGTGGTGACGAGCCGTAAGCCCGACGATATCGCGAAGCACTTCAATCCCGGGATGATTCGGCTCTTTGCCACGATGGGACGCGCCGCGCACGCTCCGACGGCGTAAACGAAAAAGAGCCGCCCAACGACCGGGCGGCTCTCTTTTTACCGGAATTTAGCGGCCTTTTTTGCGCGCCGGGCTCTTCTTTGCGGCGGCCTTTCGGGCCGGCGCAGCTTTACGCGCGGGAGCCTTCTTCGCGGTGCTCTTCTTCGCGGCGGTCTTCTTGGCCGACGACTTCTTCGCCGCGCCTGCGCCACGCTTCGCCGTCCCGACGGCTTCCTTCAGCGTGCGTCCGGCGATGAACTTCAGAACCCGCTTGGCGGGAACTTTGATCGGTTCGCCCGTCTTCGGGTTACGGGCGATGCGTGCCGCGCGGTCCCGAACCTTGAACTGGCCGAATGGCGTTAACTGGACTTTATCGCCCGACTTGAGCACGTCGGTGAATTTGTCAAGCAGCGCTTCGATGATATCAACCACCTGGCGGCGCGGCATATCCAGTTCCTCGGCGAGCTCACGAGCTAACTCGTTCTTGGTCATACTGTCCTTTCGAGGGGGGCAGCTAATTGACCGGACGATTTTCTAAATGGCTCGATTTTCCTTGTGGAATAAGGCTAAATTCGCTCTGCCTTCATACTGACGACCTGGTCCACGGTCAGGTTTTTGAAGCCGTGACTGCGGAGGTACCGGATATAGGCCGCGTCGACGTTCATGGCTTTGAGCGTGACGTATTGGCCCGCGGCAAGGTGCGGAAAACCGGCCCCGGCGATCTCTTTTACGTATGCAGCATCGACGTGTAGCGCGCGCAGCGAGATGATTTGTTGCGCGCTGACGTCGCTTACGCCGGCCGCTTGTAAATCACGAACGTATTGCGCGGAAACATTGAGTGCTTTTAGGGCAATCAGATTATTGACGTCGCCTTTCAATCCCAGCGATTCCATTTCGTTCACGTAGCTTGTCGTGATATCGAGGTCTGCGAACGCCATTTTATAATCCATCGTCGTAGCATCGTATCCGCGATTGCGCAACGTCGTGAAGAACGCATCGTTTGGTGTAAGTGTGTAGCTGCCGGAGCCTTCGCCGTCGCCAACCCATCCGTCGAACGCAAAGTCTCCCGCTTCGCGATGCAACGCGAACGTTGTGTGTTTGCCAGATGAATGTATTGCGTCAGCAATGCCGAGCGCCTGAGCGTCGACGTAACCGGAGTGATCGTTGTTGTGGCGGCCGTCGGGACTCTCCCAACGAAGTTCCAGCGTCAGCTCGTTGCGCTCGCTATTCAAATTCCAGGTGCCGTGAGCGGTGTCGGCTTGCGCTGCGACCGCAACGAGGCCGAGCAGCATCGCGACGGCGGCTGCCATCAAGGGGCGGAACCGGGCGATCATTTCGGATCGATCCCCATCGCCTTGAATTCGACGAGCTTGTGTACGGGCAGATTTTTGAAACCGTGTTCCGCGAGGCGCTGAATGTACGCACCGTCGACGCCAAGCGATTTCAGTTCGCTGTACTCGCGGCTCGAGAGACGCGGATACCCCGCGTTGGCAAGCTCTTGTACGTAATCCGGCGTGACTCCGATGGACTTCATTTCGGTCCAGGTGCGCGGATCTGCGCTGCCGAGTCCGGCTTTGACCATTCCATTGATGTAGTCCGGCGTGACACCGACCGACTTCATCTCCGCCCACGAGCGTGTGTCTGCTGCGCGGAGGCCGGCCGAACGCATTTGACTCACGTAATCGGGCGTCAACCCGATGGATTTCAACTCGGTCCAACCGCGCGCATCAGTGGCACCGAGCCCGGCGTTGCGCATTACCGAGATATAGTCCGGCGTCACGCCGACAGATTTGAGTTCGATCAGTTGCCGCGCCGTTACCGGACCGATGCCGGCATTGCGCATTTGCTTGATGTAGTCGGGCGTGACGCCGACAGACTTCAGCGCGATAACGGTATCTGCGTCGAGGTTTGTGAGACCAGCGTCCTTCAGCTGGTCGAGGTAGCCCTCATCGGCAACGGCGTTGTCCGACGGCCATGTTGCCTGCGCTACAACGGAACGCGGACTTTCATGTGGCCATGGCTTCGGCGTAAGCTCAGTCTTCGTGACCGTCGCGACCTTCGTCTCGTTCGTCATCTTCGCGATTAACGGGGTAGGCGTCGGCGTTGGTGCAACCGTCGCTTTAGCTTTCATCGTCGCGGCAGCGTGGGGTGTGCGCTTCGCCGCAACTAGGATCGGTTTGAACTGCGATGGCTTTGTCCCCACCACCGGTTCGGACATCGTGTACGCGATCGTCGGCGAGACAAACCCGCCGGCAATGACGATCGCGACGATGGCCACAACTGAAACGAGCGATGGAACGACCGCGAGCCGGAGCCGGATATCGCGACCACGCGCGAGCAATCGTTCGATCCGGATCGACATGCTTTTGCGAGTAACGAATACGCCAGGTGCCGCTACCGGACGATATGGCCACTGAGTCATTTCAACGATGCGAGCAAGGCAGCGCGCGTACGAAGCGTTCTCGGCGGCTTGCGCGAGCACCCAATCATCGCATGCAACTTCGCGCTCGAGATCCATCTGCCGGGCAATGTAATAGATGCCTGGGCTGAAAAAGTAGAGTGCCAGCGCAATACGCTCGAAGAGATTCACCCAATCATCGGAGCGCCGAACATGGGCTAGTTCATGGAGCAGAATGCGATCGAGATCGGTCGGATCAAGTTCTTCGACCAGATCGTGCGGCAGCAAGATCATCGCGTCGAAAATACCGATTGCGACGGGCACGCGAATCTCGTCGCTCACGCAAACCCGTACGTCGCGCTGACCTTTTTCCGCGCGGTCCCAGCGCGAGAGCGCATGGCGCCGGTCAATAGAAAGTGGCAGAGCATCCCGCTTCAAACGCTCGAGATAGAAGAAACTGAAGGCGAGGCGGCCGAGAACGAGCACGGCGATGATCGCCCAAACGTCGACTACGACTTGCGCGAACGTCGGCTCCACCATGATTTTCGGACGATGAACCGCCGGCAATGCCGCTGTGGGAATCGCTGAAAGTGGTTTGATCTCGGCGATTCGCTTAGCGATGCGCTGCGCGGGAGACGAAGACGTCACCGCCGCAACGGGTGACTGTGGCAGCACAAGCGAGGTGGCGCTAAGGATCGGCACGCATACGCTCGCGACCAGTGCCAGCGTCCACACGGCGTGCCGTGTCGTCGCATTGGTGCAGCGAGAGATGCGCAGTGCAATCGCAGTAATCACCGCGATGAGCGCGGGTTGCCATATCGCGTTGACGAGTGCGGTAACCACAAAGGCGATACCGCACGACGCGACGGGTTGCAATGCGATCATGCCCGCTCCTCCTCGTACTGCGCGATCATCTCTTTAATCTGCGCGAGTTCGTCCTTATCGGGCTTCTCTTCGGCAATAAGGCGCATAGCGAGGGCGGTCTTACTGTTCTTGAAAAACGCCTGCACGACATCTCCGATCGCGCTGCGCGCCGCTTCTTCTTGTGCAAACGCCGGATAGTAGACGTGAGCGCGCCCGTCGAGTTCACGCTTCACCGCGCCCTTTTGTTCGAGGATGCGCAACATAGTGAGCACCGTCGTATACGCAAGCGGCGGTGGTGGCATGGCTGCGGCGACATCCGCAACGGTCCCACGGCGAAGCTTCCAGAGCACTTGCATGATCCGAAGCTCGCCTTTGGTGAGCGACTTGGCTTTAGAACGCGGCACAGCGGCCCTCCCGAGCATCTACTAAAGACTTAGTAGAACACTACACCCAATGGGCACCGTTGTCAACTAAAACTTTAGTAGAGCGTACGATAAAACCAGTTCGCGGCACGGTCAATTACCCACGAAGTCCCTCTTTGCGCAGGGGCGGGTGCCCCTCGAAGTACGTGAATGCCAAGCCTATAGTGCATTTGGCTCTACGCTTCTTCGACGGAGATCGCGCGATGATTACATCTGAGAAACGCGTCGCGCCGTGCATGAACGGTGTGTTTTTTGCGTTGCTTCTTGCGCTCGCCGCATGTAGCGGTGGAGGTGGGAGTAATTCGACACCTTCGGTGCCCGCGCAAGGTCCACAGCCGATACAGAATTCGGGTCAGACGCCGCCGCCTGTGCCTGTCGGAGCTACATCTTCGGTCAGAATCTATTCCATTAACTTCGATTCGATCTTTGTGTTCGACGAAGAAGGCCATGCGATCGCGAACTGCCCATTTGCGGACCTGATCACGCCCTTCCAAATCGCTTTTGATTCGCACAACAGTCGACTCTACGTTACAGCTCGTCTGCTTAAACTGTTCGACCTTAACGGCAATCCTGTCGCGACTGCGGGGTCTTTCCCCGGTTCACTCATAAACATCGCCGTTGATACGAACAATCACCAGATCTATACGATGACTAGCGGCGGCTCCGGTCCAGTGCTAGCTGCTGTTTTTGACGAGGAGGGAAACCCTGTCACGGTTACTGGAACGTTCCCCGGTCCGGACCAAGACATCAATCCGATCACGGGCCTTGCGTTCGATCCGTTTAACCATCACCTTTATGGGATCGCGGATGTCCCGTTTTTCGGCGTGCCCCAAGGGAACGAACTCCACGTTTGGGATGAACAAGGCAATGGCGTTCGACTTCCTAATGCATCGACCGGATACGGCTGTGGAGCGAATGTTGATATAACGTTTGACACGCACAATCGTCTGTTCTACGTAGTAAGTACGGACGGAACCGTGAGCGGAATCTGCTCTAGCGCCGTTACAGCGTTCGACGAATCAGGTAAAACGGTTCCGACAAAGGGGACGTTTCCGGGTGTGGCAGGTGGGGGCACAGCGATCACGTTCGACGCGCATAATAATCGGCTGTACATTGAAAGCCACACCAACATAGCCGTCTATGACGAACAGGGAAATCAGATTACCACGTCCGGAACCTTCCCGCTTCCGGATCGTGCGGGCGACGGCTCATTAGTGGCCGCGCCGCAATGAGCAGCGCGCAGGCCGTACGATTTC
>JAMXLG010000272.1 GCA_024281135.1 Vulcanimicrobiia bacterium | reverse complement strand
GTCTGTGCCCTCATATCCGCGGCTCCTCAGCGAGGGCGAACCCCATGGTGCGCAAGACTGGACTCGAACCAGCACGAGATTGCTCCCGCTAGCCCCTCAAGCTAGTGCGTCTACCAATTCCGCCACTTGCGCACGGAGGGCTGGACCTCTTTCGGCCCGGGGCGGTTCGGGCCCGCTCGCGGCCCCGCCTTGCTGCCCCGTCGGCGTCTCTACCCCATGTTGGGGTCTAATGCGTCGCGGAGGCCGTCACCGATATAGTTGATCGCGAGCACCGTAATCAGGATGCAGAGACCGGGAAAGACCGCCGCCCACCAAGCGATTTGGAGATTCGCTTGGGCGTTGGCGAGCATATTGCCCCACGACGCCGTCGGCGGCTGAATACCGAATCCGAGGAACGACAGAGTCGATTCCAGGACGATGACGTTCGCGACGTCGAGCGTCGCCTGCACGACAATCGGGGCTACCGCGTTCGGAAGCAAGTGCCGGAAGATGATGCGCGTGTCGCTGTTGCCGACTGCGCGTGCGGCTTCGGCGAACTCGCGCTCGCGAAGTGTCAGGAATGAGGCGCGAACCAAACGCGCGACGGACGGCCACGATAACGCGCCGATGATCAACACGATCACGCCGAAGCTGAGCGCCGCTTTCGATGAACTCGCTGCGACGATCGCGGTGAGGACGAGCAATAATGGCAGAAGCGGAATCGATAAGAACACATCGGTGATGCGCATGAGGATCCAGTCGACCCAGCCACCGTAATAGCCGGCGACCGCGCCGAGGATCGTTCCAATGATGCACTCGATGACGACGGTAAAGATACCGACTTCGAGCGAGATGCGCGCCCCAAAGAACAAACGCGAGAGTAAATCTCGACCGACTTCATCGGTTCCGAGGAAATGGCCACCACATTGCGCGGCATCTTGGAAGCACGGCGGCAACGGATTGCCCTGCCAGTGCACGTTGTCGATGAAGTTCGGATCGAACGGCGAGAGTTGCTTTGCGAAGATGGCCACGAGCAACATCAGGACGAGGACTACGAATCCGGCGACCGCGAGTCTGTGTCGTCGCAGACGCGTCCAGAAAGTGACTTTTGAATAGACGACGTCTTCGTCGTCGAAGGCAGGAGGTGAAACCGGCGTTTGAACGGTGGTAGCCATCGTAGCGTTCCTAGTCGTACTTCACGCGCGGATCGAGCCACGCGTAGAGCACGTCGGCGAGCAGATTCGAGAACACGACGAGGAACGCGAGAATCAACAGATAGCCCATCATCAACGCGATGTCGCTCTGCTGCAGCGCGTTGTAAAACATACGTCCGGCGCCCGGCCACGCGAAGATCGTTTCCGTGACGATCGCGCCGCCCAAGACGCCGGGCAGCGATAACGCGAGAATCGTTACGACCGGAATCAACGCGTTTTTCAAACCGTGCTTGAAGAGAATCGTGCGTCCGTCGAGGCCCTTCGCCGCCGCCGTGCGCATGTAATCGGTCTTCATCACTTCGAGCAACGACGAGCGCATGAATCGGCTGTAAAGCGCAAGCGATAGCAGCGAAAGCACGATGACCGGAAGCACGAGATGCGCGACGCGATCGCCCAAATCAAACGTGTCGCTTCCGTTACTGATGCCTGCCGACGGCAACTGAATCATGTAGCCGCCGGGCAACGGAATCCCGTGCACCGCGAACGCAAGCTGCAGCATCAGCGCGAACCAAAACACCGGCATCGATTGTCCGAAGAACGCAAACGTCGTAATGAAGTAGTCCGCAAACGAATACGGACGCACCGCTGAAAAGATTCCGGCCGACAGCCCGATGACCACCGAGAAGATGAACGAAGTGACCATCAGCTCGAGCGTTGCGGGAAGGCGTTCGAGAATCGCCTCGAGCACCGGCTGCGAATTACTCGTCGAATAGCCGAAGTCGCCGTGCAATACGGTAAGCAGCCAGTGCCAATAACGAATGGGCAGCGGCTGATCGAGACCGAGGTTGTGTTTGAGCCGTTCGATGTCGGCGGGAGTAATGTGCGGGTTCTGGAGGTACGGTGCCAACGGCCCACCGGGCGCGTTGTTCAAAATAACGTACAGAATTATCGAGATAAGAATTAGGAGCGGAATGGCCTGTAGCGTCCGCCGTACCACGTAATTGAAGATAGAAGGAACCCTCCACGTTCGAAGGCCTTTCAGGCCCAAAACGAACGGCGCCTAGTTATCAGGCGCGGGCGTTGAACCCTGCAGAAGTCGCTAGGCCGCTGCCAACTTCTTCAGTCCGAGAATCTCGCGCGCTTCGTCTGGAGTAGCGACTGGGCGTCCGGCTTCTTGAGTGATCCGCGCAACGCGTGCCACAAGCTCTTCATTGCGCGCAAGGCGGCCCTTGCTGTAATACAGGTTGTCTTCCAAGCCGACCCTTACGTGACCGCCCATCGCAATTGCGGCCATCGCCATCGGCAATTGCTGACGGCCGATCCCGGCGACGGACCAGGTGCATCCGTCGGGCAAGTCCTCAACGAGATCAACGAGATTAGATACAGTTGCATCCATGCCACCCGGCACGCCGAGCACGAAGTCGACGTGTTGCGGAAACTTCAGCAAACCTTCCTTCGCAAGACGGCGGGCGTTCGCAAGATGTCCTTTGTCGAAAATTTCCAGCTCGGGACGCACGCCGTATTGGTGCATCTTCGCGAGAATGCCGCGCATGATCGGAAAACTGTTTTCGAAAATGTCGTCGCCGAAGTTCACGCTGCCACATGTCAGCGTCGCCATCTCCGGACGCAACTGCAGCACCGACGCGCGTTCTTCCGGGGTCATGCCAATCGCGCCGCCGGTTGAGAATTGCACGATCAGATCCGACGCCCCGCGAATCGCATCGAACGCTTGACGGAAACGCCCGACGTCGTGTGTGTTTGCGCCCTCATCTGTGCGGCAATGGACGTGAATGATTGAACCGCCGGCTTCGCGCACCGCTTTCGCGGTCTCCGCGAGCTTTGCAGGTGTATACGGCAGATACGGCGTCTGGTCGGGGGTAACTTCCGCGCCAACCGGGGCACAGGTGATGATCAGCGGTTCCATGCCCGTAGGCTTACGTACCGCCTTAGCCTGCGCCTTTCGCGATCGTCCAAACGCGATAGATGAACCACGAAGCAACGGCAACGGCCACTACGACGACCGCAAGTACGATCCCGACAAAACCGGGCGCTAATTGATCCGCCTTTGCGCTTTCGATAATCGCGGATTGCAGTGCTACAAAACCAACGAGGAGCACGACGCGAAGCATCCGCTGCATCTGCTGGCTCAGCGGTAGAATCAGCGGCAGGCGATTTTCGGGAATAGTAAACGGCACGTTGAGCCGCACGGTTCGCGTCCGTATTGTCAGCCACACGATTGCCCACATCACCGTGGCTATTACCGGCAGTAACAGTAATTCGAAACGCGAGCCGTAGGCTTGCGGCATGCCGCCGTGACCGAACGAAGTCGGTACCATATCTGGTAATCCGGGCAACGAGACGAGTGTTTCGGCCCACAGCGCAACGAGCGCTGCGACGGAAATTGTGTCGAGCGTGCTTCCGCGTGATTCGTCCATTGTTTACTCCATGGCGTCGTACGCGTCGCTCACCACTCGCTCGTCGAGCCCAAGAAGGGCCGCAAGCGCGATGGCGTCCGAACGCGTCGCGGTTTCGTCAGTTACTTCTTCAATGGTGTAATCCATTGAAGCCGCTAATGTTTCAAGTGCCTGATGAAGATCCGACGTCGCCGGACGTTCGGGAATCCCGCGAAGTCCGCGGACCGCGAAATGGCGGACGCCCGCAGACGCCGCGACGCCCGCAAGATGCGTCGCCGAGAGTCCACGCGCACCCATGGCTTGCAGCCGCTTGAGAACCGCGACGAGCAACGCTTTGCCTTCGCGCGGCGTCGTCGTTCGCGCAAACTCGTCGAGCAACACGAAGAGCGGACGCCGGTCGCGTTCGAGTACGTCGCGTAAGCGCACGACCTCGCGCGCGAACGTTGAAAGCAAACCACCGGGTTCGTCGTCGGCTCCGACGCCGAGCCACGAAATCTCAGAAAACAACGCAATCGTTGCATCCGACGCTGGGACGGGGAGGCCGAACGCG
>JAMXLG010000271.1 GCA_024281135.1 Vulcanimicrobiia bacterium | reverse complement strand
TATACAATTCGCGGCTCGTTCGCGTGCCTTCCGTCCAATCGCCGCGCATGCTGGTAAAGAGCCTCAACTGATATGTCGCCTTCAAGTCTTTTTTGAATTTGATCGATGTCGAGACGGTCCGGTCGGCGGTGTTGCCCACAAACATCACCATATCGCCTTCGCGTTGCAGTAAGATTGCCGTAACCTCGTCACTCAGGGGTTCGAGCAGTTCCTCGGTTAGATCGGAATCGTATGCCTGATACTCAAGCGAGTGGCGGAGGCGGAATGTCGCGTACATCAGCATCGTCGGCGCTCTCACCACGAACCACGTCACGAAGCTCCCGCGGAACCGAAGATTTCGCACGCCCAACCAACGCCAATCCGGCGCCAACGCCGGATTGCAGGTCGGCTCGCCTGAGGAAAGATCGAGCCCGCCCGCACCTTCGATTGCTGCCCACAGGTACCGCGGCGGGAACCAAGGTGAAAGCATCATTCCCTGATTGACGAGCGTTTCGCCATGCAGCCACTCGGAAAACTGGCCTGGCACCGTATTGTTCGCGCGCGGATCGCGCGAGTAGTGGCGAAAACTCTCGGAGAGTGCTGAGCCCATGAAGTCCGGATTGAAGCGCGCCGCTGCAAATGCGTACCAGAAGGTAACGGCGACCCAAACGCCGCCGAGTAATCCGAATCCATGCGTCGGACCATAATTGATGTCGTCGCGCGGCACGGTTCGAATGCCCGCATCGGTCCAGAACGGCTCGACGCTCAAGCGCGCGATGATGTTCGCAGCTCTCTCGCGATCCGCTACGCCGAACATCACCGGAAAGACGAGATCGCAGGTGACATCGGTGCGCTTCGTTCCGTCGACGTCGATCGTTAGGTAGTAGAGACCGGTCTTCGGATCGACGAGATGCGCGTTGATCGCATCGCGCAATTCTTTCGAGCGACGATGAAACCGTGCGGCATCCTCGTTTTTGCCGAGCACGTCCGCCATTTTCCCGACTGCGCCGAGCGCGGCGTAGCACTCGGAGTTTAGTTCCGTAACCGCGCCGCTGATTCGGTATCCCTCGATGGCGTTCCGCCACCCTGCAATCCCCGAAACCGACGATCCGCGCGCTTTACAAAAGACCAGACCCCGATCATCGATCTGCGAAAGAATATACTCCACGCCCCGCTTTGCACCGCGATAGACGCGTCTGAGAAACTTCATCGAGCCGGTTGCGTTGAAATGGTGCCACAGCGCAAGAATGATCAACGGCGTATCGTCGTTGATGTTGAGACCGTAATCGCAGCTCTTTCCTGTGCGAATGTCGTAGTACTCGATCGCCATGCCCTTGCGTTCGAGATGCGTGATATACCATTCGAGCGACTCGCGCGAAAAGTCCGGCGTGACGTAGTCCGATCCGAACGAAAACCAGGCCGTGTCTCGCGCCACACTGTGACTGGAACGCGTCGGGTCGTTGACGAAGCACCAACCCGTCGGTGAGAGCAGCTGAGAGCGAAGCATATTTGCCTTTGCCCACAGCACGCCGCGATTGACGTCGGCGTCCGGTGTCATGACGACCGCGCGATTCAGAATCGTATCGTAACGTGCGCGCGTTCTTTTCTCCGCATCACGCTGGCTCGGCGCACCGTCTAAAATCGAACGCAACTCTCGTAATCCGTCGGCGCCCGCGAGAATATAGGTCAGCGTCTTCTTCTCGCCGGGTTTGAGTCGAAGGAGATGTTCGAAGAGTGCGATATGCTCTTGCCCTTGCCGCTCGATTCGGCCACTCAAAGGACCGGGATACTCGACACGGCTGCATTTCCCATGGTCGTTCGTAACCTCCCAGTTGTTGGGAGGCGGCGAACACGAAAACGCGCGCGCGCAGTCCGGCTCCGATGCATTGATAACGAGAAACGCACGCCGGTGCGGATCGTAGCGCGCCTGCACGTCATTCTCGAAAACGGCGCGCACCTCCGCCGCAGCGATGGTTGCAATATTGAGCGTAAGCTGCGACGTGTTCTCGAGATGAATGTGATAGTACGCAATCGCCGGATCGCACCGGTCTACTTCCGGCTGACCGTTGAGCATGAACACTTTGGCGTGAACCACGACGCCATTGGTCAGTTCGTGTATGTGCTCTTGCCGGTCGGGATGAAAGATGACCTGACCCGGAAGCCTCCCGAGCGGCACCTTCGTCACGGGATCCCAGTAGTAGATCTGCATGCCACCGATCAGAATCCGTCCGGAATCGGTCGTGAAGAACCGCTCGATCGCACCGTTGGCTTTGAGAATAATGGTGCCTTTGGGTGCACCGATCGTGCTCCCGACGGCCGTCTGCGTGTCGTCGATCTCGTATGTCGAGATGCGTTCGCCGGACCCGCTGACCTTTGTGATCACAGACTGCCGGACTTCTTGGTCATGCCTCCGTCGATCATAAACGAGGCTCCCGTTACGTACGACGCGTCATCCGAAGCGAGATAAACGCACATCGCGGCAACTTCTTGCGGCTTGGCCATGCGATGGAGCAGAATCTCATCGTTGATACCGTCACCCAGATAACCATAAATACGTGTTACGCCCCAGTCCATAAGACGGCGCATCAAGAAATCGCTCGCGTTCATAAACACTTCGTTCCCGCGCCCCCTCAAAGAGAACCAAATGATCCTTGTCATCCTGAGCTTGTCGAAGGACGGCATCAACACTTCACGATCGCGTGAACCGACTGAGCGCTACACTCTCTGTGAGATGAACCAACTCGTAGCCATCGTCTGCGCGCTTACATTCGTCGTCGCACAAGTCGAGCACACACCGATCCCACGCGATCCGAAGCCGAACTGGACGCCGATGATGTTTCTCGTCGGAGCGTGGGACTGCGAAGTAGCAAGCTCTCGTCGCCCGCGTTCCTTTGCGCAACACCTGACGACGACGATCAGCCCCAACGGCTACTGGATGATTACACGTACCATCACTGACAAAGTCCCATGGAATCCCATCACGATCACCAACACGGATTACATGACCTATGACGCGACGACGCAGCGTTGGATCGACATGGGAATGGACGACTACGGCGCGTACGACGTCAGCTCGTCAACGGGTTGGAACGGAAGCGGAATGACGTGGACGGAAATTGCCTACCCGAAACTCCACGGCGCGGCAACAAACGATCCGCGCGTCCTCAAAAAGCTCGACGATGCGCACACCGAAACTGATACGTCGTTCACCGAAGCATCGGCTCAACGCGTTACGATCAAAACGACGTGTACCAAGCGACTATGATTTCGGTTCTTCCGTCGTAGACGTTCCGATACTACGTAAGAACAGCATCAACAGGCCGATGCCAAACACCCACGCGATCAACCCTTCGGCGACCGGCCCAACATGCGCAAGCGCAAGTCCACCCGAATCGATGCTCTGCGGCTGCGCCGACTGCGTTTGCACGTAATTGACGTAGCGCGCGATGTCGCTCACGTCCTGATCGCTCAACACGTCCGGACCGAACCGCGGCATAATTTCCGGACCCGCGCGAATCGCCTCAGCGACTTGAAAAACCGTCGCATTCATCAGCGAGGGAGCCACGTTATCGTAGCCGACCGACGCTCCATTGCCGGCAACGCCATGGCAATGCGCGCAATTTTCGTTGAAGAGCGCACGTCCCCGGGCGACGTTTCCCGGCAGAATGCGCGGCAGCGACGAGTCTATTGAACCGGGCGTAAATGTCTGCACGTACTTCACGATCGCCGTCATCTGCGGTCCCGTGAAGCTCGGCGATTTGTGCTCTTCATTGCTATTGGGCGCTGCCGCGGGCATACGACCGGTATCCAGCATGAAGTGAATATCTACAGCCGACTTTCCAATCAACGGCGGCGACGTATTGGAACCTTGCCCCTTATCACCGTGACACGACGCGCAGTGTGTCATATAAAGCGTCTGTCCGTCATTAGGCAGCCCTTGCACGGCTAGCACGAACGAGATCGCGGCAAAGATCATCGTGAACACAGCGTTCCCGGATTGTGGGTAGAACGCACGTGCAGGAGGAGCCATGCCACGTCGACTCTACGCCGCGCTCGCGCTCCTAGCTATCGCGTTTTGCGGATGCGCGCCCGCGGTAGCGCAAAAAACCGACACGACGCAGGGCACATCGACGACGCTCGGCGGCGACGCAAAGAAAGGCGCGCAAATCTACCAACAAAATTGCGCGACGTGCCACGGTCCCACGGGCGTAGAAGGCGGTCGGATTGGGCCATCGCTACGCAATGAAAGAAGGCGCATGGATTTCAAGGCAACCGATTCCTGGATCAAAGACCCGGAACCCCCGATGCCCAAACTCTATCCGCAACCGCTTACGGACACCCAGGTCCGCAACCTAACGGCCTACGTCCAAACGCTATAGCGCACGCCAGACGCCAGCGTCAGTCCGGCAAAATGCAAGCGACGAAGCCGTTCCTTTTCACGCGAACGTTTTTCGCGGCTACGGTCCGGTGCGCCTGATCTATCGTGACCTTCGCAGACTTATCGCCGTTCTCCGATCGCAGCTCGGCCTCGATCATCGCCACTTCTCCAGGCGGCGATTCATCGATACTAACGCCGGGTGCAGTACCGATCCGCGCGTGATTGAGCGCGAAAGTTACCGATCCCAGCGCCTGCACCTCGCTGCACCGCTGCAACGCTTCCTTGAACGTAACATGCGAATTGTGCAGGGTTACGCTACTCCCGCCCGCGGCAGCGAGCAGCACGAGAGCTAAGAGCAAACGATACTTCATTCGGGCCGTGCCTCCCATCAAGCGAGCAGCGTACGTTCCTTATAATGCAGGTCTCTAGGATTGTAGTATGTTGCCGCCAAGGCCTCATCGTCCTCCAGGTCGACGACCGGTCCGTCCGCGCGGAGCCGGGGCCGACCAGCGGATTCGAGACGAACTTGCGTTCTTTCCACGAATATCGATGTGATGACGCACCTAAACCTTGCCGGCGGCTGCCTTTGCGGACAATTCCGTTATAAGATTTCCGGAACACCGCTTGCGATGTTCGAGTGTCACTGCCGTGACTGTCAGCGTAGTTCAGGCGGACCATATTCGCCGGTCATTTATCTCCCAAAGACCGCATTTGAGATCATTCGCGGAGAGCTGAGTCACTACTGGAGCGAAAGCGATGCCGGCGGCCAAAACGAACGCGGATTCTGTCGCACGTGCGGCGCTCGCGTTTCCGGCGGCGAAACGGACGAGTCCATCGGCATCTCCGCTTCCAGCCTCGACGATCCGTCCGCCTTCACCGCGCAGTTCCATATCAACGTCGCCGACGCGCAACGCTGGGATCGTATTCCGGATGACGCTCCGTCGTTCGCCCGCTTCCCAACGTGACGCCGAGCAAAATCAATCAAACGCGACGAGCCCTCTTTGCGTAACGATTGAGCCATGACCGCCGGTACGAACGATCCGCTTGCAAAAGCTATCTGGTTCATCGAGAGCCATCTGTCAACAGATCTTCGTCTTGAAGATATCGCGAACGTAAGCGGAGTCTCGCCCTTCTATCTCACCCGCGCGTTCGCCGCAGCACTCGGACGTTCCGTAATGCGCTATGCGCGCGGCCGGCGTCTCACGGAAGCAGCGCGTGCGCTTGCAGCCGGCGCAGATAATATTTTGACCGTGGCGCTCGACGCAGGCTACGGTTCGCACGAAGCGTTCACGCGCGCTTTCGGACAACAGTTCGGCACCAATCCCGAGGAGGTTCGCGCTCGCGCTTCGCTTGAGGGCCTCGCGCTTATCGACGCCATTCGCCGCCTCGACCCGGTAGAAGCCGGGATCGAGTCACCACGCATCGAGCCCGGACGCGTATTGCTGATAGCCGGCCTACTCGAACGGTACGCAGTCGATGCGGGCTCACGCATACCATTTCAATGGCAACGCTTCACTCCGTACATCGGCCACGTCCCCGACCAAACCGATCCCGCCTGCGCGTACGGTGTAATGACGAATGGTGACACCGAAGGCAACTTCGACTACATCAGCGGCGTAGAGATTCTCACGTTTTCCGAGACGCCTAGCGAACTCGCTCGCCTCCGCATCGCCGCGCGTCCATACGCCGTATTCACCCATCGCGAGCACATTTCACAAATTCCGAAGACGTGGAATGCGATTTGGAACGCGTACTTACCGTCCTCGCATTTAACTGTCGCAGATGCGCCGTATTTCGAGCGCTACGACGACCGCTTCGATCCGCACACCGGAACAGGAATCACGGAAATATGGATACCGCTCGTCTAAACGCGACAAGCGCAACGGCACTTGCAGCAGCAATCGCGGCAAAGCAAATCAGCTGCGTCGAAGTGCTCGACGCACATCTCGAACAAATCGAAGAATCAAATCCCGCGATCAATGCGGTCGTCATCCTCGACGCTGACGGAGCACGCGCACGCGCCGCCGACGCAGATCGAGCCCTCGCGCGAGGTGAACAGCCGGGAAGACTATTCGGCGTACCGTTCACCCTGAAAGATGCGCACGCAACGGCGGGCATGCGGACCACGATCGGGTTCCCCCCGTTCGATCACGTCCCGCAATTCGACGGAACGGTCGCCGCGCGGCTGAAATCGGAAGGGGCGATTCTCATCGGCAAGACCAATGTACCGACGCTCCTCGCCGATCATCAAACAGCGAATCCCATCTTCGGGCGCACGAACAATCCCGCCGATCTCTCGCGCACGCCCGGCGGTTCCAGCGGCGGCGCTGCGGCCGCCGTGGCCGCGCACATGACGCCATTCGAAGTTGGCACCGATCTCTCAAGTTCGATCCGCCTTCCCGCGCACTTCTGCGGCGTATACGGTTTAAAGCCAACCGAACACCGCGTCTCGCTTCACGGCGTCTTCCCGATCCCGGGCGATCCGCCGCGGCCCATTCGCATCATGTCATGCGTCGGGCCGCTCGCGCGCTCGCTCGACGACCTTGAACTCATCTTCTCCATCATCGCCGGACCTGATAATCGCGA
>JAMXLG010000270.1 GCA_024281135.1 Vulcanimicrobiia bacterium | reverse complement strand
CTAGTGCGCGCGTTCGCAAAACGGGTAACCAATAGAGGTCTCACTTTTTATCTTTTTTCTCGGGGAGCGCATTTCAGGCATGAATCAAACGTATCTCGCGCGCAGCATCGCTGCGGCGGCCGTAGTTGCAATGCTTGCGGTTTCCGCCCCGGCGTACGCGCAACAGACGCCAACCACGCCTACGAACCCGAGCCCAACGAGTTCGCAAGGAACGCAAGGCACGACAGACACGCAACAAACGCAAGGACAGACGCCAAGCACGCCCACTCAACCGACGTCGGGTCAACAGCAGACGCCTCAAACGAATCAAGGTGCACCCAACGGGCAACCGACGTCAGGCCAACAGCCGACGTCTCCCACGAATCAAGGTGCACCCAACGGGCAACCGACGTCGGGCCAACAGCCCACGCCGCAAACGAATCAAGGTGCACCCAACGGTCAACCGACGAACACGAACTCGGGTACAAGTTCGGGCACGCCGACAGCGCCAAGCAGCATCACGCCGAGCCAGCGGCAGACGAATTCGTCTAATATGATGAACACGTCGACGATGCCGGTTATGAAGAACACCCTTCGCGACAATCCGAACGGGACCAATTGGATGCAAAAATTCAACCGTCCGAGTGTCGTTAGGTCGAATCGTCATCCTACGAACGCGGTCGGCGCGCGTCCGCCGAAACCCTAACGCAAGAGCGAAAGCGACGAACCTGCGCGGCTCTCAGCTCTCGGCTGAGAGCCGTTCTCTTCCGTGCGGCGTTTGCAGAAACTGCAACGGACCAATCGGTACAATGCCGGTTGGATTGATATCGTCGTGCGTCATGTAGTAGTGACGCTTGATGTGATCGAAATCAACGGTCTGCGCGATTCCCGGAATCTGATAGAGATCGCGCAGATATCCGTAGAGATTCGGATAATCGTAGATGCGACGCAGATTGCACTTGAAATGACCGACATAGACCGGGTCGAAGCGAATCAACGTAACGAAGAGCCGCCAGTCCGTTTCAACCGGATGCGCGCCGAAGAGATATCGCCGCGTCGCTAGCCTCGCATCGAGCTCGTCGAGCGTTGCGAACACGCGATACGCAGCTTCTTCGTACGCTTGCTGAGATGTGGCGAACCCGGCGCGGTACACGCCGTCGTTCACCGTCTCATAAATCACGCCGTTGAGCGCGTCAATTTCCGTGCGCAAGTCGTACGGATAGAGATCGGGCAGCGGATCGCCGATCGCGTTGAACTCGGTTTCGAACATCCGCATGATGTCGTCGTCGGAATTGCTGACGATGCGCTTGGTTTCCAAGTCCCAAAGCACCGGAACGGTAACACGGTCCCGGTAACGCGGATCGCTGGCGAGATAGAGTTCGCTCAAAAAGTGTGTTCCGTATCGCCATCCTCGATCGTCCCGAATCGGGTCGACGATGGTCATCGGAATCGCCGATTCCAATTGCTTGAGCTTGCGCACGATGATCGTACGATGTGCCCAGGGACAGGCGAGTGAGACGTAAAGCTTGTAGCGGCCGGCAACGGCCGGAAAGCCGGAGCTCCCGTCAGCACTGACCCAGCTGCGAAATTGGTCCTCTTGCCGGATAAAGCGGCCGTCTTCGGATTGCTCGTCCGGGAATTGCGCTTTCGTCGGTGTTTCCATAGGCTCTCCAATCGTTACCGAGTGGGGGAAGTTGCTGCCCCTTCACCAAAAAACGGCTAGCCGAAATTCTCTTTCACGGAGGGTCGCTTGGTCAGAGGTTTTATTGCCGGCGTCGTGGCCGTCATCATCGTTGGACTCGTGGTCGGCTACATCGGCATCACGCAAGGGATAATGATCCCCGCGAACGCTGACGCACGGCCAGGCAAGCTCGAAACGTGGGCGGCTCGCGCGTCTCTGCATGCCACGATTGCGCGCGAGGCGCCAAAAGAGTCGAACCCGTTGCCGTTAACCGTTCCGAATCTGCTCGACGGAATCAAATTGTACGGCGAAAATTGCATCGTGTGTCACGGTGCAGCGGACGCACGACCGAGTACTGTCGCCAGGGGTCTTTATCAGAACGCTCCGCAGCTTGCGAAAGACGGCGTGGAAGACGACCCCGATGGCGTGACATATTGGAAAATTACGCACGGCATCCGTATGACCGGGATGCCTTCATTCGGTTCGGCGCTAACAGATAACCAAGTTTGGGCGCTCGTATTATTTCTCAAACACATGGATAAGTTGCCGCCGCAGGCTGATCGCGCATGGAAAGGCCTGCAGAACCCGGCCCCAGCTGCTCCAGCAACCGAGCACGCAAAGAAAGGCGGACAGCAGTAAATGCTTGCAGATTCAAGAACCCAGATCACTATGGCGGACGTTGAACGACTCGATCTACGCGGGTTGCCCGTGTGGGAGCGTCCAGCGCGTGTGCTCGACGTCTTCGATCGGTTGCCTCCAGGACAGACGGTCCTGTTCATAACCGAGAATGAACCGCGCGGCTTGGGCACCCGCATCGAACAATCGCGCAAACATGAATTGATTCTCGACCCGCGCCGCGTCGGCGACCGCGAATGGCACGTCTCGATGACGCGCGCTGCCGTAGAAATCGATGCGCCCTCGCCCATGGGAATCCTCAGGCGCTCGCGCGTGTTCTCGCACCTCGATGATGTCTCGCGCAGTAAGCTAGCAGCGGTTGCTACGTTGCACACGGCGCGACGCGGGCAGACCGTGGTTACCGAAAATAGCGACTGGCCGTTCCTCGGCGTGCCGTTCGAAGGAGTCTTTGCGTTGGCAAGCCGCAATGGATCCGCGCGGCAGCGCATCTTCCACGAAGTCTTTCCATACGAAGTCTTCGGCGAACTGGAGTTCTTCGACGGCGCGCCGACGGCCGGCCGCGTGATCGTGCTTTCGAAGGCCGCACGGTACTTGCGCATCCCGAACGACGCGGTGTTGCAGATAGCGGAGGATTCGCCGAAAATTTACGCGGCGCTCGGACGAGTTGCCGCTCAGCGCGCGCGCGATCTCGGCGAGATGCTCGTCACGCAAAACACGATGCCGATCATCGGGCGCATCGCGCAAGTGCTGCTGCCATACGCGATGCCCGAGAAGGGGCTCAGTGCTGCGATGCCGCCGCTTCCGCATATGACGCAAGCGCAAATCGCGGCCGCTGCCGGCACCGTCAAAGAAGTTGCCGCTCGCGCGATTGCCGAGCTCGAATCGAGAAATCTCCTCAAGCGTGAGCGCGGACATGTCCGGTACCTGGATCGCCAGGGGCTCCTTGACCTGATACGGCAGTCGTGAGGGTGGTCGCGGCGTTCTTGCGTCACGGCAGCAACGCCGTGCTGGTCGTCGCGATTGCACTCACTGCGGTGCTCTTTGCGGCGGGGACGCTGCACTTCTCGTGGATCGGCGCACTCATCGGTGCGCTGATTTTTTTTAGTTCCGAGTACTCGACGCACCGCTTTCTCTTCCACGCCAAACCTTCGAGTGCACAGTGGCTGCTAAAGCTGCAGCATCGCCTGCACTACGACCACCACATCGATCCCCCGAAGCTGGAACTGCTCTTTCTGCCGTTGTGGTTTGTGATTCCGGTCGCCGTGATTTACTTCGGCGTCTATCTCGCGATCGTGCGAGACGTGCCGCTTGCCGCATCGCTCGTGTTCGGCAGCATCTGCGCGTTGACGTTCTACGAATGGGTGCACTATGTCGCGCACATTCCCTTTGCACCGGTGACGCCGCTCGGCAAGTACATGAAGAAGTATCACTTGTGGCACCACTTCAAGAACGAGCACTTTTGGTTCGGCGTCACCAACCCGACGATGGATTATGTCGGCGTCACATACCGAAACGTTGAAGCAGTTCCACGCAGCACTACCGTTCGCGAGATTTGGAAAGACCCGACCAAAACGTCTGAACTGCGTCCAGCATCGCTTCACCCGCCCGGATAAAGCGCGCGGGCGAGAAGCTTGGCTTTTCGAACGCCGATGCGAGTTCGTCGTCGGTGTGCGCCGCGTGCTGATCTTCCAACGCATCGTGCCAGGTCCAGAAGCCTAACGGTAGATCGGGACGGCGCTGTTCTTTGATGATGCGCAAACCGGAGATCAACTGTTTCCAGAAGCCTGCCGCGGCCCAATGTTCGATCGCGTAGGAAGCGCCGGCCGCGGTTGATTCATCGTGCGAACCGTACCATCGCATCAGTGCATCGCAAAACGCGAGCGTGTCGCGCGAGCCGTGCTCGCGCTTTCCGATCTGCTGCCACGAGAGCCCGATCGACTCGGCAAATTGCAAGAGCCATTCGAAGTGGCCCGCGCGGAAATGAAACGTTCCGCCTTCCACCGATCCTGAGGGTGCGAACACCACGCCGAGTTCATTGAGCAGAATCTCTTTACTCGCGCGGTAGCTCTCGATGTCGGGCGCATTGATGCATTTGCGAAGTTGCGCTTCGATGAAGAGGTGGCTGAAGACCGAGAATTGCACGGTAAAATGCTGCAATTGCTCGTCGCTTGCGGCACCGGTGGAGAACCACGAGGCGTAGCTGTTGTGTCGGACGATCGGGTGCGCGCCGATTCCGTTATCAACGGCGTGACGAAAGGCATCGAGTGCTGAGGTGGGCGCCTTGGCTAACATCGTGGGTCTCCTTTGGAGCGGTAGAGCAATAAAAAACGCCGCCTCGCTGTCGGCGAGGCGGCGTGTGTTCTAGCGGACCTGGATTCGCTAAGACAACGGCAACCTACAGCCGACTTCATCGAAGCGGCCGTAATAATACGAAACAGTTGCCGGAGATCTGAACATGTTAGCGAGGAGTCTAGCACGAAGGAGACGGCAATGCAATACATCGTCCTCCTTGCGATGGCGTTGTTTTTCGGCTTCGCATTCGAGCAATTCTATGGTCCGGAGCTGGAACACAGCCCTGGCGGCGTGCGGGTCTTCCCGCTGCTGAGCTTCACCGGTGCTGCGCTCTATCTGGTCGAGCCGCGGTACTGCTCTGTGTTTATCGCCGGCCTGGTCGTGGTCGGCCTTTGGGCTGCGACTGCGCTTCGCGTCAGGCTTTCCAGCAACGGCAAAGGCGAAGGCGTCCTCATGGCCCCGGTTTGCACCCTTCTCGCCTACGCTCTAGGTGCGATCGCGCTCACACAGCCAACGTGGTTTACGGTCGGGTTGACCGTGGCCGCGGTATTGCTGATCGGCTCGCGCGCGCGGCTGCACGCCATCGCCGAACGCGTGCCGTTTCAGGAAGTGCTCACGCTGGGCGAGTTCCTGCTCCTAACCGGCGTCGTACTGCCTCTGCTCTACAAGGCGCCGCCGATTCCGTTCACGACCATAACGCCGTTTAAGGTCTGGCTTGCGGTCGTTGCGGTTTCGACGATTTCGTATATCAGCTATTTGCTCGACCGTTACGTGTTTCACGAGCGTGGAACGATCGTCAGCGCGATTCTTGGCGGGATGTATTCATCCACCGCAACGACCCTCGTCTTTGCGCGCAGTGCCCGTGAGTCGGGATTCGGACGCGAACTTTCAAGCGGAACGGTGATCGCGACCGGCATGATGTACCTTCGCTTGCTCGTCGTCATTGCAATCTTCAACACCGCGCTGGTACGGTCGCTGCTTCCGTACGCAATAGCTCTTGCCGTTGTAGCATTCATCGCGGCAGCGGTTATCTGGCGCGTGATGCCTCCGTCGCCCGCGAAACAAGATCAGCCGTCAAACCCGCTCGCGTTAGGAAGCGCGGTACTATTCGCCGTGTTGCTCGTCATCTTTTCGCAAGTGTCGTCGTGGGCATCGTCACATCTCGGAACGCAAGGATTGCTCGTGCTTTCCGCGATCATCGGATTTACAGACATCGACCCCTTCGTGATCGGCCTCGCACAGTCGCGAACAATAGCGCTCGCCGTCTCCGCTGCCGCGGTCCTGATTGCGGCCTCATCGAACGACGTTTTCAAGGGTGCGATCGCTGCCGTCATTTCGCAGCGCAGGGAAAGTGTGGTTCCCGTCGCAGCACTGGGCGGGTTGGCTGCGCTTGGAGTAATTGCAGCCTGGGTTATCTTACGATGAGTTTCTTTTTGAAGTGGTTGAAGCCCCAGACGAGTTCGCGCATCGGGCTGCGTCCGCATCGCGTCGTCGAACTGCCGCTCGCCTACGAAGCTGCGTATTCGCGCGTCCTCGAAGCAATTGAAGTCACGCTCGGAGCGAACGTGTACATCGACGATCGAAAGGGGCGCTTCATCGAAGCCGGCTTCGGACTGGTCAACAACGAGCGCGTGCGAGCGACCTTCGAAAGTGAAAGCGATTCACTGACGCGCGTGCGCATCGAAGCCTATTTTCCGGCGGGTGCAAAAATCCCCGAGAAATCGAGTGCCGTGGACGCTTTAGCTAAGACGCTCGAAACCGGTATAACGCCGTAGTGCTTGCGGCACCTCGATTGAACCGTCGGCCTGCTGATAGTTTTCCATAATCGCAACCAACGTACGCCCGATCGCCAGACCCGATCCGTTCAACGTATGTACGAGTTCGGGCTTCGCCTTTGCGTCGCGACGGAAACGAATCGACGCGCGGCGCGCCTGAAAGTCAGTGCAGTTCGAACACGAGCTGATCTCGCGATAGCTGTTCGAACTCGGCACCCACACTTCGAGATCGTAAGTTTTGGCTGCGTTGAACCCGATGTCTCCCGAACACAGGGACATGACGCGATGCGGAAGGCCTAATTCTTCGAGCAGCGAGCGCGCGTCTTCGGTCAAGCGTTCGAGTGCATCGAACGACGACTCAGGAAGCGTCAGCCATACGAGCTCGACTTTCTCGAATTGATGCTGGCGAATCAGGCCTCGCGTGTCTTTCCCGGCGGCTCCGGCCTCCTTGCGAAAACACGGCGTGTAGGCCGTCATTTTGCGCGGCAGCGAATCGCCATCGAGAATTTCGTCGCCGTGCAGCGCCGTGAGCGGCACTTCCGCGGTCGGAATCATGAACAGATCGGCGTCTTGATCCGCGAACATAGCGTCGGCGAATTTCGAAAGCTGCCCGGTGCTCCACATCGTACGTCGCGCAACGAGCAACGGCGGAATGACTTCGAGATAGCCGCGTTCTTCCGCGCGATCCAGGAAGAATTGCACGAGCGCGCGCGATAGTCGCGCGCCTTTTCCTTTGAGCACCGCGAAGCGGCTGCCCGAAAGTTTTGCGGCACGTTCGAAATCGAGAATGTCGAGTGCCTCACCAAGTTCCCAATGCGGTTTGGGCGTAAACGAAAACTCGCGCGGCGATCCCCACGAACGAACGCAAACGTTCTCTTCTGGGCCGCTGCCGTCGGGAACGGATTCATCGAGAATGTTCGGCGTATTCTCGAGCAACGAACGCAGCGACGAGTCCGGATTGTCCGGGGAGAGTCCCTTGGCGCGCTCTTCGTCCTCTGCGATGCGCTGCGCGAGTTTGTCGAGTTTTGGTTTAAGCTCGCGGGCGGCGGCCGCTTTGTCCGCAGCCTTCCCGATTTCTGCGGACAGACGGTTCTTCTCGGCTTTCGCGGTCTCGACGGCGGCAAGCGCGGAGCGGTACTCTGTGTCTAAACGCAGAACCTCATCAACGAACGACGCATCATTTCCGCGACGCTGTGCCGAACGCCGAGCGCGATCGGGATCGCGTCGGACCAAAGCGATATCGAGCATGGAACAGCGCGGCTTCGTCTTTCATACAGAAAATCTTTCGTCGCCCGATCGTGCGGTTGCGACATTTCTCGCGAACGTTACGCTCGCACCGCCGGGTGTCGAACGCGTACCGTTAGATCGCGCGCACGGGCGGATTCTTGCCGACCCCGTCAACGCCGACAGCGACTATCCGAACGCAGCGCGTTCGGCAATGGACGGTTTCGCGGTACGCGTCGCCGACATTCCGGGAAGGTTGCAGATCGCCGGCGACATCTCCATGGGAACGGCGTGGCCCCACGCATTGGCGCCGCGAACCGCTTTGCGTATACCGACGGGCGGTGTAGTTCCTGACGGTGCCGACGCGATCGTCCCGGTTGAAGACACGACGATCGAAGGCACGTCGGTGATCGTGCAACTCCCGCTCACCGCGGGCGAAAACATCAACGAACGTGCCGGTGACATGCGCGCCGGAGAACGCGTCCTCGACACGGGAACGCGCATTAGCGCGCCGCACGCCGGATTGCTTGCGACGCTCGGTATCGTTGACGTTCCGGTTTACCGTCGTCCGCGCATCGCGGTGATTTCAAGCGGCGATGAACTGGTTTCGCCCGATAGGGTGCCGCAACCGGGGCAGGTGCGCGACTCGAATCGCTTCGCAATTGCAGCAACGTTGCGCGCGTTCGGCGCCGTCGCGGTTCATATTCCAGGCGTTAGCGACGAACCCGGCGCGTTGGAAAACGCGTTGCAAACCGCGCTCGAAAATGCGGATGCAGTTGTTTTAACGGGCGGCTCATCCGTTGGCGAACGCGATCGCACACCGTCTGCAATCGCCGGACTTGGAGCGCCCGGAGTCGTTGTGCACGGACTGCGCGTCAAACCGGGAAAGCCCACCGTGTTGGCTGCGCTCGGCGCTCAGCCGATTATCGGATTGCCGGGAAATCCGACGTCGGCCGTCATCATCTTGCAGGCGGTCGTTCGCCCAATTATCTATGCGATGTGTGGTACGCGCGACCGCATTGACACTGTCGAGGCGCGCCTTGCGGCTCCGGTGTCGAGCCGTCCGGGGTGGACATGGTACGTCCCGGTGTCGCTAAAGAATGAAGGCGGCGCCTGGGCGGCGCATCCACTCCCTCTGCGCTCATCGACCGTAAGCATCATCGCTCGTTCCGACGGATACGTTACCTTGCCGGAGGATGTCGAGACTTATCCTGCGGGAACTCACGTCCCCATAACCCGATTTATCTAACACGGAGGTAAGAGGTAAGAAGTGATCCGTCCGGCGCCGGCCGTCGAGGCCATTCCCGCTATGACGCCGTTTATCGGCCCCGAGCAATTGATGCGCGAGGGAGGCCATAGCGAGCTCGTGCGCCTAGGCGCGAACGAAAGTGCGTTCGGCCCGTCGCCGCGCGCGGTCCAGGCAATGGTTGCCGAACTGCCCCGGATTTCTTGGTACGGTGACCCCGAATCGTTCGAACTTCGGATGGAGCTTTCGCGCAAGCATGGGTGCAGGATCGAAGAGCTGGTCGTCGGTGCCGGTATCGACGATCTCATGGGGCTCGTCGTCCGGGCATTCGTTGCGCCCGGAGGAGCAGCGCTCACGACGCGCGGCTCGTATCCGACCTTCAATTATCACGTCACGGGCTACGGTGGGCGTCTCGTCTACGCTGCGTATCAGGAAAACGGGCGGCCCGATCTCGATGCGCTCGTAGAGATTGCGCAGCGTGAAAAACCGTCGGTGATTTATCTTGCAAATCCAGACAACCCGAGCGGAACGTTCATTCGCAGAGACGAGATGATTCGGTTCTTCGACGCGCTTCCGCGCGATGCGGTGTTTCTGCTCGATGAAGCCTACGCGGACTTCGTCGACGAAACCGACGTGCTCCCACCGCACATCGAAGACCGTTTGATTCGGGCGCGCACCTTCTCAAAGGCGTACGGTATGGCGGGCGCGCGTATCGGCTATGCGATTTCGAGCGAGACGAACATCGCGACGTTGCAAAAGATTCGCCTTCACTACGGCGTCAACCGCAACGCGCAGATCGGTGCGCTCGCCTCGCTGGAAGACGAAGCGTTTCGCCAGCTTGTGGTCGACGAAGTTGCGCTCGCGCGAAACGACTACTACCGTTTGGCCGCGGAAGCGGGCCTCGGGTTTATCGAATCGTTCACAAACTTCGTCTGCATCGATTTGGGGACCGCCGAAGCGGCCACGCGGGTGATGAATGACTTACTCACGCGCGGAGTATGGATCCGAAAGCCCGGTCTGCCGCCGCTCGATCGTTTCGTCCGCGTGAGCGCGGGTACGCCGCCGATGCGCCAAGCGTTTGAGTTCGCTTTCCGCGAGGTTCTGGCCGAGGTGCTTGCGTGAAATACGCGATCGTCTCCGACATTCACGGCAACATCGAATCGCTCGAACGCGCGTTGGCGTTGATCGGCGACGAGGATACCGTGCTTTGTCTTGGCGACATCGTCGGATATGGTCCCAACCCGAACGAATGCGTTCGGATGATTCATGCGCGCGCGCAAAACGCGGTCCTCGGAAACCACGATCTCGCCGCGCTCGAGAACTTCGGCGTGGAATACTTCAACGATGCGGCGCGCGCGGCAATCGCGTGGACGCAAGGCGTGCTAACCGACGAAAGCCGTGCGTGGCTCAACGGTCTTTCCTACGAATTGCGTTATCCGGAATTCTTGCTGGTTCACGGTGCGCCGGTAAATTATTTCGAATATATTCTCGATAAACGCACAGCCGCGAAAGCGTTCGCGAGCACGGATGCACCGTTGGTGTTCGTCGGCCACACGCACATCGCGGAATACTGGGTGCAAGAACCGGACGGCAGCATCGGTCACAAACACATGCAAAACGGTGGTGAGCTGCAGCTCGAAGAAGGGCGCCGCTATATCATTGACGTCGGCAGCGTCGGCCAGCCGCGCGATCTCAATCCCGACCCGTCGTTCGTGCTCTACGACAGCAACGCGCGGCGCGTCGAGTGGGTGCGTTACCCCTATCCGATTGCCGAAGTGCAGGAGAAGATTCATCAAGTGCATCTTCCCGACTATCTCGCGACACGTCTGGAGTCCGGACGGTGAGCGTGCCGGTAGACGACGGAAATTGCTTTGCGTGCGGGCCGGAAAATCCAATCGGTTTGCACCTGCACTTCGACCCCGACGACGAAGGCGTCCACGCGCGCATTACGCTCGCGCCGGAATTTCAAGGCTGGCGCGATATCGCCCACGGCGGAATCGCCATGTCGTTACTCGACGAAGCTATGGCGCACGCCGCCGGCTATGCGGGACACCGCGGCGTAACGGCGAGCATGAACGTTCGCTTTCGCAAACCCGTCCCGTTAGGCCGGGAACTGCACGTCACTGGACGGGTCACATGGCAACGCCGTAACGTACTAGGGATGGAGGCCGCCGTGCTCGACGATTCCGGCACAGTGCTCCTCGACGGCGAGGGTAAGTTCGTCTCGATGGGACCATTAGAAGCGGTCGATGACAGACGTAACCCCGGCTCGACGAAGTCCCGATAGCAACATGGCAACAGCACAGGAGTTATTTAGGCGCGCCCTAGGGGAGTCTTTAGCGTACCGACGTGTGTCGCGCGCCATGGTCGGGGGGCCCCACAAAGTGGGGGGTGCGGAGGCTAGGCCGGAGCACCTTTCCAATGGCTAAGTCTAAACAGGCGCGAGTTCAGGCTAAAGAAGAAGCGAAAAAGCACAATGCGCCTACGATTGATAATCGACGTGCACGTCACGAGTATCACATTCTCGATTCGCTCGAAGCCGGGTTGGCGTTAACCGGAACGGAAGTGAAGTCGATTCGGCAAGGTGGCGTGAGTTTGAATGAAGCGTATGCGCGGTTTCGGGACGGGGAAGCATGGCTGCTTGGGATGCACGTCCCTCCATACAAACAAGGCAGCTTCTCGAACGTGGATCCAAACCGCCCGCGTAAACTGTTGCTGCACAAGGAGCAGATCAGCGATTTACAATCGCGCGTCAAGGAAAAGGGCCTTACGATCGTTCCGCTGCGGATGTATTTCACGCGCGGTAAAGTCAAAGTCCAACTCGGTCTCGCGCGCGGCAAAAAGATGTGGGACAAGAGCGAAGATATCGCTAAGCGCGACGTCGAGCGCGAAATCCAGCGTCATACACGATAGCTATGCGTGGTGCTAAGCCGGAAGCGGCGATAGAGCAGGCCGTCGAGCGCGATGGTGTCATTCGCAAGGGCGATCGGGTTCTCGTTGCGTGCAGCGGCGGGGCAGATTCAGTCGCGTTGGCTGCGGTGCTGTGCGCGGTGCGCAATCCGATGGAGTTGCAGCTCTTTCTCGCGTACGTCAATCACGGAACGCGCGACTCCGCGTGGCAAGATGAATGTGTCGTCCTGCGAATCGGTGCGACGTTCGGAATTCCGGTTCGCGTTGTGCAACTCTCCGGCGAACGCCGTGACGAGGCGTCGATGCGAAGCGCGCGCTACGACGCGCTAGCGCAGATCGCGCGCGAACTCGATGCGAATGTCGTTGCAACGGCGCACCACGAAGAGGATCAAAGTGAAACGGTCATGCTCGCGCTTTTGCGAGGGACCGGACCGGATGGTATCGCAGGGATGCGTCCGCGCCGGGAACTCGCGCCGGGTATCAACCTCGCGCGTCCGTTGCTGCATATAGCGGCGGACGACTTGCGTTACTATTGCCACGCGCACGCGCTACCGTACTCCGTCGATCCGACCAATGCCGATCTCGGCATTCGCCGCAATGCCGTTCGGCAGGCGCTGGATGCGCTGCGTCCGCTTTTCCCAGGCCTCGATGCCGCCGTGGCACGCACCGCTGAACTCGTGGGCGAAGAGATCGAGCAAAGCGATCGCGCGGCTTGGCGCCGTCGGGTCCGGACTGCGCTCGATGCCGAGGAAGCGCTGCGCGACGTTGACTTCGAGCACGTCGAAGCCGCCGTGCGAGCGCTCGAGCGCGGCCACTCCGGGCGGTTTCATATGAAAACGGGTATCGAGTTGGAAATAACGGGCGGCGATATCGAGGTTAGGAAGACCGAGTGAGACTCAGGCAATCGTACGACGGAGCAATCGAACAGACGCTCTTCACGGCGGAGGAAATCGCCACGGCCGTCCGGCGCCTCGCAACGCAGATTGCGCAGGATCATTGCGGGCAACCACTTACCCTGGTCGGCGTGTTAAAAGGAGCGCTCTACGTCGTTACGGACCTCGCCCGAGCCCTCGCGGCGATTCCCGACGGGCCGAGTGAGATCATTGTGGACTATATATGCGTTACCAGCTACGGGAACATGACTCGCTCGTCGGGTGAGGTCCGGATGCTGAAAGACGTCAGTGAGCCCATCGGAGGCCGCAGCGTAGTCATCGTGGAGGACATCATCGATAACGGCCTCACGTTGCAGTATCTCCGGTCGTTACTCCAGGAGCGGAGGCCCGCAAGCTTGCGAGCCTGCGTTCTCTTCGATAAGCCGTACCGGCGGCGCGCCGATACCCCGGTCGACTATGTCGGCCTACAATGTCCTGACGAATTCGTCGTAGGTTACGGTTTGGACTACCAGGAACTGTTCCGGAACCTGCCCTACCTGGCACAGCTCCGTCCAGCCGTCTTTAAGGAAGGGTAGAGTCTAATATGTCGCGTCACTTCGCGATTTCAATATCAAAGGTTAACTAGTGAGTAAACATCTCCGGTCCATTCTTCTGATCGTCCTCGCCGTGGTCGCGGTCTTCGTGATCGTCGAACGCATGGTGCAGCCGGGTGAAGGGGCGACGAACCTTCCATACGGCAAGTTCTATCAGAAACTGGAATCGTATCAGGTCGAGTCCTTTAACGCGGTCGGCCAACAGGCATCGGGTCAGCTTACCGACGGCTCGAAATACACCGTCTCGCTCCCGAACACCGATCACGAGTTCGTCAAAGACGTGCAAGCGCACGTCAAGAGCGGACAAGTAAACTTCCAACAGCAGAATAATAGCGGACTGCTCTCGAGCCTCGTCACGCTCGCACCGCTGCTGTTGATGGCGCTCTTCCTGTTCTTCATCCTTCGCCAAGCGCAGAGCGGCGGAAGCCAGGCGCTTTCGTTTGGACGATCGCGCGCGAAGATGATGTCGGAGAATCGTCCGAAGGTGACGTTCGCCGACGTTGCGGGTGTCGATGAGGCGAAAGAGGAGCTCGGCGAGATTGTCGACTTCCTCAAATATCCGAAGAAATATCAGGCGCTGGGCGCGCGCATTCCAAAAGGCGTGCTGCTGCTCGGACCGCCAGGATCCGGTAAGACGCTGCTCGCGCGCGCAATTGCGGGCGAAGCGGGCGTGCCGTTCTTCTCGATCTCCGGTTCGGACTTCGTCGAAATGTTCGTTGGTGTCGGTGCGTCGCGCGTTCGCGACCTCTTTGATCAAGCGAAGAAGTCGGCGCCGTGTATCGTCTTCATCGACGAAATCGACGCGGTCGGCCGGCAGCGCGGCGCTGGCCTCGGCGGCGGACACGACGAGCGCGAACAAACGCTCAACCAATTACTCGTCGAGATGGACGGCTTCGATCAGAACACCGGCGTGATCTTGATCGCGGCAACGAACCGCCCCGACGTCCTCGATCCGGCGCTGCTGCGTCCGGGCCGTTTCGACCGTCAGATCGTCGTCGACCGTGCGGACTTCCGTGGTCGTCAGAAGATCCTCGAAGTGCACGCGCGTAACAAACCGCTTTCGAAGGAAGTCTCCCTCGAAACACTTGCGAAGCGCACGCCGGGTTTCTCGGGTGCTGATCTCGAGAATCTTTTAAACGAAGCGGCGTTGCTCGCAGCGCGTAAGAACAAAAACATCATCGAGATGCAAGATTGCGACGAAGCGATCGACCGCGTGATGGTCGGCCCCGAGCGTAAATCGACGGTGATGTCCAAGAAAGAAAAAGAAAACACCGCGTACCACGAGTCGGGCCACGCAATTCTCGGCGGCCTGCTCGATAAAGCCGATCCCGTACACAAAGTCACGATCATTCCGCGTGGTATGGCGCTCGGTTTGACGTGGTCGTTGCCGGAAGACGATCGCCACAGCGTGACGCGCGAAGAACTTCTCGCGCAAATCACGATGGCGCTCGGCGGGCGTCTCGCCGAAGAGATTCAATTCGGCGACGTGACGACCGGCGCGAGCAACGATTTCCAGAAAGCAACCGAACTCGCGCGCCGCATGGTGACGCAGTACGGCATGAGCGATCTCGGACCGATTCAGTTCGGACGCGGCAACCATCAGGTCTTCCTCGGCCGCGATCTGGGTGAAGAGCGAAACTACTCGGAAGAGGTAGCGAGCAAGATCGACGGCGAGGTTCGCCGCATCATCGAGTCGTGCTATCAAAACGGCCGCAAGATTCTCGACGAAAATTGGGATAAGGTCGAACGTATGGTAGCGTCGCTGCTCGAGTACGAGACCGTCGACGCCGAAGAAGTTCGCGCGATTCTCGACGGTAAGCCGTACGATAAGAATTCAGGCGGAACGGGTGTTTCCGCATCGCCGCCGTCAATCGACAAACCGGCGGAGGAACCCCAGCGCGAGAAACCCTCGCGTCTGCCCCCGACGATTCGTCCGGAACCTGCATGAAACAACGAGTACTCAACGCCCTGGCGGCGCTAGCGATTGGGCTGGCGCCGCTCGGCGTTTCGGCAGCCGACGTGCCGACGAGCGGGTCGCTGCCGCACGGTGGGAACTACGTCCTCTATCGCGATCAAACGATCCCCTCGGCCGCGATCGACGTGTGGTTTCGCGCTCCAGGCGCCGGCTACGACAATACCTCGCCCGGCATCGCGCGTATTGCGGCAACAGCCGCTGCAACGGCTACGCTCGAGAGCGGAAAATCGCTCTTCGGTTTGGTGCGCAGCCTGGGCGGACGTCTGACGATCAACGTGTATCCCGATATCGTGGGCGTGAGCGCGATCGTTCCGGCAACGGCAGGACGCCGTGTCATTGCCGCAATGAGCGCCGCGTATTTCGCGCCGGCCATTGACGACAATTCGCTCAAGACCGCCCGGAAAGATGCGGCCGTGCTTTCGGTCGCGCGCAAATATTCATCCGACGATTTGTTGCACGACGCGCTCTTTGCACAGCTGTTCGCGTCCGGACCCAATCACTATCCGCCGCTGCCCGACACCGTTTCGGATATCACGAAGATTTCGCTTTCAGACGTCAAGACGTTCGCGAAACGCGCGTTCCGCTCGGCCAACGCGACGATGTCGCTCGCCGGTAACATCGATCAGGACTGGATGAGCGCGGTGACCGCCGGCTCGCCGGGGTCGGCCGACGGTCCGGTTCAATCGACGCTTTCGCACGCGCCGGAAAACGCAAATATTACCGGGAACGTACCGGGCGTCGGCGTCGCTTGGGTCGGGCCGCCGATCAGCGATGAACGCGCCGCAACCGCAATGGACTTCGTCGCTGACTACTTGTTCCGCGATCAAACCGGGACCGTTACCAAATCGATTTCGGTCGAGAGCGATAATTATGTGAGCGGTCAATTCATTACGCTGCACGATCCGGGCGTGATGCTCGTTACGATCGGCGGAGACAAGCCCGCGCAGCTGAAAGAAACGGTACTGAGCGCCGTTTCTGCTCTTGCAACGCCGCTCGATGCAAAGACGTTCGAAGCGGCCCGTGCGGCGTTCATGTATCATCTTGCCGTCGACACGCAGCTCCCCGTCCAACAGGCCGACAACCTCGGGTGGTACGCGGCTGAAGGCAATCCGTCATACGCGCCGAGCGATCCGACCAGCAGTTATTGGCAGCACGCAAAGGATCTCGATCCCGCGTACGTCGCGTCAGTCGTGAAGCAGTATCTGGCGCATCCCGTCGTCATCGATTTGACGGCACCTGTTTCAAAGGAGTCCGCATCGTGAACCTCCGCGTCGCCGCCGTCGCTCTGATGTGCGCTTTTGCGATACCGTCGGTCGCATGGGCCGCTGCACCCACCGTTCGCAATAGCGGCGGTACGACGGTCATCGAACAACAAGATAATGCGGCTCCGCTCACGCACGTCACGATCGTCGTACGTGCGGGCCTCGATCGGCAAACCTTAGCCGAGAACGGATTGGCAGCGCTGACCGCGCAAACGATTTTGCGCACACCTGTCGACGGAACGCCGCTCGAAGAAGCGATTGCAGCTCACGGCGGCGGCATTCACTTTGAGATCGACCCAACCGACGTCCGGTTCGCAATCGAGTCGACGCCGGCACAGGCGCCCGCGGTATTCGATCTCGTCCGTCGCGCTATGACAACGCCGTCGTTCGATCCGAAGACGGTCAGCGCAGCCCGCGCGGCGCTACAGACGCAGATCGCGATGAACCAGCAGATCGCCTTACAAGTCGGCATGGACATGCTCGCGGGCACGGACGCATCCTCCGCCAACGCGGCGTTGCCCTCACTTGGGATTCCAGGTTCGCTCGCACAGCTCGGACCCGCCGACGTGCGCGGCTTCTACACCAAGTACTACCGCCGTGGCGGTTCATTCGTCAGCGCCGTCGGACGACTCGACGCGCTTACGGCCGGAACGCTCGACGGACTTGCGCAAACGCTCGTAGCGGGCGACAGCAACGCCGTCTCGGTGTCGCTTCCGAAGCTCCAAGGCACGACGCACCAATACGTTACGCATCGCGATATCGCGGCGCCGTGGCTCATCGCGCAGTATCCCGCGCCGGCGATCGACAGCAAAGATTACGGCCCGATGCTCGTGCTCTCGTCGTTCATGCAGCGCACGCTCGCCGAGATCGCGCAGGTTCCGGGCGTCGTATCGAACACCGCGACGTCACGAGCCGTCGGTGCGATGTATCAGTACGACCGTACGGAGCCGAATCTGACGCTCTTCGTGAACGGAAGCATCGGTAATCCCAATCGCGCGTTTGCGACCGCGCTTTCGATTGCGAGCATCCTTGCTGCAACGAAACTGCAAGGATCGATCGACGATTTCAAGGCGCTGGCTGCCGGTGATTTCGTAAGCGAATCGACGAGTCTCGAGTCGCGGGCGTGGCTCGCGGTGCTCTTCAGTCAGAGCGGACAATCTGCGGATTACGTCGGACGGACTTTGAGCGCAATTGCGAACACGAATGCAAACGATCTCCAACGGGTTGCGCGGCAGTATCTCGGCAACCCGTCGATCGCGCTGGTTCTCCCGCGCGATAATACAGTGCAAGCTCAACAACCGTAAGCTCCTGAACGTCGCGCTCGTTCACGACTACCTCAACCAGCGCGGAGGCGCCGAACGCGTCTTCGCGCACATGGTTGCGGCGTGGCCCGATGCGCCGGTATATACGGCGCTCTACGATGAGGCGGTCGTGGGCGATCTCATCCCGCGAGCGCGCGTACGCACTTCTGCACTTGCGCGCATTCCTGGCGCCAACCGCAACTTTCGCTATTTAGCGCCGCTCTATCCGCGCGCGTTCGAAGCGTTCGATCTCTCGCGGTACGATCTGATCGTGAGTTCGACGAGCTCGTGGGCGAAGGGCGTCCACATCCGGCCCGATGCGGTGCACGTTTGTTTCATTCACACGGTTAGCCGCTTCTTATTCGATTACGACCGCTACGTCGGCGCAATGACGCGCAATCCGCTGGCCAGAATGATGGTGAACCGGCTCGTCGATTGGGATCTCCACGCGGCGCAACGTCCGACGCGATACGTTGCCAATTCGAAGACGGTGGCCGAACGCGTGCGCCGGTACTATGGCCGGGACGCGGACGTGCTGCATTCACCCGCGGACATCGACCGCTTTACGTTGGGTAGCGGCGCCGGCGACTATTTTTTCATCGCCTCCCGTCTGTTGCCGTACAAACGGATTGAGCTTGCGATCGACGCGGCGCAACGCGCCGGAGTTCCGCTGTTGGTTGCGGGCAGCGGGCCATCGGAGCGTGAGTTGCGCGAACGCGCGCGAGGGACAACGACGACGCTACTCGGACACGTCAGCGACGAGCGAATTAACGAGTTGCTCGGTGACGCGCGGGCCGTTCTCTTGCCCGGAGAAGAAGATTTAGGGCTCGTGCCGATCGAAGCGGCGTCTACCGGCCGGCCGACGATCGCGTATCGCGGCGGCGGCGCGCAAGAAACGGTCATCGAAGGCGTGACCGGCGAATTTTTCGACGAGCCTACTGCAGAGTCGCTCGAGAATACACTTCGCTCGTTCGATACCTCGCGCTACGACTCGCGAAAGTTGCGCGCGCACGCCGAGCAATTCTCTCCGCAGCGGTTCATCGAGCGCCTTCGAGCGATCGTCGAATCAACGCAAGCATAAGGCGCGCCGGTTCCGACCGGTCGATACGTGCCGCGCGAGCCAGTGACTGTTCGCGCATCGTCTCGCGCAGCGTAGCGTCGTTTATAATACGTTCGAGCGCAAACGCCCATGCTTCAACATCTAGCGGCGGAACGAGAATCGCTGCACCATCGCACGCTTCCGGCAAGGCCGACGCGTTGCTTGCAATGACCGGCGCTCCGCATGCCATCGCCTCGACCGCCATGAACCCGTAGCCTTCGGCAATCGATGGTATGGCAACCGCGAGCGCGCCGCTGTAAAGTTTGCGCAGCGTTTCGTCGTCGGCGGAGACGCGCTCGTGAAGAATGCCGGTGCGTTCGATCAACCATGAGTCCTTCGCGCTGACGTTCCCGACGATGACGAGCTTGCGTTCGCCGTCTGCGAAGGCGCGTGCGAATGCGCGGACGAGGGTTGGGATATTTTTGCGTTCTTCGGGACCGGCAACCACCAACACGTAGGGCTCTGACGGATGCACTTCAACGGGGACCCAAAACGGATCGGGAACGGGATGTACCACCGTGAAATCTGCAGCGTCTCGTTTGAACACGCGAGCCAGTTCAGTAGCAGACCAATGCGAGTTCACCGCGCGCGCGTCGGCACGTTCCATCGCCCGTCGAATCGGCGCCTGCTCGCGCCAGCGCGCGATCAAATCGCGGTGCGCGCGCGTAAAGGCAAAGGCATCATGAAAGAGCACCGTACTGCGCGATCCGGCGGCGTCGAAGCGCATCGCGTTCCACGGAAACCAGGCAACATCGAAACGGCCGATCACACCAACTTCGACCCCATATGGAAATTCGCTTAGAAGGGGTGAGACGTGTGTCTCCTTACGGACGACGAGCGTGATATCGAGATCCGGCTCGTCTTGCCAGTCGTTGAGTACGCGCCGTACATAGCGGCCCATCCCGCGCCGGTCGTCGACGAGATTCCACGCATCGACGGCGAGACGCATGCTACGTCCGGCTCATCATTGCGCGAGTTGTGGGGCAAACATCAGCGCGAAGACGGTCACCGCATTGAAGAGTCCGTGCGTGATCATCGACGCGTACGCGTTGCCCGTCCGGTAATACACGCTGCAGAGAATGATGCCGCCCAGTGCCAGCGGGACGAGTACGTACAGGTCTGTGTGCGCCGCTCCGAAACAGAGTCCGCTCACGATCGCACCGAGCCAAAAGCCGCCCCATCGCAAACCGATGTTGAAGATGAAGACACGGAAGATCACTTCTTCCATGAACGGTGCGAGCACAACCGCGAAAATGGCGAAGAGCCACATCACGCTCCGGTTTCCAATCACCTGCTTGAACAATTCCACGACGCTTTGCTCGTGTTTCGTGTGCGTCAGAGTCTGGATGAGCGATGCTCCACCTTCCACCACGACGACCATCGCAATTGAACCGAGGATGCCGATTCCGATTTGCCATGGGCGCGGCGTATAGAACCCCAAATCGCGCAACGATCGCTTCGACACGGCCGGAAGTCCGGCGAGAATGACGACGACCGCCGCGCCTTCGACGAGCAATTGCACGAAAATCGCAGCGACGACGAATTCGGGTCCCATCGTTCGCGGACGGTGCACGACAAAGAAGTAGGCAATGCCGATCATGCCGCCGAGCACCGCTGCGCCGAGCGCAGCGAGAATCAACAGCGACGTCGGGCCGCCGCGGAAACTATTCGCCGGCCAGTTCGTCGGCCAGCCGGCAGAAATCGTCGAGGTCGAGTTGCTCACCGCGGGACTCCGTCGAAAGCGAACTTGCCGCAATCGCCTTGCTGATGCGAGCGCGTTCGATTCCGAGCGCGAGCGCAAGGCTGTTTGCGAGCGTTTTGCGGCGGTACGCGAACGCGGCGCGGACGACCTTCCGGAAGAGGGTGAGGTCGCGCGGCGCTACTGCCGGTTCGGCGCGACGCACCAAACGAACTACGGTCGAGTCGACCTTCGGAGGAGGATAGAACGCTCGCGGGCCGAGCGTGAATGCGCGTTCGACGTGCATTGCGTACTGCACGGCAATGGAAAGGCTGCCATACGCCGCCGTGCCCGGCTTTGCTGCAAGCCGGTCTGCGACGTCCTTTTGAATCATCACGGTCAAAGCTTGCGGTCCGCGTTCCATCTCGACGAGTTCGATGATGAGCGGCGTGGCGATGTTGTACGGTAGATTTCCTGCCGCATACCAAGGACCAAGTGCCGCATACGCATCGTAATCGAATTGCATCGCGTCAGCCTGCACGATATCGGCGCCGTGCAATTCTTCACGCGAGTGTAGGACGTCGACGAGTTGCGTGTCGATCTCGATCGTCGTCACCGATGCACCTTCATCGAGCAGCGCGTGCGTCAACACGCCGGTTCCCGCGCCAATTTCCAGCACGCGTGCATGCGCCGGCGCGTCAATCAGAGAGAGCCGCGCAATACGATGCGCGGCTCCGCTATCCATCAGGAAGTTTTGCCCGAACTTCTTTTTCGGGCGTAGTCCCCACGCGCTCAGTAACGCGCGCGGATGTTTCTTCTCGAGATCGTCCACCGAGTGCTCGTTACCGCAGTCGGTAGACGGTCACCTCGCGACGGCCGAATCGGATCGCATCGGCGTATGAGTTAAATCCGAGATCGATGCGATTGCCGTGGATTGAGCCGCCGGTATCACCGGCGATTGCAAATCCGTATCCGGGAATAAATAAGCGCGTACCAAGCGGAATCACGCTTGGATCGACGGCGACGATGCCGTGACCGGCGGGACGTCCGATTGCCGTCATGCCGCTGCATCCGCCACACGATGCGGTGTATGCGGTTGCAACCATGTCGAGCGCGCTCTCAACGAGTCGCGATGTTTGTTCTATGCCGCGTGACGCGAAACGTTGGAACGCCGCATATTCGCCGACGCCAACTGCGATAATACGCGGGTGGCCGGTTCGAATGATGCGCGACTCGATGATTTGCGCCGTGATGTGTCCGCCGTCTCGTTGTATAAATGCAACGAGCACTTGACGAACGCCCGGCGTTCCTTTCGAAACAACTTTCGTTGCGCCGGGATCGAGCGAGAAATCGAGACGATGTTGCGTTGTTAATGGAGTCGTCCGTTTCTCCGTGCGCAGCCATTTTGTAACGTGAGTGACTTTGATCGTGCCGTTTTGCGGAACCGGGTCTGTGAGCGATGGGCTCACTTCGTCGTCCTTCGATACGACGATGCCTTCTTCTGCGAGTACGCTTGCAACGTCACTCGCAGCTGTCGTCACGACACGTTTGTCGCTTGCAGTTTGAATTGTAACCGGAACGGCGGGACGATACGTGATCGTCATGCGATCCGAGATCGGTGTATCCGCCGACGGATTGACGAAATCGTTTACGCTGACCGTGATGCCGCGTTCCAATAGGAACTGGCCGACCGTGGTCGCGGTCGTGGGCTGCTCCGAAACGCTCCCGAGCGAATCAAAAGTCACCACATGCGATGCGGTGGTAACGACCTCCCCGCTGCCCGCGTATGCGGGTGAGGGGTGGGTCAGGAAGCCGGCAGTGACCAAGCCGGCGGTCAAGACGCTGACAGCGAGCACGTGGCTCAGCCGCAGGGGGCCGCGTCCTATCAACCCGGTTTCCTTTCCTGTCCCAACCCCCGC
>JAMXLG010000269.1 GCA_024281135.1 Vulcanimicrobiia bacterium | reverse complement strand
GGTTACCGGAACGCTGGCTACGCCACCGTCGATAAGCTTGTAGTGTCGAAACTGATCCATCGTTTCGTACGCGAACCGCACGCGCACACGGTAGTCGTTCGCGCTCGATTTATACAGCTCGAAGATGAGCGCACTGCCGGGCGGCATATCGTCCGCAACGAGGCCGCCACCCGGACGCCAATGTGCATCGAGGATACCCCCGAGGGCTCCAAGTTGCGTATCGTGTCCGCTAAAGACGACGACGTTGTCGCGGCTGATGTCGGGAAATGAAACGTCAGGATGCGGCCTTCCGGCCTTCGCTTCCATCATGCCGACGATGTGCGCAAACAGCGTGCCACCGCGTACGAGCGGATTATAGCTATTGCGCGCGTTCACATCGTAGGCCAGCACGTGAAGCCGCATCGGATCTGTGAGATCACCCGGCGCATCCGGCCGGCACTGCGCGTATTCGAGAAATAAATCTTCCGCATACGTCGACGCAGCTTTCACCGGTCCGTCAAGCTCGCTGAGCCCTTCTTTGTCACCGATCGTGCTTTCACCCGACACAACCGGCGCGCACGAACCGCTGCAGCGCGCGTCGAGAGTGCGTTGCAATCCTGCAAACTCCGTCGTATGCTGCGCCACAATGCCCGACGGCGGCGTCGGCAGCGTCGCCATCACCGCATCGCGCGAAGCCGCGGCGTCGATGCGATGCTGTGCAACGGCCCACTGTGTAGCGTCGAAGAGCGGATCATCGCTCGATTTCGAAAGATCCGACGCGTGATGCATCGGGATCGCGTCGGGATGCCCACAAATACCCTCGATCAACGCGAGTCCCGTCTCCAACGTTCGCTGATCCTTATCCGCATACAGATACAGATTCGGCGCGGTACACGAAATCGGAATTCCGTTCGATCCGAAGTAGACGCGATAGTATTGCCCGAGGTACGTCATCAGCCGGTATCCCCGCGCAGTAAGGTAACTTGACGCCACCGGTTGCCAGTCCGCCCATGCGTATTGCGGCGGCGCCTTGGAAATACTGCGAACACCGTGACGTGTAACGACGACGGCGAAGACAAGCCTGTCGCCTTGTTGTTGCGCCGGAATTGCCGCCGCGGGAAGCATGGCAAGCAGCACCGCCGCAACGATCGTGAAGAATCTCACGAGGACAGCACTAACACGCAACGATGACAGCGCCATGAATTGCCGGCCTCCTTCATCTGTCGTTAACGTTGTGCATGTCGATTGCGCCCCGATTTCGAAGCAAGCTTCAACACTGCCCGGAGGTCTTCGTGAAGCGCATTCTTGCTGCTGTCTTTTCGCTGTCGCTCCTTCTCTACGGTGCCCCGCTGCACGCGCAGACACCCGCGCCACAGCCGTCATCCGACGACGCGCTCGCGGCGTTGGTGCGTCAGAAAATCAAACACGTTTTCGTAATTTATCAAGAAAATCGGTCGTTCGACTCGTACTTCGGCACCTTTCCGGGAGCGGAGAACCTCACCTCGACGCTCGCACAAACGCAAGGATTCCGCCAGTACGATCCGCTCGGCAACCAGTGGGTCACGCCGTTCCGTATCAGCGTTGCGGATACAGCCGACGCGGACCACTCGCGTCTCTCGCTGATCACGAAATCAGACAACGGCCGCATGGATCTCTTCGTCTCGACCGAAGAGTTCGGGCTGCTGGCGCGCGGATATTCACGCGATGACGCCCAGCGCGTCGGCCTCCTCACAATGGCATTCGAAGATTGCGACACGATTCCGTACCTGTGGCAATACGCACACAATTTCACCCTCTACGATCACTTCTTTCAAGCCATGTACGGCCCGTCGACACCGGGCAACATCGATTTAATTGCGGCGCAAACCGGACAAACGCAATGGGCGCGCCACGGCGACGAACAGGTCAGCGCCCTGGGAACCGGACCCGGCGTTCCGGTAGTGAACGACACCGCGCCGGCATTTGGTCCGTGGGGAAACGGCGTCACGCCGCTACCTGGAGCGTCCCAATACGATCTTTCGTTCGCGACACTGTTTCTCACGCTCTCGGGCAAAGACGCGACAAACGCCAAGCGTGACGACGACGACATTAAAGAAGACGTCGCCTCCATTGCGCATCGCGGCGCCGCCGCAATCCCGTGGGGTTGGTATCAAGAGGGTTTCGGTGATGCGTCATCGCGTGGCACGTCATCTGCGTATGTCACGCACCACAACGCGCTACAATTCTTCGGGTACTTGCGCAACAACCCGTATTTCTGGCGCGGCGTGCACGATGTCAAAGACCTCCTTCCGGCAATTCAAAACGGCACGCTCGGCGATCGTGGCGTCGTCTTTGTGAAGGGCGGATATCAAAACCCGTTCGGATTCAAACCCGCAGATCCGAACCCGTACGTACAATATAACTTCCATGGCGACGACGATCACCCGGGCTACTCAGATTCGCAGATCTCGCAAGCGTTCGTCGCGACGTTCGTCAATGCAATCGCGAAGAGCAAGTATTGGAACGATTCCGCAATTCTGATCACGTGGGACGATTCCGAAGGCTTTTACGATCACATGTCCCCGCCGAGCTTCGAACGCTGCCCTGACGGACATCCATGCGGCGACGGCCCGCGCGTTCCCGCGATCCTCATCTCACCGTTCGCGAAGGATCAC
>JAMXLG010000268.1 GCA_024281135.1 Vulcanimicrobiia bacterium | reverse complement strand
CTTTCCTCCAAGCACCCATCGCGACGGCAATGTCCGGGAAGACGTCGCGCACGTCGACGACGAGCTTCGCGCGGTGTCGCCAAGCTGCAACGAGTCCGGGAATGGCGACGGTTATCGGCGGCGAGCTGATCACGACCATGTCGTATCTGTCACGGGTTGCGATCGAGTACGTGCATGCCGAAAGTGCCGCGGTCAGCCAATGCACCAGCCTGCTGCAGGGCATTCCCGGCACCAGCACCGAGAACAGACGCACGGTTCGCTTGCGTCCATCGTGTTCAACGCGCACGAATGCGCGGTTGCGCCCTTCGAAGCGCCCCCGCGGGAATGACGGAAAACTCGTCACGACGGTAACGTCATGACCCGCCCGCGCCAGCGCGTCGACGAAATATGCCATCCGCGTCGCGCCCGCCCCCGGTTCGGGCGGAAAGAAATGGGTAATGAAAAGGATTTTCAAGTGCAAGCACCTCCCTCGTTGGCAAAGGCGACGTTGACATCGCGAAACGTATTTTCTACGACCTTCACGAATTCGGCCACTGTCGTCGACGTAAGCGCGATCTCGAACTGGCAGAATGACGTGTTAAAGTCCGCGATCGACTTGCCGTGGCGATTCAGCGCGCGCTCGACGGCCCGTTCGGTCGTACCGGGTGGCACAGTCGACTCTAAAACGATTATCGCGGGGGGTTGAGCTGCCTCCGCCACCGCCGATGCGCCGGCCTCCACGTATCGAAGGTCGGGCTTCCCATCGCTTGTTGGAGTCGGCAAGCACATAATATACGCAGCGGCGGCCGGAATCTTGTCGACGATATGAAGCCGTCCGGAGTGCAGAGCATCGAGCACCGCTTGCCGGACGGGCTCTTCCGCCGACGGTACGCAGCCGCATCGCAGGCTGCGCCGCAGTTGTGCGTTCACGTCATAGCCGTACACGCGGTGACCGTTTTGTGCGAAAAGCGCCGCCGTCGGGAGTCCGATGTAACCTAGGCCGATTACGCTGATATTCACACTCTTACCCCTCTCCGGCGCGCCTGCTGAGTCACGAGGCAGCTCCACAAAGCTCCATATACATGCGACGATAGGCATCAGCCATTCGCTTTATGTCGTATGTGCTAAAAACGTGCCGTTGCGCCCGTTCGGCGATCTGTCGGCGCATTGCGGGGTGACTACGAGCGCGCTCGATCTCCGCCGCCACATGGAACGGCTCAAAACTCGGCGCCAGGAAGCCGAACCGCCCGTCGCCGAGCATGTTGCGCGCACCCAGCCAGGGCGTGCTCAGAATCGGAACGCCCGCGATCATCGCCTCGAGCAAGGCCAGCGGCATTCCCTCGAACCACGACGTCATGAGAAGAAGGTCGACCCCAGGCAACAGCGACGCAACGTCGTTGCGGTAGCCCAGGAAACGGACTTGCTTGTCGATATCGAGCGCGACGGCGAGACCGCGAAGCACGGTCTCCTCCTCACCCGCTCCCGCAAAGAACAGCACCGATTGCTTGCGTTCGCATTTCGGCAGCACCGCGAACGAGCGCAACGCGAGCACGTGATTTTTCTGGTACTCCATGCGGCCGACCGTCATAATCGCGAATTCGTCACCCTGGAGACCGAGTTGCGCCCGCGCGGCCGCCCGATCCGGCGCAGTTTGCGAGAGCGTTAGGCCGTTGGGAATGAGCACCAGCTTGTGTTGCGGTAGGCTCTCGTGTTCGACGAGCGCCGCTCCTTGCTCGCGAAAGAAGGTGACGACGCGCGCGGTTATGAGCTGGAGAATCCAGTCGGCGACGCGCTCGAGCGGGGTGCGGCGGAAATCGCAAGGATTATGCTCCGTGTGCACGATCCGCCGAGTGCCGGCAAGGAATGCCGCGACCCTACCCCAGTACTTCCCAACATGCGTGTGCGTATGAACGATGTCCGGCTTGCAGCGCCGTATCTCGCGAATGAGATTCCAAAGAAACAGCCGATCCTGGCGATTTATTCGCCCGGCGGCAAGAATCTGAAACGGCAGGCCCTCACGGTCGCTTGCAGACTGCTTGTAGATCGTGAGCAGCTCCGCCTCGACATCCGCTGACGGCAGATATTTGAGGAGCTCCACGATCAAGCGTTCGGCTCCGTAACCGCGGGTCGTAGGCAGGATGTGGAGAACGTTGACTTTGCCGTTCATGCCGCACGGTGGAAGACGAACTCGCAGAGCGTTTGAAAGAGCACTGCGATGTCAAGAAACGGCGACCAATTCTCCACGTATTCCAAGTCGTACTCTAGCCGCTCGCCGGCGGCCGACGTTTCCACGTTGCGCCGCATGTGCACGTGAGACCAGCCCGTTATTCCCGGCCGCACGAGATGGCGTTCGTCGTAACGGGGGAGCGTACTGCGAAACAGGTCCACGAAAATCTGGCGCTCCGGCCGCGGCCCAACGAGCGACATTTCACCGCGCAAGACGTTGAACAGCTGCGGCATCTCATCGATGCTAAACCGGCGAATGAAACCGCCGACCCGCGTCTTCCGCGGATCGTTGTCCGTGGCCCAGCGAGCACCGTCCCGCTCGGCATCGAGGCGCATCGAACGAAACTTGAAAATCGAGAACGGCCGGCCGCCGACGCCCACCCGCTCCTGCTTAAACAGAATCGGCCGTCCCGAGTCTAAGTACACCGCAATCGCTGCCAGGATCATGACCGGCGCAAAAATCGCTAACGCCAGACATGCGAGAACCACATCCATCATCCGTTTGAGCAACTGGGCGCGTGGCGTGCAGGCTCGGAGGCGTGCCGGAACGATCAGGACTTGGCGACCATCGGTTTGAATCGAGAGGTCGTAGGCGTATTGGGTTATCCGCGGTGGAGCAAA
>JAMXLG010000267.1 GCA_024281135.1 Vulcanimicrobiia bacterium | reverse complement strand
CGTGGAACAACAGGTTCCGCTGCGGCGCCGCATTACGCGCCATAGCGCGACGGAACTTCAAATGTCGTTTTTACAGACTGAATAAGTCTCGGGGAAACGCGCCTTCGAATTCAAGCAGCGCTCGTTTGAGCGGGAGCCCACCGCCGAACCCGGTTAACTCTCCGTTGCTCCCGATCACGCGATGACATGGGATGACGATCGGAATCGGATTGGCGCCGTTTGCGCGCCCGACGGCGCGTGCGCCGTTTAATAATCCCAGTTCCAAAGCAATCGTTCCGTACGATGTCGTTTCTCCGTAGGGAATCGAACGCAAGCGTTCCCAGATCGCGCGTTCGAACTCGGTTCCGCGCGCATCGAGCGGAAGATCGAACGCGCGGCGCGTTCCGGTGAAGTATTCGCGCAGTTGCGACCGCACCGCGTCCATTCCGGCCGCTGCAGTAGCCGGCATCGAGACCCGCTTCAGCGAAAACGGGCCGCGATTCGGCAGGCGAACTTCCAGTAAAACGCCGTCGTCATCCACGCCGATTTGGATCTCGCCGTAGGGCGTCTCGAGCGTAGAACGATACAGGCTCGAGTTCATGAGGACGTCGAATTTCGGCAACGATGTCCACGATCCATGTCCTCGATCCCGTTACCGTCGGCCAAATTGCTGCCGGCGAAGTGATCGAGCGTCCGCAATCCGTCGTCAAGGAACTAGTCGAGAATGCCGTCGATGCCGGCGCAACACGCGTTACGGTGAACATCGAGCGCGGCGGTCTCGATCGAATCGAGGTCATCGACGACGGCCGCGGCATCAGACCGGAAGATTTATCGCTTGCCGTGCGCCGTCACGCGACGAGCAAGCTGTCGGACGCGTCGGATCTAGAAACGATCGCGACGCTAGGTTTTCGCGGCGAAGGGCTGGCGTCGATCGCCGCGGTCGCGCAACTCGAACTGCGCTCACGCACGCCCGACGCGGACATTGGCTCGAGGGTCCACGCGCACGCGGAAGCTGCGCACGGCGTCGAGCCCGTCGCCTCACCGCGCGGCACGCATGTGGTCGTAGAAGAACTCTTCGCCAACGTTCCGGTGCGCCGCGAGTATATGAAATCCGCGAGCGTTGAGTTCACGCGCATCTCGACGTGGTTGTCGATGTTCGCGCTTGCATATCCGCACGTGACGTTCACGCTGCGGCATGACGGCAAAGACGTGTGGGTCATGCCGTCTACGGGCGACGTTCGCGAGCGGCTGGCGATGGTGTTCGGAAGAGATGCGGCAGCCTCGCTCATCGCGCTCGAGGAAGACGCTGCACGCATGCTCGATGGACGCGTACGTGGTTTTATCAGCGCTCCGGGTAGCGACCGCGGAGACCGCCGGATGCAGCTTTTGTTCGTCAACGGTCGTCTTCTTCGCAGCACGCTCATGGCGGGCGCATGGGCCGCTGGATACGCGACGTTTGCGATGACCGGACGTCATCCGTACGGCGTGCTGTTTCTCGATCTGCCGCCCGATCACGTCGATCCGAACGTGCATCCAACGAAGAGCGATGTGCGCCTGCGGTACGGCAATCAAGTCTTCGATGCCGCGCGGCGCGCGATTGCTGCAACGCTGCGCAATCATGCAACGCAACGCTTTCGAGATGCAACGTCAACGTCGACCATGGTTTCTCTCGCTCCCGCCGGAATCGATACATCGCTTGCCCACGTACAGTCACTCTTCGACGACGGCGTGCCCGGAGACGTCGACGAAGTTCCCGGCCACCGGCTGCGCGTATTAGCGCAGCTGCATCGCACGTTCATTTTGGCGAGTGACGGTGACTCGCTACTGCTCGTCGATCAGCACGCTGCCCACGAACGCATCGCCTACGAGACGATCGTTACGCGCGCGCGCGAGGATGCCCCGAGCGAACCGCTCCTCGTTCCGATCGTCGTCGAACTCGATGCATCGCAGAGTCTCGCGCTCGAGCGCGCTCTCGAGGTTTTGCGTGAAGGCGGCCTCGACGTCGAGCCGTTCGGCGAGCATACGTTTCGAATTACGGCGACGCCCGCCGGCTATGGTGCGCGTCCATTCGATCTCGCGGGGTTTCTCGATGATCTAACGGAAGAGCCGAAGCAGCGCGACGTTCGCGAACGCGTGTGGGCGTCGCTTGCGTGTCACTCGGTAACCGTCGCCGGTGAGCGTCTTGAAACGGAAGAGATGACGACGCTCGTAGAGCGGCTGCAGGTCTGCGCGAATCCGATGCACTGCCCGCACGGCCGTCCAACCATGGTTCGCCTCGCTCCGGACGACCTCGCAAAGATGTTTAAACGGATCTAGTGCTGGGCGAAGGCGTACTCGTTCTCGCCGGACCGACTGCATCGGGAAAAACCGATCTTGCAATCGCGCTTGCAGAGCGGTTTGATGCGGAGATCGTCGGGGCGGATTCGCGGCAAATCTATCGCGGGATGCCGATTGGGACGGCAGCGCCGAATGACGCGCAACTTGCCGCCGTGCCTCATCACTTGATCGGTTTTCTGGATCCGCGCGAACGATACTCGGCGGGTCGATATGCGCGCGACGCGCGCGCAGCGATTCAGGCAATTCAGGCGCGCGGAAAGCGCGCCATCGTTACCGGAGGAACGGGATTCTACGTACGCGCGCTGACCGGGGACGTGCGCCTAGCTGCGCAGTACGACGAGGTCCTGCGCGAGCGGCTCGCGCACGAAGCGAATCTTCATCCTCCTGAGTTCTTGCATGACTGGTTGCGGGTGCGAGATCCCTCGCGGGCGCGAGCGCTCGACCCCAACGACACGTATCGCGTGTTGCGCGCGCTAGAGGTTGCACTTGCGCCGGAGAGCTCACGCGAAGAGGCCCAACCCGACCCGCCGCTCGACGTGCGATACCTCAAAATCTTTCTCGACGTTGCCGTCGATGAAAACGACCGCCGGATCGAGGTGCGCACCGATGCGATGCTGAGTGCCGGGCTCGTCGAGGAAGCCGAGCGTGTCGGCGTCGGTGCCGTTGCTGCGACTGCGGTCGGATATCCGCAGGCGCTTGCGTACGCGAGGGGATGGAGCACGCACGACGAGTTGCGCGAGGCGCTCGCGCGCGCGACACGCCGATATGCGCGACGTCAGCGCGGCTGGTTTCGGCGCGAGCCGGAGACCCATTGGCTGCCGCCGCAAGACGTCGAGCGCGCGGCAAGGGAATTGCTCGGCTGGTCATAAACCGAAGGCCTATGGCGGTTACCCTTCAGGACACGTTTCTTGCCGAGTGCAAACGCGCAGGTACGCTTGTGACCGTGTACCTGATGAACGGTTTTCAATTGCGCGGAACGGTCAAAGGATTCGATCCGTTCACGGTGCTGCTCGAATACGAGCGTAAGACGCACCTCATTTACAAACACGCGATTTCGACGATTTCTCCTTCGGCCGCCGTGGCAGTCGCGAATGAGGCGCCTGCGGTCGCGGAAAGCGGCGCTTCGTCATGAACGATCGCGTGGCCGTGACGAAGATGCACGGCGCGCGCAACGATTTCATCGTCCTGGATGCGCGCCCGGTTATCGTCGACGATTTACCAGCGCTCGCGAGACGCTTCTGCGATCGGCATACGGGCATCGGCGCCGACGGGTTGCTCGTCGTGGGCAATTCGTCACGAGCGAACGCATCGATGCGCGTGATCAACGCCGACGGAAGCGAAGCGGAAATGTGCGGCAACGGTGTACGATGCATCGCGCGCTATCTCGACGAGCTCGGCGAGGGCGGCGAAGTGACGATCGAAACGGAGGCGGGTCTCATTTCGACAACCGTCGTGGATCGCGGCGAGACCTATCGCATTCGCGTTGACATGGGCATTCCACGAGTGCTCGACCAACCGCCCCCGCTCGAAGACGCTGTGACGGTCGTGGTCGGTAACCCGCATGTCGTCTTGTTTCGCTCGGCGCTTGACGACGTCGATCTCCGCTCGCTCGGCGAGCAGCTGCAGCACAGCGAGAGTTTTCCTAACGGCATAAACGTGCACGTCGCCGTCGTGGAAAATATGCACGAGATGCGGGTGCGCCACTACGAACGCGGCGCCGGGCTCACGATGGCGTGTGGAACGGGCACCGTCGCATGCGTCGTTGCCGGAATTCGACGCGGTGTTGTTGCGTCGCCGGTGATGGGACATGTGCCGGGAGGCGAACTCTTCATAGAAATTGGCCCCGCTGGAGAAGCATACATGACCGGTCCCGCCGAGCATGTGTTTGACACCACGGTCGATATTCGCGTAGCAGACCGGGTATGAGAAAATCCTCGAATGATCGGCCTTGCCTATTGCGACCGTGAAGGTCGCATTTATTACGATGACACGCGAACGCCGCTTGCCGATGGGGGAATCGTTCGCGAACCGCATCGCGCCGAACTGATCCCCGCTCCACCCGGAACGGTGGAGATGATTCTGCCTGGCCGGCGAGCGCTCACGCTCGACGGCGCCTTCGAGGATGAGTATGCGCTCGCAGCGATTCTGCCGGCAGGATATACCCGATTGCTCGTCCCCGCGTACGCGAAAGAACCGGATGCACCCACGCTGCCGCTTTTTGGATATACGTCTGCCTGCGTTGTAGATGACGAATTGCATGTCGCCGCGATGAAGACCGACGAAAGCGAGGACTGGCAACCCCGATATTTCGCCGAGGGTGAACTCGAAGGGGTCCTCGACGCGCGTATGGCCGCGGATCCCGCGAACCGCGTGCTCGCGCAGGTCGCCCTATGTTCGCGCGAATACGGTTGTTTTACCGCGCAGAACGTGTTTCTCGAACGCGGCGAAGCAGCGTTGCCGGTTTCTCCGAAATGCAACGCCCGTTGCGTCGGCTGCATATCCGAACAAGAGCCCGAGGCGGGATTGTCGTCGCCGCAAGCGCGCATTACGTACGAGACCACCGCGGATGAACTCGCCCGTGTCGGCGTGCATCATCTCGAACGGGTCGACAACGGCATCGTTTCCTTCGGTCAAGGATGTGAGGGCGAACCGCT
>JAMXLG010000266.1 GCA_024281135.1 Vulcanimicrobiia bacterium | reverse complement strand
TTCTCGAAACCGACGGGTACGAAGGAACGCCGGAAACCAAGTACCGTTCCGGTGCTTGATCCAGTGTTCCGCCGACATTGCGGTCGAACGAGAACGAGAGCGAACGCGTAATTGGGAGTTTTATCGTTCCCCCGACATCAAAAGAGTCAAAATTGCGATATTGCTTAGTCGATAGATCAGCGCCTGGCGCCGTCCAGATCGGGACGATGTCGATTACCGGCAAATGACCAACCGGCAACGCTTGCGTATTAATTCTTGCATCTTGCTTCACCGCAACCGTTGCTGGTGGTGAAGGGCTGGGCGATGCCAATGGCTGTGAAGCTGCTTGTGCGAATGCCGGAGCCTTGAGTGCAATCAATACAGAAACAAATGCGATCAAAAAGGGAACTATGTCGTTCGAATCACGGTGCTTATTCTTCACACCCTGAAGCTAACACGTCGCCCGATTAATGTCTGGCAACTCGATCTGGTCAAAGAAAGAAGAAATCCCAGCGCTTTGATGCACTGGGACTCGCAAGCTCACATCGGTTATGTGCTTGTTTCGAACGCCTCATCAAACCTTAGCGATTCTGTTTTCACATGTCTGCAAAGTGACACTTACCTTACCTAGATGAGCATCGCCTCAGCGACGGCTTGGTCTTCGCTCAGGGTGCTGCCTTCTTGCATGAGCTTTGTTAACTCATTTTCGTCGAGCGCGTCGCGTAGCGTGGTGATCATTGCGTCGTACTCTTGCTGTTCGGTGTACTCGCGCAACGCTTCGAGTGCAGCAAGCCGCGCGTCGACGTAGCCTAGGATGCGCGCAGCGCGGCGACGGTCTTCGATGACCGGCAGATTGGCGCTCGGGCGAAGCGCGGCAATCGCCGCCAGATGGTGCAGCGTCCACACGACACCCGCGGAGAATTGCGCGTCCTTTGCAGCCGTCATCGCGTTTCGCGAAGCCGTCCGCGCCTCACCGTAGCGATGCAACGCTACGAGATATGCGGCGATGTTGAACTCCGCGATCGTGGCAATATGCGTGCTGCCAAATGCACGGAAGAGCGAGAGTGCTTCGCGTGCAAGTGGGAGCGCCGCATCGGCGTTTCCGTGGCGAAACTCGACCTCGGCTAGACTTATCAGAACGGACGCGGCGGCTCGGTCGGCGCCAAGAACGCGCCAGCCCGCCAACGCCTCATTATAGTATTGTCGCGCGCCGTGAAGATCTCCGACACTATTGCGTGCTAATCCCAAACACTGCAGCGCGCTTACAACGGCCTTGCGTGCGCCGAGTGCGCGGAACGTCTCCAAGGCCTGCAGTAACAGCGCCTCGCCCTCTGCGGTCTTACCGAGAAATAGCTGCGCCCGCCCGATCTGCCCCTGTGCCGCGGCGATGCCACGCGGATCGGCGAGTTCGCGATAGCGCGTCAACGCGCGCTCTGCCGGTGCAAGGCTCGCTTTGTGTTGGTTGAGTAACCACGCGAGGTCCGATTCTGCAATGTCGAGCGACGCCAAAACAGCGACAGGGGTATCGGCGACAACTTGCTCCTGTGCCGTTCCGACCCAATGGCGCCCCTCGGCAGGAGCGAAGGTGTACCACACTCTGTGTAGCGCACCCACCAGGCATTGTCCGAGCAGCACATCACCGCGCGGGCCGAACGCCCAGGAAAGCCCAGCTCGAAAATTGTCGAGTTCGACCTCGGCCTGCGCATGCCACGTGCGATCGGGCGTGATCTCCCAGCCGTCGAAGAGCTGCTGCGCCAGCGCAAGAAATGCACGCGCATGAGCGAGCGAGATCGGCTGCTCCTCACGAGCGTCGCCGAGTTTCTCGCGCGCGTACTGGCGCGTCGATTCCAAGAGACGATAGCGCGTGTCGTCTGCCACCACTTCGGCTTGTACGAGCGATTTGTCGGCGAGTGAGGAAAGCAGATCGAGCACCGCGATCTCATCGTTTTCGCCATCGCTGCAGACGGCGACAGCGGTCTCCAAGGTGAAGCCGCCGGCGAAGATCGACAGTTTGCGAAATACCTGGCGCTCATCATCCGAGAGCAGATCGTGGCTCCAATCGATCAGCGCGCGCATCGTGCGATGGCGCGGCAGGGCACTGCGGTCGCCTCCCGTTAGCACACGAAACCGCTCGTCCAATTTCTGCGCGAGTTCACGTGGTGACAACACCTTCACGCGCGCTGCCGCAAGTTCGATGGCGAGCGGTATGCCATCGAGCCGTCGGCAGATATCCGCAACGTACGGTGCACTCTCAACGGTTAAGGTAAAGCGGTTGTCGGCCGACGCTGCGCGATCGCTGAAGAGCTTCACGGCGCCGTAGTGCGATATCTCACTTGCCGATTGCAACTGCGACGCTGACGGCACAGGAAGCGACGGCATGCGATATACCTGCTCGCCTGCGATATTAAAGCTTTCCCGGCTAGTGGCAAGGACGCGGACGTTGGCACAATCTTGGAGGATCGCGGCGGCCACATGACGCGCTTCGTGAATTAAGTGTTCGCAGTTATCGAGGATAAGGAGCAAACGCTTGCGCTTGAGATACGCGAGCAAGGTATCGAGGAGTGGACGATTCGCCGCTTCCTGTACCCTCAATGTGCGCGCAATGACGCTGGTTACGAGCGCTGGATCGGAGATCGGCCCGAGTTCGGCAAACCAAACGCCGTCGTCGGAGCCGTCGAGCAGCTCAGCGGCGATTTTAATGGCGCAGCGTGTCTTTCCGGAACCGCCTGTTCCAACCAATGTGACAAGTCGATGCGACTGAAGCTTTCCTTTGATCTCTCGCATCTCTCGCTCGCGGTCCACAAAAGATGTGAGCTCGGATGGGAGATTATTGAGGAGAACATGTTGTGCCTCAGGTCCGCGAGCGCGACCGAGCTTTGCGGCTTCTTCGATTTCGAGGCGCGCGTCATCGTCGAGCGATAGCGCTGCTATCAGCAGGTCGAGCGTTGCTTTGTGGGGAGCGCGGCGCAAACCACGCTCGAGCGCGCTAATCTCATCGGTGCTGACGCCGGAAAATTCGGCGAGATTCTCTTGAGAGAGACCCGCCTCGATGCGATGACGTTTCAACAACCGAGCAAATCTCTCGGCCATAGTGGTGATAATTTTTTTTTACCTTGCCCAGGCCCTGTCTCGACTAGATAAGCATCGCTTCAGAGACGGCTTGGTCTTCGATCCAAGTGGCGCCTTCGGTCATCAGTTTCGAAAGATCATCTTCGCCAAGGGCATCACGTAGTGCGGGAATTATTGCATCGTACTCTTGCTGTTCTGTATATTGGCGCAGCGCTTCGAGTGCGGAAAGACACGCATCGACGTAGCCGAGCATGCGTGCTGCGCGGCGATGATCTTGGACGACCTGGGCATCGGCATTCGGGCGCAAGGCGGCAGTCGCCGCGAGATGCTGCAGAGTGAAGGCGAGACCTACAGGGAATTGCGCATCGCGCGCAGCCGTGACTGCCTCTCGCGCCGCAGTGCGCGCCTCATCGTACCGTCGCAACGCCACGAGATACGCCGCCATGTTGTAGTGTGCGCCCGCAACATGGCGAGTGTCGCCGAGTGCGCGCAAAATCGGAAGCGCTTCGTCGGCGAGGCGCAGCGCTTCGACCGCATTTCCGTCGTGAAACTCTGCTTCAGCGAGATTGAGCGAAATGTGTGCGGCCGATCGTTCCGCGCCAAAGGCCCAAGCGGCCGACAACGCCTCGCGAAAGTGTTGGCGTGCTGTGGCAAGATCCCCGGCGAACTGACGTGCGAAGGCCAAGGTGTCCAGCGCATAGATGATCGATCTGCGTGTGCGCGGTGCGTGTAAGGCCTGCCGACATAACCTCTCCGCCTCAGCAGTCTTACCGAGAAAGGCCTGAGCGCGGGCGATCTGTCCCTCTGCCGCAGAGATCCCGCGCGTATCGCCAAGTTTGCGGTACCGCGTCAACGCCCGCTCGGCAAACGACAGACTCGCTTTATATTGGTTTAGTATGCTAGTGAACCCGGATTCAGCCGTATCGAGTTCGGCTACAACCGCATCGGGTGTATCAAGAGTGACGCGCTGCTGCGCAGCCTGCACCCAGCGCAACCCCTCCGCTAGACCATAAAAGAACCAGACACGGCGTAGCGCACCTGCCAGGCGTTGTCCGAGCAGCACGTCACCATGCGAGCCGAACGCCCAGGAGAGCGCTGCTCGAAAATTCTCCAGCTTCGGCTCGACTTGCGCGTTCCACGCGCGATCCGGTGTATTCCCCCAGGCATCGCAAAGCTGCTCCGCGAGTCCAAGAAATGTACGTGCATGCGCTTGCGCGATGGTCTCGTCCTCTCCCGTGTCGCAGAGCTTCTCGTGCGCGTACTGCCGTGTCGATTCCAAAAGCCGATAGCGGCCGTCGACTCCCGAAACTTCCGCTAGCACGAGCGACTTATCGACGAGCGAAGAGAGCAGATCCAACACCACGATCTCATCCATTTCGCCCTTGCTGCACACAGCGGCAGCAGTTTCGAGCGTGAAGCCACCGGCAAAGATCGAGAGCCTTCGAAAAATCGTGCGCTCCTCGTCGGTGAGTAGGTCGTAACTCCAGTCGATTAGCGCACGCATCGTCTGGTGGCGCGGCAATGCGCTGCGATCGCCGCCGGTCAGCACCCGGAAACGCTCATCCAATTTCTGCGCGAGTTGTTTCGGCGAAAGCGTTTTTACTCGCGCGGCCGCGAGCTCGATCGCAAGCGGTATTCCGTCGAGCCGCTGGCA
>JAMXLG010000265.1 GCA_024281135.1 Vulcanimicrobiia bacterium | reverse complement strand
ATCGCTTTGGGGCTGGATCGCCGTATTACTCGCAGGCCTCATGGATGTGTGGCGCGCGCTCGACGAGCGCGTCTTCGTGCCGGCGTTCGCCGGCGGCCGAGGCACGACGATCTTGCTCGACTTCGTCCTCTTAGCAACGCTTGTGGAACTGCTACAAACCGCGTGCTTCACGACGTGGGTCTACGGCCCGGCTGCGGGCGTGATTTCAGTGGTGCGCGCGCCGCTCGCGGCGCTTGTCAACGGGTACGCTACGATGCGCGCACTCTATATCTTTGCGAAGGCGCGTCTATCGAATCGAGCAATGGCGTGGTCGAAAACGCAGCACGAGTTTCCGACGCAACTCGTTGCGATGCGCCGTCAGCTCGGTGAAGTGTTGATTGATCTTGCGCACTTGACCGCGGAGAGCATCGATCGCGGCTTAGAAGAACACCGGCGTGCCGGAACGCCGCTCGGAGAGTCGCTCGTCGGTCTGGGCCTACTCGACGAAAGAGCGTTGTTGGACGCCCTCGGTCATCAGACCGGCATGTTGACATTAGATTCGGCCGAGGTCCGCTGCGACCGCGAGCTCGCACGTTTATTTTCATCATCGGAACTCACGGTTCTCAACGTCGTACCGGTACAAAAGACGCCCGCCAAAGTCGTCGTCGCCGCAGGCCGTCTGCTTTCCGATTCTGACGTCGGCCTCTTACGAGATCGCTTTGGCTGCGATATTGTGATTCGCCTGACCACTTCGCTTGCGGTAAAGAATGCGCTTTTCGACTCGTTCGCGACAGCGGATCTGTGATGTGGGTGTGGTGGGATCAACGGATGTGTGATATGTTGCAAACGGCGGTGTGTGTGAGCTAATAGGGACGCCCTAGGAACTCTCGCTCTCTTCCTATTCGTCCCCCCATTGGGAGAACGATATGGCGCTGGAGATTCCGCCAGATGACTCATCGCGCACGATTGCCCGCATCGACGTACCACTGCGGGGCGAAATCAACCGCTTGTTTTCGCACTTAGATGAGCACCGCTGGGTCATTGGGTTTTTCGGAGGGGAAGGCGACCTTACCGAACTCTACGTCTCAGACGACGTCGACGAGTCGACCGCGCTCGACATTTTGCTCAATCCAGATAGCAGTGATCACGCTGCGCGATTTCGATGTTCGGCGTCGATCGACGAATCGCACTCGCTGACGCTCGTGATTCTCGCCGAAGATGCCAAGGAGTTGGAGTGGCAGAAGTTTACGTTGGCGTCAAAGCGCGCGCTTGAATGGATCGCCGACTTCGCCAGATCGCGCATACGCGACGGCGAGGGTGCCGTGCTGCAGGGGCTGCGTGCCATTCAACCGGTGGTCTTTCTCGTTGACAGAGAAATGCGAGTGCATTCCAAGTGGTATCCGGAAAGTTTCGCCGACAGTCCGTTTTCAGCACTGGTCCCGCGCGAGAGCGCGCAACTGCCGTCGTTCCTTGCCGCCACCGTAAATCGTCTCACAGCGTCCTGGGATATGTCGTCGATCGATACCTGCGAGTTCAGCTTCGCGTATCCGATCCCCGGTCTGAGCGCGAGCGTTTTCCCGATCCTCTGGAACCACAACGACGTTTATGTCGCCGTTATCTTGCAGCCGACCGCGACCCGACGCACGATCGAGGATGCCAGTATCGAATTTCGATTGTCGCCGCGCGAGCGCGAGGTGTTATGTTCGCTCTTCGATGGTTGCTCCACATCGGAAGTCGCCCATCGCCTGAAACTTGCCGAATCGACCGTCCAAGATCACATCAAACGCATGATTCTAAAGACACGCTCGCGCAACCGTATGGAGCTCGCCGCCAAAATCTTCGGGTGGCCGAACTTTTGAAGGGGTGCACGCTTCTCCTCGCATTGATATTGATGGCGAGCACGCAGAACACGCTGCGCGAAACGTGGCGAGAGTTTGCGGCAAATGCCGTGTTGCCGGAGCAAACTCCGTCCGGCAATTGGTTGACGCGGTTTAGCGGCTTCGGAAAAATATTGGTCGTTTCCGATCCGCTCTTCGGAAACGCACTCGAACTCGCGCCGAAACCAGCGGGTTCGCGTTCGGAAACACATGCAGCTCTCGTTACGTCGCTCGATTCGTTCGAAGATTTCGACGCGACGGTGCAAATGTACACACTGCGCCAATCGAAAGCGTATCCGAGCCCGAGCGACGTCGCGTGGCTTTTGTGGCGCTACATCGATAATCGCCATTTTTACTACTTCTCGCTGAAACCGGACGGGTGGGAGTTGGGAAAGGAAGACCCGCTCTATCCCGAGTTGCAGCGATTCCTCTCAAGCGGAGCGGAGCCACATCTCGTGCTCGGAACGCCGAACGTCGTGCGCGTCGTGCAACGCAGCGCGACCATTTGGGTCTACGTCGACGGTCGGAGCGTCACTCAGTTTAGCGACCTCGAACGCCCGTACTTCCTCGGCAGCTTGGGGTTGTATTGCGAAGATTCGATCGTTCGCTTCGGTTCAGTGACCGTCGTCGACGCAGCGCCTTAAGGCATTAGCGCTGCGTCAGGACGAACGTCAACGTCAGGCGAAGTGTATTCTTCGGTGCGTTTGGGACGTTTGCGTGCACGATGGTGCCTTCGTCCGTGATCGATAGCAGACATGGCAGCTCGACAAGTTGTATCGACTTGCCGAAGCCGCCGCCGAGTGCGATCAGCGTCTGGCCGCGCTGAAGGTCGAAGAGCCACGGAGACTCCGGGGTCTTGAGAAACCAGCCGTTTTTGAATTTTACCGTTGCAAACGGCAGCAAACTGATCGCGGCTTGATTCGGTGCGCTGCGCGGTCCTGCGACGGAAAACGCCGTCTGCAACAGCACACCGACGGTACGAACGCCTCGTTTGGATTCGAAGATGTGTGCGAGCGCGGGTCCGATTAGCCATTTCTGCGAGCTAAAGAGCTGGGGACTTCCGGTAGGGAGCGAGACGAAGATACCAGCGTACGATCCTCGTTGAATGCTCGTGCTGAGCAGATAGAACATCTGCAAGTCGCCATACCCGCTGTCGATGCCGTTGATCGTCTGAAGGCGCGGCAGGGTCACGCGCATCAAGTATTTGCCGACGTAGAAAACGGCGAGCCTCTGAATGACCTGCTCGACGCGTGCGTGTGTCGGTCCGTAGACCGACGGCGTATAGGTTCCTTGAATCGTGTAGGTGCGAACGGGAGAGATGAGGGACTCGTCCGCGGTAACGTCAGTCGAACTGGAAGGCGGCGGAGACGGAGATGGAGTTGGACTCGTAGGCGCCGCTTCATCAGCGCGCGCGACCGACGTGGCGATCGCGAACGCGAAGAGCAGCGCCGACGCATGCCGGAGCATCAGAGGACCGCGGTAGCCTCGATCTCGACTCGTGCCCGGTCCTCGAGCAGTGCAGCCACCTGGACGAGCGACATCGCAGGATAATGCGACTCGAGAATTTCCTTAAACGCAGCCCCCAGTTCGCGCGCCGCGGCGAGGTATTCGTGCTTGTCGACCACATACCACGTGAGCCGCACGATATTCGAAGGGCTGCCGCCCGCCGCGCGTACGATTGCGACAACATTCCGCAGCGCTTGAACGGCTTGTTCGAGGAACGCATCGGAAACGAACTCGTTGCGCTCGTTCCACCCGATTTGTCCCGCAACCGCCAGCACTCGTCCTTCGCCGATCACGCCGTTGCTATAACCTTTCGGACGCGGCCAGTTCTCGGGATTGATGGAGCTCATGCGTAATCCGCCGCCGTCGTCATATCAGTTCCGCGTGTAAAGCGGAGGCGGTTGAAGATCGGCGTGAATGCAGCCGACACGATGATGTTGATCGCGAGCGCAAAGAGCGCGAGAAAGCCCGTCACCGAACCTCCACCAAACGTAATCGTGATATTGGGCGTGAATCCGGTTGAAATCGCCATCGTCGTTGCCGCAACGAATCCGCAGGCCCATCCGATGAGCAACGCCTTCGGATGGAACCAACGCGTATACATACCGAACACGAACGATGGGAAGATTTGAAGCATCCACGCGCCGCCGAGCAGCTGAAAATAGATTGCATACTTCACCGAGATCGTAACTACGAGCAACAATCCTATGGCGCAGAACGCGAGCGTTAGCCATTTTGCCGTTTGTGCTTCACCGCCCTCGCGCGTCGGCGAAAATTCGTTGAACACGTTGCTCGCGAAGAGGTTCGCCGAACCGATCGCCATGATGGCTGCGGGAACGAGTGCGCCGATTACGATCGCTGCTTGAGCAACGCCCGCGAACCAATCGGGGAAGAATTGCTTGATCAGCATCGGCACGACGCTGCTGTTGTTCTGCGTGGTATAGCCTGCGGCGAGGGCGCAAAAGCCGAGCAATGCAAGAAAGCCGAGCAGCAACGAATAGACCGGCAACAGCGCGGCATTGCGGCGGATGACGCCGCGACTCTTTGCGGCAAGCACGCTCGTAATCGAGTGCGGATAGATGAAGAGTGAAAGTGAGGAGCCGAATGCCCAAGTCGCATAGGCAAAGTACTGCGAGGGCGAGAGTAAAACGTTGCCCGGCAGCTTCGGTTTTGCCGCAAGCGCGCGTTGCGATACCGCGAAGATGTGCGCCCATCCGCCGAGCTTTGCGGGGATGATCGTGATGGCTGCAATGACGGTAACGTAGATAAGCGTGTCTTTCACAAAGGCAATCAAAGCCGGTGCGCGCAAGCCGCTCGTGTACGTGTAAGCTGCGAGGAGCACGAACGCAACGGCGAGCGACACGAACCCCCCGTACGCAGCGAAAACGCCTCCCAGTTGCGCGAAGACCGCTTCCATCCCGTCGAGCTGAAGCGCGATATAGGGCATTGCCGCCAGTACGCCGGTGACTGCGATCGCGATTTCGAGAGTGCGGTCTCCGAAGCGGTCGCGTACAAAATCAGCCGACGTTACATATCCTCGCCGGCGCGCGATCGTCCAGAAGCGGCTGAGAATCACGAACGCAATCGGATAAGCGATCGTCGCATACGGGACAGCGAAAAAACCGAGTGCGCCGACACCGTAGACGAGCGCCGGTACCGCGATAAACGTGTACGCGGTGTAGAGGTCGCCTCCGAGCAGAAACCACGACACGAGCGTGCCGAAGCGTCGTCCACCGAGTGCCCACTCATCGAGCGAATTGAGTTTTGCCGAACCCCATCGCGACGCAAGGAATCCCATGGCGGTGACGCCGAGTACGAGGACGACGAGGATGATCGCGCCGCTAGACATCGTCGGGTCTCCGCGTCGCAATGACCACGATGCCGAGCAGAATCGACGTCACGATGACCCACAGCAGCTGATACCAGTAGAAGAACGGCAGTCCAAAGAGTGCCGGCTGCATCCGATTGTAGAACTGCGGAATCAGCGTTCCGACAAACGGCAGCAGCAAGAGTAGATACCACGCGCGTCTCACCATCGCGCCCGCCTTTATCGTTCGAAGGGCAACGTCCTTTGCGCCCAAATCGCGGTCAGCGAAATGCGCCCGAGCGCGTACGACACGATCATGCCTGCGAGGCAAATCGCGGCGCCTGCCAATTCGTAGCGGGTGAAGGACGCATGGACGATCGGGACGCTAAGAATGCCCGTGAGCACCGGTACCAAAAAGCTGAAGATCGAGGCGGGACCCGCGCCGAGTGTGCTGATCCCATTGCTCCATACCGGATACGTGAGGAGGATCGGAAAGAGCGTGGCATAGATCAACCGCCACCACACATCCCACGAGATTGCGGCGAAGTTCGTGTGAAGCAGCGCCGGGATTCCGCCGAACGCGATCATCACGGTCCCGATCGCCATCGTGATCGCCAGCAGTTCGAGCGGCGTGTAGCGGTCGAGTAGTCGCGCGCTCACGACGTTATAGACCGCGAACACGATCGCGGCCCCGAGCGTGAGGAGATCGCCGATGCGAAAACTCGTGGCTCCCGAAAACGCACCTTCGAAGACGGCGACGCCGAGGATTGCGATGAACGCTCCGAGCCAACGTCCGCTGCGCACGCGCTCGTGTCCGAGCGCAGCTACAATTGCAAGCGTGAAGATCGGCGACATCGCACCCAGCAGGGACGACGCAAACGGCGTCGTGTACTTCAAACCGATGATCCAAAAGTACTGATAGACACCGTAGCCGCAGGCGCCGCAGACGATGAGCGCGCCGATGTCGTTGCGGTTGACGTGAACGCGGCCGCCCGCGAGCCGCACGAGGAGAAACGCGAGCGGCGTCATCGCGATGAAGCGCAGGAATGTAAAGGCGAGCGGATTTATCTGCGCCACCGCTTGTTTCGCAAGGA
>JAMXLG010000264.1 GCA_024281135.1 Vulcanimicrobiia bacterium | reverse complement strand
TGAACTGGGGTGTCGAGCTGCTCGATTAACAACGAGTTGGTATCGAACATTAGGCGGACACCAAGCACATGCGCTGATCGCATGACATTGGCGAGCCGTGCGCCGGCTCAGGAGGTTCGAATCCTTCACCTGTACTGCGTATGCGCCGTACCGGGAACGGAGCACCGTCACGGGGTATCTCGTACTACCACGGTGTCGATGTTGTTCGAGAGGGTTGGGTTAGGGGACACTCGTTGATTACGCGCGGACGCTCGATCGCGGTGATGGCATCTGCACTTCTTCTAGCGAAGTGCGGTAGAAGAGCTTTGCCCAACAGCGTCCGCATCGGCTCGACCGAGTCGGAAGAAAATCAGACCGTTGCCGAGATCTACGCCGTTGCTTTGCGACGAGCGCGAATCCCCGTGGAGCGTCATATGGGTGTCGGCGACGAAGCACACGCGATGCAAGCGTTACAGCGCGGCGACATCGATCTCTATCCCGAGCTCATACAAAAACCACCACGTGAGCGGCAAAGAGGAATCACGTGGCTTGCTCCTTCGCCGGCGAATGTTTCTCCGTGCCTCGTTACATCGCAGTACGCAGCCGAGCAGTTTTGGCTTCTGAGAATGACCAAGTGCGCGGCAATCGCGCGACAATTACGTCTTGCCGCTACGACGGATTTCTTGTCGCCAAATGGGACACTTCAGCGACTCCGCACATTGTATGGCGGCTTTGACTTTAAGAATGTCGTGCCATGTCAACCCGGGCAACAGTTCGACTTCCTGAATCGTGGCGACGTCGAAGTCGCAAACGGGGTAACGACCGACGCAAGCATCGCCGAGACACAACTCATCGTCTTGAGCGACGACAAGCATTTTTGGCCGGAGCAGCATAATGCGCCGGTCGTCCGCCTCGACGCGCTTCGCGCGCATCCGCAACTGCAAAGTGTGCTGGATCGCATCTCGCCAAAGATTTCGATTTACGCACTTCAGCAGCTAAGCCGGCGTCAGCACCTGCTCGATATCGACCCACAGGAGGCCGCCGAAGAATTCGTAGAGGGCGTCACTCGACACGGCGGATAGGTAGATTCCTCAGGCGCTTCCCGGTTGCCGCGTAGATCGCGTTGGCAACAGCCGGCGCTAGTGCGGGGACCGCCGCCTCTCCGACTCCGGATGGGTCGGCATCACTCTCGATAAACTCCGTGTCTATCAGCGGCATTTCATTGATTCGAAGCATCGGATAAGCATCGAAGTTCGACTCCGCGACCGAGCCGTGCGCAATCGTGATTTCGTGCTTAAGCGTAGCGCCTAAGCCCCAGACAATACCACCCTGCATTTGCGCCTCGACCGTTCGAGGATTGACGATCATACCGCAATCAATTGCGCATACAACGCGATGAACGACAATCGTTTTAGCAGGCGTTACACCCAGTTCTACAACTTGCGCGACGAGTGTTTTCCCGTATGGAGCGAACGCAATACCACGCGCAATTCCAGGCGAAGGTGGCGTCTTCCAGCCCGCACGCTCGGCGACGCGGTCGAGCACAAGCGACGCGCGAGGGTTGTGGGCAAGTAGTTTTCGGCGATATTCATAGGGATCGGCGTTCACCGCGGCGGCGAGTTCGTCGATGAAACACTCTTCGGCGAATCGGTTCTGGCCTTCGCTGACCGCTCGCCACCAGCCGAAATTTATCGGGACGCCTTCGACGAGTTTGAACTCCGCTCTGTATGCCGGGAACGCGTACTCGGGTTCAAGGATACCGTCGAGCGCTTCACGGTCGACCTCTGTCCGCGTTGCATAACCACGTTGAATGCCGATCGTCGGCCCGATGTGACGATGCACGACTGCGAGAAGGTTGTTCTCTTCGTCGAGATCTGCGCGCAGCGAGCTTACGTGCGGCGGAAGGTACATGTCATGGGTGAGATCATCCTCGCGCGTCCACACGACTTTCACCGGGCGCCGAATGCGCTTCGACAGCAGCAGCGCTTCGATCGCGGGATCAATATCGCTGCGCCTACCGAAGCCGCCGCCGACAAGCATTTGGTGCACGGTCACGGCCTCATTTGGCAGGCCCGTGATCTTCATCGCTGCCTCTAGCACCGCGGTAGGACTCTGCGTGCCGAGCCATACTTCGCACGAACCGACCCGCACGTCGGCAACGGCATTTTGCGGCTCCATCGTCGCGTGTGCTTGCGGCGGCGTATAGTACGTCGCCTCGATCTTCTTCACTGATCGCTTCTCTGCGGCGCTTATATCGCCGATTGATCCCCCTACGAATGCTTCTTCATTTGCACCGTCCCGCAAACTGCGCAGAATTCGATCGGATCCGATTGTCGCGTTTGGTCCGTCCGACCAATGAACGTTCAGGGCACGCCGCCCCTCAAGCGCAGACCAATAGGAATCTGCGACAACCGCTACGCCACACCAAAATGGAAACGCGCCGTCAAACGGTGGACTATCGAGGACGATCACTTCGTGTACGCCACTCACCGCCTCGGCATTGTGCCGATCGAATGAGACCAGCTCGGACCCGAGTCGCGGCTCGCGTTCGATCGAGGCATAAAGCATCCCCACACGCTGAACGTCGATCCCGTATATCGCTTTACCAGTACTCTTGATCTCGGCTTCGATCAACGTTTGCGGCTTTCCGATGAAACGAAATTCTTGACGGGTCTTCAGTTTGGGATCGGCCGGCAATGAAAGCTTTACCGCATCGGCTACGAGTGACCCGTACAACGCCTTTCGTCCAGTTCCGTCGTGCCAAACACATCCGTACGAGGTGGTACACGTCGTCGCATTCACGCCCCAGCGCGCGGCGGCGGCAGCAACGAACATTTGGCGAGCAGTTGCGCCGGCCTGGCGAAATGGAAGCGTTCGCTTCCGCATCGAACGGCTTCCGCCGATTCCCTGATCGCCGTATCGCTGTTTGTTTGCAAGTGCCGTTTCGACGCGGACCTGACTCCAATCCGCGTCCAGTTCATCGGCCAGTGCCATTGCGAGCGCAGTGTTCACGCCTTGGCCCATCTCGGCCATAGGAATCGTGATGGTAACGATCCCAGCCTCGTCGATTGACAGCCAAACCGCCGGAGCAAATGTGCTAGATGATGCTCCCGAAAGTGGTAAGTCAAACGCGACAGCACCACTCGCCGCGGCCACCATTGCAAGGAAGACACCGCGTTTCATGAGCGTGAAGCGGTTGCGATTGCATCGCGAATCCGCTGGTATGTGCCGCAGCGACAGATGTGCGACGACATCGCAGCGTTGATCTCCGCGGCGGACGCGTGCGGATGCTCCCGAAGCAGCACCGTTGCTTGCATCAGCATCCCGCTTTGACAGTAGCCGCATTGCGGCACGTCACGTGTGACCCAAGCGCGCTGAAGCCGCTGCCCGACGGGATCGTCTGCCAAACCCTCAATCGTCCGAATCTGTGCAGCTCCGACCGATGACACTGGAACGACGCACGATGGGGCTGCCCGGCCGTTCAGGTGCACTACACACGCGCCGCACTGCGCAATTCCGCAGCCGAACTTGGTGCCCGTAAGACCTAGAGTGTCGCGCAGTACCCAGAGAAGCGGCGTGTCGGGTTCGACCGTGACTTTCCGCGCTTTGCCGTTTATATTCAAGGTGAACTCTGCCATCGGCCACATTATGCAAGCGCTCGCGAACGGCCGGCGTCACGTCTCGATCAAAACTCGCTCATCGGCCAATCATCCAGCCGGATCGGAATCGCGATGAAGGTCTTTGCCTTCGGCCCGTTTGTCTACGACGAAGCCGACGCCGTCGTTCGAGCGAAGGGTAAGGTGCTGCCGCTTGGCGACAAGGTGTCGGAAACGCTGCTCGCGTTGCTGGAACGGCCCGATCAAATGCTCACCTTCGATGAATTGATCGCGCGGGTCTGGCCCGAGGGCTATGTCGATCGGGCGAGCTTATCGCAAAACATCTATGTTTTGCGGCGCGCGTTTCGCGAATACTGGGACAAGCCCGTGATCGAGACCGTCCGGCGCCGCGGCTACCGCATTGCCGTGCCCGTTCGCACGATGAAGAACGATCAGTTACGCAGGACCGTGCCGGTACGCACTTCGGCATTCACTTTCATTGCGGCAGCGCTCGCGCTTCTCTTCTTCTTCGCTCTATCGGCGAGCAGCGTCGTACCGAATCACTCAACGCCGGCACTATCGAAAGCCGACGCGAGACTCTATGCCCTCGGCAAGTTGTACTGGAACATGCGCGGACGCGCTAACGCCTGGAAATCCGTCAGCTATTTCCGTGACTTCGTCCGCGCGCGGCCCACGAATGCACTCGGCTACTCGGGTCTCGCCTTTGCCTACGCTCTTATCGCCGACTACGATTACGGTCCCCGGCCCGCATCGGTCTACCTGCAACTGCTTCGGCTCAATGCCAATCGCGCGATAGCGCTCGATCCGAATCTCTCCGATGCCCACGTCGCTCTCGCAAAGACGTATGAACTCTACGATCGAAACCTTCCGGCAGCCGAGCTCGAATTCGAACGTGCAATTGCGTTAGATCCAAACAATCCCGTCGCTCATCATTGGTATAGCGTGTTGCTGATCGCAGAAGGCAAAGCTGCGCGATCTCGTCAGGAAATCGAGACTGCGCAAAAGCTCGACCCGGCCAATCCGTCGATCAACTCCTGGGTCGCGGTACATCGATACCTTTCTAGAGATTATGCAGCCGCGATCGCGTACGACCGTTGGTCCATTGCCGTACAACCCGACAATGTCATCTCGCTCACCGCACTGGGGATCGCGTATGAGCAAACGCACGCGTTCTCTGATGCCTTACGCACTTACCGCACCATGCGCGACGTTTGCAAATGTCCTACAGCTGAGGTGCTCGAAGCGCGGACGGACGCGTTGATTGGCCGCACGCATGACGCGCTGGAACACCTCCACCATGCCATGAACACCGCAGTGCCTCCCGATCCGCTTGCGATAGCGGCGGCGTTAGCTGCCGTGGGTAAGACGGACGCGGCGCTGCACTACGTGCACGAAGCCGCAGGCGATCCGTATCTTCGTCTCTGGCTTACCCGAGACGCTCGATTCGATACGCTGCGAGCGGATTCGCGGTTTATTCGAGCCAGCTCTGTTTAGTTTCGGTCTAGCGCGACCCCTTGATGTAAGGGCTACAAGGCGTGAATGACGAACGCAGTATGGTGGCCACCTTAACGCTTCATGAAGCGCTCAACCATCATTTTGGGTTTGAGTCGTTTCGCCCGTTGCAGCAGGAAATCGTCGATGCGACGCTCGGGGGAAGCGA
>JAMXLG010000263.1 GCA_024281135.1 Vulcanimicrobiia bacterium | reverse complement strand
ACACCTCAAGGTGGCTTGGCGCTTTCGGATTCGGACAAATTCCGGTGAGCGGTCTGCTTGACGCGGACGCAACGATCGACGGCCGCTATCCGCGTTTGCACGTCAACGGAACCTCATCGCTCAACGGTGGCACGCTCGGACCGTTGCCGATCGAGGCGGCCGACTTCGCGTTCACGTCCACGGGCGATCGCATCAAGATCGATTCCGCGAGCCTGGTGTCGACGGGATTGACCGCAACCGCAAGCGGTGACTTCGGTCTTGCATTAAACGACCCGATCGCAGTTGACGTCTATTTGAACTCGAACGACATGCCGCGTTTGATCAACCAGGTGTGGCGCAAAGAGGTTCAGCTCGCGGGCGAGTATGAATCGACGCTAAGCATTCGCGGCACTCCGCACGACCCGCAAGTCTCCGCCGCATTTGACGCCACGAACGCTGTCGCGTACGGCGTGAAGATTCCGTCGATTTTCGGTTCGGTGCGTTGGAATCGAGACACCAATTCGATCGAGTTGAGCAACGCCGGCGCGCAGTTCGAACATGGCGAGATTTCGCTAGCCGGATCGCTGCCGTTGCGGTTGAATCCGTTCGGTGCCGGGCCACCGCACGCGCCTATCAATCTCGATCTTTCGGTAAACGCGCTCGACCCCGCGACGTTTCAAACGCTGCTCGGTAATAACACGAAGCTCGGTGGTACGATTGATGGTGAGCTCGCAGTAGCGGGAACCGTGGAAACGCCGCGCATCTACGGTCGCTTCGCGCTCGAAAAGGGAAGCTATGTCAGCGATCTCAATCGTACGCCGGTCACAAACGCCACCGCCACGTTGACGTTCGATCGCACGCAAGCAACGGTACAGCGCCTTTCGGCGAACTTCGGCGCGGGAACGATCGCCGCATCGGGACACGTCGCGTTCGCAAACGGCGCGAAAAACGCGAGTTATCGCCTGGATGCAACCGCGAAGAACGCGCAGCTCAATATCCCCGCGCTTGGAAGCGGTGCATTCGACGGACACGTGTCGCTGCAGCGCGCGGCCAACCAGCTCGCACAAGTGGGCGGCGACATATCGTTGCACGACGCGACTATTCCGTTCTCGGCGTTTCTCGCAGCAACGCAAAACAGCGGCACAGGCGGCCCGTCATTCCCGATTGATTTGGGATTTGACCTGAGGTTCGCGGTGGGCAGGAACGTCCGCGTGCGAGGCTCCGGCTTCGGCGCGGGCCTCGACATCGGCGCAAGCGGTGCGGTGAATCTCGCCGGAACGCTTTCATCTCCGACGCTTGAGGGTCAATTCGTCGGCACGGGCGGAACGCTGACGTACTTCGATCGCGTCTTCCGTCTGACAGATGCCGTCGTGAACTTCACGCCGTCGCAGGGGATCATTCCGACGCTGCGCGCACGAGGTGTGACCCACGTCACCTCGCCGGATCCGCACGTGCTCGCCTACTCGACCGATGTCACGATCAATGTCGACGGACCGATCAACGGGCTAAGGATCGCGTTTTCTACGAACCCGCCCGGCTACTCGAACGAACAAATTCTTGCAATGATCGCACCCTTCGGAGGGCTCATCGGCAGTGCGGCCCTGCCGACCGGCGCAAACAATCCCACGATCAACGGCATCACGCCGCAAGGCGCGCTCAACGTCGTGCCCGGCGCGCAGCCGCTAGGGCAACCCTCGTCGTCAATCACTGTAGGCCAGGAGGCGTTCAATATCCTTAACGCCCAGTTCACCGCGGGCGTGCTTGCGCCGGTTGAAAACGCCGTGTCGCAAGGTCTCGGCTTTCAGAACTTCAACTTGAACGTGAATTATTTGGGGAACGTCGGCTTCTCAGCGACGCGGTTGCTCGGCAAGACGGTCAACTTCATCTACTCGCAAACATTCGGGACGCCGTCGCTCTTTTCGGCCGGGCTCCAGCTAGTCGGCTCGAACGCAACGAGCGCGCAGCTGTCATTTTACTGGTCGGCGGGGCCGCAGGTGCTTTTCCAGACACCTGCAGGAGTGTCGACTTCGTCGCATCTCGCCGTTGGACAACCACTCCAAGGCGCGAGCGGCTTCAGCTTTAACTTGCAGAGGCTCTATTGGTGATTTCCACAGCTTCTTTAGAAGGCAAGGACCGCCGCCCGCTAGCGCGAACCTGGGGCCGGAACTCTCAAAGCCGCCGCGTGCTTCGCGCGCGTCGCATCGCTGACGCCCTCAGCGTTCTTGCTCACGTAGAGGACAACTTTTTCGCATGACCTTAGACCTCCGGCGCGCCGTGCTCGCCCTCGTTGTCGTGTTGACGCTCGTAGCGCCGCTTGCGGCGTTTTCGGAGTCGGCTCCGACTGCGCCGAAGATTGTCTCCGTCGACATCACCGGCAACGCACACGTCCCCACGTCTGCAATCATGCAAGTGATTCAAGCCCGTCCGGGGCAGCCGTACGATCCCAAGATCGTCCAGCAAGATCTTGCAAACCTGAACGCACTGGGGTATTTCGCTGATATTGCGCCGCCACTTGTGCGCGCGCGTCCCCGGGGCGTCGCGATCACGTATCGCGTCATCGAAAATCCGGTTATCAGTAAGATCACCTTCGTCGGAAATCAGAAGGTTCCGAACGATACGCTTCTCGCATTGATGGATCTCGCCGTCGGCCAAGTCTTCAACTCGAACACGTTCCGTCAGGACGTGTTGAAGATAAACAACTATTACGAGCGTATCGGCTACGGCGGACAAGTGCCGTCGCACATCAAGGATATTAATCTCGATCCGAAGTCCGGCGCGCTGACGCTGACGATTATCGAAGGTCTTACCGTCAAGAACATCATCATTGGCGGCGACCCGGTGCTTCCGCCGCCGGTGATCATCCCCCAGCTGACGCTCAAGCCGGGTATGGTTTATTCCGACGAGATCAAGCAAAAAGACGCCGACGCGCTGCGCAAGTTCTACGAAGATAAGTTCAAGGTCGAACTCGGCAACTTCGAAGGCGGTATCGACCCGTCGACGATCGATCAAAAAGCCGGCACCGCGGACGTGAAGTACGACGTCTACGTCGCGCGCGTCGCGGCCGTGCAGATCACCGGCAATACGCGCACCAAAGACCAAGTGATTCGCCGCGAATTGCGCGTGCGTCCAGGCATGGTCGTGAATACCGATTGGATCAAGAGCGATTACGACCGCTTGCAAGCGACCGGTTATTTCTCGAAAGTCAATCCGGATATTAAAGAAGGTCCGGATCCCAAAAAGCCGCAGGAAGTGACGCTGGTGTGGCAAGTCACCGAACAGCGCACGGCATCCGCGAACATCGGTTTCGGATATTCGGGCGGTATCACGGGTCAGGGCCTCTACGGAACGCTCGGTTATCAAGACACGAACCTGCACGGCACGGGCAACTCCGCATCCGTGCAGTTCCAGCGCGGCGCGCGCACCTATCTCGGCCAAATCGGTGTGACGGTTCCCTATCTTGGCAACACGCCGAAGTCGCAGCGCTATTCCCTGAGCGTCAACATCTTCGATAACGGTTCGACGTACTATTATCCGGTTTACAACGCGACCACTTCGATCATTCAGCCCGCACCGATCGTCGGCGCGACGCAAGCGCCGATTCCGGTGACGCTCTATCCGACCACCAACTCGGCGCTGATCGGCGGCGTCGTCTCGACCAGCTATTCGGCGTCGCTCGGCGGTTCGGTTTCGCTCGGGCGCCGCTTGAGTGACTACGTGATTGCATCGATCACGCCGACGATCGAGAAGGTGAAGTACAATACGAGCGTTCCCGCGCCGTACTACTTCCAGGGCTCGCAGCCGAACGTGCTCGCCGGCCCGACGCCGAATCCGCTCAACTCGAATATTTCGAACATCAACGGTTCGTTCGGTATTTCGGCAACGTCGATCGCGAACGTCAATACGGGTCTGCCGTATCAGTTGAACTACTTGACGTTCGGCGTCGGCACGTCGCCGATCACGATGGACGATCCGTACAACCCGCGGCACGGCTGGAGAGCCAATATTTCGGAAACGGTTTCGACGCCGGGACTGATGCGCTCGAGCTTCAACTACACGGCGACGCAGCTCGATGTGGCGCGGTTCTTACCCGTGCTCAAGAGCGCGACGCTCGGCATTCACGTGTTGCCGGAAACGACGACGGGCGTGATTCCGCCGAGTCAGCTCTACACGTTCTCCGACCAACAAATGCGCGGTTACAATACGGTCTTCTACGCGACCGATGCGCTTCTCGGTCAGATCGAATTACGGCAACCGCTCACGGCAGATCGCAAGCTGACGTTCGCGGTGTTCGCCGACGGCCTCGAGTATCGCATCCGCGGCGCGTATCCGCTGCTCGACCCGTACACGAACCAAATCACGGGTTATCCCGGAAACTGGGCGAGCGTCACCGACGCCGGCGCCGGTCTCCGCTTCGATATTCCGCAACTGGGATTGCGCACCGTGCGCATCGACTTCGCACGCGGCGCCTTTGGCACGCACATGAGCTTCGGCATCGGCCAAAGCTTTTAGAGACACAAGGACACATGAAGAAACGGCTCATCACATCTCTCCTCGGAACGGCGATTATCGCGGCGCTTATTGCTCCCGCGGCGATCGCTGCGGATTTGACCGACGTCGGATACGTCGATCAAACGGCACTCGGCAGTCTGCCGCAATTCGCCTCAGCGAACGCGCAGCTCGCGCAGTATAAAGCCGGGCTCGACCGTCAGTTCGCTACGGCGATGAAGTCGGCGCGCTCGGATGCCGACAAGCAAAGCGTTACGATGCGCTTCCAGCAGCAACTGCAGGACAAGCAGCGTGAACTCGTCGGTCCGCTCTTCCAACGCGCGCAGCTCGCGCTTGCAACGGTCGCCGGCGATCGCAAGCTTTCGGTTGTCGTCGATAAGCGCATCATCGTGTACGGCGGACAAGACGTCACGAGCGACGTCGTCAACGCCATCAAGAGCGCGCAGGCGCTCAATCCGGGCGCGTCACCGCCGCCGTCGGAGATCGGTTACGTCGATCAGTCGGCGCTCGACAATTCGTCGAAGGTTCAAGACGCGAACAAAGCGCTGCAGCAGTTCATGGATCAGCAGCGTCCGGCGTACCAGGCAAAGCTCAAAGACGCGAAGACCGACGCGGAAAAGAACGACGTGGGCGCGCAGTGGGACAAGCTCGTCTCCGATAAGCGCGATCAACTGCTCAAGCCGCTTGTCGATCAAACGAAGTCCGTCACGGCGTCGGTTGCGAAGAGCAAGAACTTGCTGCTGGTGATCGATCGCGGCGACGTGATCTACGGGGGCATGGACATCACTCAAGATGTCCAGAATTCGCTCAATAAATAGGCGCAACGGTGTTGCGCTGGTCCTCGCGGCAGCCGCCATGCTTGGTGGCTGTTCGCGCGTTGACGTGCACTCCGAAAAGGTGCGCGGCGTGGCGTACGTACGCGTTGACGAAGTGATCAAGCATCACCCTCTCTACCCGCAAGTGCAACAACTCGAGAACGCCGTCGCGGCAATCAATCTACAAGCGACGATGCCGCACGCGCCGCTTTCATCTGCGGAAATCGCGCAACAGACGCAAGTCCTGAACCAACAGCTCAAAGATGCGCAGAGCCGCGCGAACGCGATTCTCCAGCAGAAGCAGCAGCAGTATCAGCAGCAAGAACGTCAAGCAGATATTGCGGCGTTGAGGGCGGCGAATATCGATCCGCGCGCAGCGGGCATCGGAGAGCAGATGAACGCGACGTCGCAGCAACAGGCCGCGCAAGCGGCGCGAGCGGCGCAGCAAGACTACCAGCAGTATCAACAGAGCGTTGTTGCACAAGACAACGCCGCGATGACTTCGGTCGCGCAGCAGCTCAGCAAACAAGCGGATCAAAAATTCCGCGCGCGCGCAGAGCAGTATCAACAGCAGGAGACGGATCTATCGCTGCGCCTCTCTCAGCAAGATGCGACGCAGCGCCTTGCGCTCAGAATGAAAGCCAACAACATCGCGATGGATGCGACGCAGCGCAAGCAAGTCGCCGAACAACTCGCCGCGCTCGATAGGAAAGAGGCGGATCAGGTTGCGGTGCTGCGCGCGCAGCATCAGCAAGACCTTGCTGCGTATCAGAAGCAGCTGCGTTCCGAGACGACCGCGTCGATTCAAAAACAGGCCGCAAGCATTCGTTCGCAGACGCAAGCGAAGCTTTCCGCTCGCCAGCAGCAGGTCGGCGCGCAAATGCGCGGACTCGGTGCCGCACCGATTCCGCAGCAGAGCATTCCGCCGGACGTGCAGCAGCAATTGCTGAAGATTCATCAACAGTTCGGTTCGAAGTTCCAGGCCGACGCGCAAGCGACGGTTGCCGAGTACAACGCGACGAAGAGCGATCTCGACAAGCAGTTCGCTGCGCTTCACGGTGAAGACGTGGGTGCGACGGGCGCTGCCGCGAAACAGCTCAACGATCTGCAAAAGCGCCATGACGACCTATTGGCGCAAATTCAGGCCCAGGTCCAACGCGAAGCCACTAGAATCGCGAAGGATGACGGGTTCACGGTCGTCTTTGACAATGTTCAAGCCGCAAACGGCGGCTATGACCTCACCAACGATCTCATCCGCGACGTCGAAAGTCTACACGAGTGAAGAAACAACTAATTATTATCGCTACTGCCGCCGCGCTGCTCGCCGGCTGCGCCAATAACTCCCCGGTCGGCCTCATCGATATCGGCCGTATCGTGGCAAATTGGAAAACCTATCAGCTAAATCAGCAACAACTGATGATCGACGAGCAGAAGATCGTCCAGAGCCGCGTATCCAACGCTCAAAAGCAACGCGAAGCGCTCGCGCTGCAGAAGAAGTACGCCGGCATCACGGAAGATCTGACGAAACAGATTCGCGACGCCGCGAACAAAGTCGCCTCCGATAAGGGCCTGAAGTTGGTCGTGACCAAACAGGGCGTCGGCTACGGCGGCGTCGACATCACGCCTGATGTCGAAAAAGTGATGAACATCACGGAAGCGAGCTCGTCCCCCAGCGCGCAATAGCATGCTGGGCACGCTCGCGGATCTGCAGGCGAAGGTTGGGGGCCGCGTCATTGGCGACGGCTCCGTTGCCATTTCGCGTGTCGCAGCCGTCGATGATGCGACCGACGACGCGCTGACGTTTGCAACCGACGAAAAATACCTCGCGGCTGCATTCAAAAGCAAAGCGGCTGCGGTGCTCATCGACGATAGCGTTCCGATCGGTGGCGAGACGCCGCCCAAGCCGGTATTGATCGTCGAAAACGCGCGCGCCGCGCTCGCGACGTTTCTTGCGGCGCTCAAGCGTCCGCGTCCGCGCGGACCGTTTCGTCATCCGAGCGCAATCGTCGAAGACGGCGCCGTCATTGGTGACGACGTGTATCTCGGTGCAAACGCCTACATCGGAAGCGGCGCGGAAATCGGCGCACGCACGACGATCGGCGTCGGCGCATACATCGGCTCTGACGTGCGCATCGGAGAAGACACGTGGCTCCATCCGCATGCGATCGTGCACGAAGGGTGCGTGATCGGCAATCGCGTGGTGCTGCACTCCGGCAGCGTGATCGGAAGCGAAGGCTTCGGCTGGGCGTTTCTCGAGGGGCGCCTCGAACGAATTCCGCAAGTCGGCAACGTCGTGCTCGACGATGAAGTCGAAATCGGCGCGAATACCTGCGTCGATCGCGCTCAGACGGGAAGCACGCAAATCGGACGCGGCACGAAGATCGACAATTTGGTGCAGATCGGTCACAACTCCCGAATCGGCATGCACTGCGCGATTGCTGCGCAGACCGGCTTTGCCGGTTCCACGAGCACCGGCGATTTCGTCAAGATCGCGGGGCAGGTCGGCACGCGCGGACACATGCACATCGGCTCGCACTCAACGGTCGCGGGACAATCGGGCGTGTGGGGCGATGTGGAAGAGGGCGCAATGATTTCCGGCAACCCCGCTCGCGATCACCGCGAGTGGATGAAGGCCGAAGTCATGGTGCGCGGACTGCCGAAGCTCGTTGCTCGCGTCAAAAAACTGGAGCAAGAGCTAGAGAGCGAAGAATAGCTGCAGATGATGGCAGCTACGCTGCGCGAGCCCTTGCACTTCGAGGGCGTCGGGCTTCACACGGGTACGACCGCGGCGATGGATGTGCGGCCTGCTGCCCCGGGAACCGGTTTCGTTTTCATCTGTTCGAATGCGCGCATTCCCGCGACTGCGGACTTTGCGAGCGAATCGCCGTTAGCAACGGTCATCTCGCACGAGTCGACGAGCATCTCGACGATCGAACACATCCTTTCCGCGCTTACCGCGATGGGTGTGAGCGATGCGGAGATCGAGCTCGACGGCGAAGAGATTCCGATTCTCGACGGAAGCGCGAAGATCTATGCCGACGCGATCGCACGGACCGGTCTGGTTGAATCTTCGGAGCCGCGTCCCGTCTTCGCGCCGCAGCAATCGTACGAGCTTCGCGAAGGCGAGAAGGCCGTGATCGTGTTGCCGGCTGATGAGTTTCGTGTGCGTTTTGTCGGCGACTATGACGCGCCGATCGGCACGCACTATTACGACGCGGTCATCACGCCGGAACGGTACCGTACGGAGATCGCACCCGCCCGCACGTTTGGTTTTTTGCGCGACGTGGAGGCGATGCGGGCGCAAGGGCTTGCGCGCGGCGGAAGTTTGGACAACGCCCTCGTGTATGACGAGGAAGGGCCGATGCAATCGTTGCAATGGCCCAATGAGGTCGTCCGCCACAAGGTTCTCGACCTGATCGGCGACCTGGCGCTGCTCGGCGCCTATCCACAATGCGAAGTGATCGCGATCAAAAGCGGTCACGCACTGCATACGCGCTTGACGCGTGAATTGAGGAAACGTGCCTGACATCGATATCCGGCAAATCATGGAAATCTTGCCGCACCGCTATCCGCTCTTGCTCGTGGATCGCATTCTCGAGCTCGAGCCCGGCGTTCGCGCGCGAGGCTTCAAGAACATCACGTACAACGAACCGGTCTTCACGGGACATTTTCCCGGCAACCCGCTTTTTCCGGGCGTGTACATGATCGAAGCGATGGCGCAGCTCGGCGGCTGTGTCGTCCTTGAACCCGGCGAATTCTCGCGCAAGGTTCCGTATCTCGCCGGTATCAATAATGCGAAATTCCGGCGGCCGGTTGTGCCGGGCGACCGTTTGACGATGGAAGTCCGTTTGATCAAGCACAAGCGAAACATCGGATGGGTCGAAGCCGAAGCGAAAGTCGAAGAGCAGCTCGCCTGTTCGGCTGAATTGATGTTTTCCATTGCATCCGATCCGCGTAGCTTTAGCCTCGACGCGGCGGTGCTTCACATCTAAATGATTCACCCTACCGCTATCGTTCATCCTAACGCGAATATCGCGCGCGGTGTCGACATCGGGCCGTATTGCGTCGTCGGCGAAAACGTTTCGATTTTGGCCGGTACCGTGCTGCAGGCGCATGTCGTCGTCAATGGTTGGACCGACATCGGCGAAGGCTGCGAGATCTATCCATTCGCGACCATCGGTGCGGCATCGCAGGACCGCAAGTACCACGGCGAGCGCGCCTTCACGAGGATCGGGAACAACACGATCGTGCGCGAATACGTTTCGATTCAGCGCGCGACGGGCGAAGATGAAGTCACCGCGGTCGGCGACAATTGTCTGCTGCTTGCGTACACGCACATTGCGCACAACTGCATTCTCGGGGACTACGTCACGATGTCGAATCTCGCGCAACTCGCAGGACACGTCGAAGTGGGCGATTATGCAACGATCGGCGGACAAGCGGGTGTACATCAATTCACGCGCATCGGCCGTTACGCGATGATCGGCGGTGCGAGCAAGATCAGCAAAGACGTGCCGCCGTTCTTCCTCGTCGAAGGCAATCCCGCGGAGCCGTACGGATTGAATTCCGTCGGTTTGCGCCGGGCGGGGTTCAGCATCGAAGAACGCAACGAGATCAAGAAGTTCTACAAGATTCTCTACAACCCGAAGATGAACGTCTCGCAAGCCGTGGAAGCGATGAAAGCCGAAGCCTCGAGCGATCCCGGCCGCGAAATCGTTGCCTTCCTCGAAGCTGCCTCTCAACGCGGCATCCTGAAGTAGTGCGGTGCGGTACTTTTTCTCGAGTGGTGAAGCCTCAGGCGAACTGAGCGCGGTCCTCTTAGCCGATGCGATTGCGAAGGTTGATTCCGACGCGCAATTCGAAGGCATCGGTGCCGAGCGCATGCGCGAACGCGGATTCAAACTGTGGCGCAATCACGTGGGTTGGGCGAGCATGGGTCCGATCGCGGCAATTCCGCGCATTCCGAAGCTTCTCAACACGATGTGGCAGACGGCGCGCTACATCGCGGACGAGAAGCCGGAGCTGGTGATCCTCGTCGACTTCGGCGCGTTCAATACGCGCTTGGCAAAAGAACTGCGGACGAAGTACGACTATCAAGGTCCGATCATGGATCTGTTTCCGCCGGCGACGTGGCTCGACAAAGAGAAAGTCGCGCGTGCGATTTCGTCGTGGACGGTTCCCGTCACCGCTTTCCAGCATCAATACGAATTCTATAAAAGCCACCGGCTACCGATCATGTTCTTCGGCCATCCGCTCGCGGGCCAATACCGTACCCGCGAAGCACGCCCTGCACCGCCGAAAGACGGCGGAACGATTGCGCTGCTTCCCGGCAGCCGCGGTACGGAGTTGAAGCATCACGTCCCCGCGTTGATCGGCGCCCTGAAGAAGTTGCGTGAGAATCGTCCGCATTTACAGGCGATCTTCGGGGCGGCAAACGATGCGTCGGAAAAGCAGATCGCACGTGCCGTGAAATCCGCGAAACTCGACAATGTGCGCATCGTGCGTGGCGTCGCGGCCGCGGTGAACGATGCGGATGCTGCATTCGTAGCATCGGGCACGGCCGTGCTGGAAGTGACGCTGCTCGGCGTGCCCGCGGTTGCGTTGTACGTTATTGCGCCGTATCTCGTGCGTCACGCGCGCAAAGTGTACTCAGGCAAATACATTACGCTGCCGAATCTGGTGCTCGGGCGTGAACTCGTACCGGAGTTGCTGCAAGACGATGCGACGCCGGACCGCCTAGCGGAAACGATGGACAAGCTGCTCGACGATCCATCGGTGCAATACAAATACATTTCCGATGTGCGAGCAGCCCTCGGTTCGCCGACGGCCCTCGACGACTGCGCACGTTTCGCCGTGGCACTGGCAAAAGCCGGGTTGCGCGTATGATCCCCCGAGTCCGTGTCATCCTGAGCTTCTCGAAGGATCGCCTCGATTCAAGGGCTCGTAACGATCATTCGACTTCGCTGCGCTTCGCTCAGGATGACACGAGGGCGGCTGCATGATCCGCTTTTATCACACGTCGGATCTTCACGATCATCGTGGTTTTGTTCCGCGTTTGCGTGCGTTGCGTGATGAAAAGCCGGGTTTATATTTCGACTGCGGCGATTCGCTGCGCGGAAGTCAGACGGTCTACCACCGTAACGAACCGGTGATTGCCGAACTCGATGACGCCGGTGTCGATGTGCAAGCAATCGGCAACCGTGAGTTCCACTACCTGTATCCGCTGCTTC
>JAMXLG010000262.1 GCA_024281135.1 Vulcanimicrobiia bacterium | reverse complement strand
TCTCAAGCACGTAACAAAAACTGCCGCAAGAGAAGCGCTAGAACTCGCATGGGATCGGCGCCGGCCGCACGCACGACGATAAAAATCCATCCTTTATGAAGGCAGCAACCCCGCCAGTTCACTGAGGCGCTTGCCGCGCCCCTTGTTCTTGCCGCAATAGGTCGGCGTTTGACTATGGCAGTTAGGACACAGTAGGCGAAGATTTTCCAAACGGTGATCATTGCGAGAGCCGTTGATGTGGTCTAGATGCAGTGAAACAGGTTCGTCTAGCCACGACTCCAGTTCGCATCTGCTACACCGTTGATTGAGAAGGCCTGCCTCAATGAGTCGCCGCTTAAGCAGTGACGTGCTCCCGCGATATCCGCTCTGCTTGATCAATATCTCGCTCAGAGGGATTTTTGGGACGTGAGGATTGCGCTTGCCACGCAAATGAGCTTTTCCGGTCCAATGCGTGGTCGACAATCCCAACGCGGTGATTCGATCGCGCATTTGTACGTAATTACCGCCCGCCGGTCGAAGCCCAAGTCGCCGCAGCGCTTGTGCGGCGGATTTACTTAGCATTATCGCTTCGCGATAAGCGTCGTCACTGTGCCTCGACTTTCTCATCAACGCGAGCGTAGCGGGGAGTTGCGCCATACACCTGGCACGCTGACCACAAAAAATGGGACGGGCGGGAATCGAACCCGCATGCTCTTTCGAGCGGCAAATTTTCGCACCACTATAGCTTTCGCTACCACGTTCGCGCGAAAGCGCGAATATGTTTGTTGGTCCGGACTGTGCCATGACCGTGAGCGATCGTCGTAACGGTCGCCGGTAGGTCGCGCCCATCCAGTCTCTACACCTTCACGTCGCTTGGGCGACGAGCTTGGCTCGGCGTTGTCTTATGCTTGCGCACGTAGAGTTCGCCGACTTTGAGCGCATCCCGCACGCAGTTTCCCAACGCGCGGCTCAAGGAGTTACCTCAAGTCTGCTGTGTCTGCCAGTTCCACCACCGTCCCAGGTAGTGACCGTTTACTGTTGATAGTGTTCGACGGTGTCTGCCGAACGCATGTGCGCGATATCGGGATCTTGTCCTGCATCGCGGCGCGCGCGGCGTTGGCGTAAGAGGTCGTAATAGCGGTCGAGTTGTACCTGCACGGCTTCGAGACGCTTGCGGTCGTCGGGAGTCAACTTATGGCTGTCGCCATGTTCGAGCAAACGATGCTCCTCGGTCACAAGCTCCTCGATGTGGGCCTGAATCGATTTGTCGTCCATCCCGCCCACTCCGGGGTGGCGGCATGAGCGTCCTGCAAGGGCGCGTCCTTAGTGAGGGATGGCGCGTGCCGTGATCGGTTGGCGGTCGCGCTGTTGAAGCAAGTAGCCCACGAGCAAATCGGCGGTCGTCGTTACGGCGCGGTCGTGGCCGAGAATGTCGAGGGCTGTTTCGAGCACGATGATGCCTGCCGGCAGGATGTCCGCGCGATGTGGCTTCATGCCCACGATCTCGCGGCGCTCCCTATACGTCATTCCGCATAATCGCACGAGTGCACGCTGCATGTCGGCGCGCGTCATCTCGACGCGATCCATCTTCGTCTTCTTCCCGAACGCAACTTGCGCAGCCGTCGTCGCCGAACCACCGACAAACGCGAGGCGCTCGACGTTACGAAAATCACCGATCGGTGCAAGCGCGTTGCGCGCGATCTTTCGCGCGCGCTCGATCGTATCGAGATCTACGGTCGAATCACGCCCCGCAAGCTCGGGGACCGCTTCCGTCAATCGTACCGCGCCGATTTCGCATGAAACCGTGCGTTCCGGAGAATGGCCCGCACCGATCGCATATTCAGTGCTGCCGCCGCCGGTATCGATCACGCCCACTTCTTCGCTGTGGAGTTGACCGAACGCTGTGATCGCGCCGCGATAGGATCCGGACGCTTCTTCATCTCCGCTCAGCACGCGCAGCGGAACGCCAATCAGGTCGTGAACCGCTTCCGCAAAGACGTCGCCGTTGTCCGCGCGTCGCAGCGCACTCGTCGCAACTGCATAGAGGCGAATGTAGTGGCCGCGTATTGCTCGCATGTGATCGCGAATCGCGTCCAGCGTGCGTTGTACCGGTTCATCGCCGAGGTGGCCGCGTTCGCGCAGACCCTCGCCGATGCGCGTGCCGATCGCGCGCGAGAGTTCAGTGCGCGGAATGTCCGGCTGCATGTCCGCGATCAAGGCACGCGTCGAATTCGTGCCGATCGAAACGATCGCCCAATGCTTCACGCGCGGACTATTCGCTACGGCTCGTCGGTATGCTTCGATTGAAAGAGCGCCGCGCGTTTCTTTTTACGCAAGAAATGCCGCTCGTGCGCCGGACGGCCTTCTTCGTCGGTCTCCCACTCTTCGGTGCTCTTGAAATACTCGGCAATCTGCTCGTCGAGTTCCGGCTCTTCGATTTGCGGCGCCACCGTCACCATCGGGCGCCTCCCGCCGGGATGCTTCAGGAACGCGATTGACTTCCGCCCCGAAATGCTGCGTTCGTACTGCGTGCGATGCGTCTCGACATCCCCGGCAGGCGCGCTCGCCAACTCGCCGGATTCTAGCCGCACGGTTGCGCCGTAGGCGTTGAGGTTGATGACGAGGCCGAAGACGCGATCGTTCACGGAGCGGGGGACGGTGCTGGACTCACAAAGATGATCGCCTCGTTATGGCGCACGAGACGCAAGCGGTCGTGAATGTCGGGGACGGCCCCTTCGGGGTCTTGCAAGCGCTGTAGTTCGCGCAGCTGCCATTGCTTGCGAGCTTGCAATGCGCTGATGTCGCTCTGCGTCGACGAGAGATCTTGCGCAAGCGCAATATTCTGATGGATCACGCGGGCGAATTGCACGCCGACAAGTGCGAAGATGACGAGCGCGACGAGGGTGGCACTAACGCGTCCGAGGAGACGAAAAACGAGCGGTGTACGCGTCGGTCGCTTCACCGGCTTGTCCCGATTACCTCGCGGCGCTCCGTTTCCCATGCGCCTATGCGTCGATACTTCTGATAGCGAGCCTCGAGCAGCGCGTCGGGCGACATCGCCGTCAGACGCTGCAAAGCCATGGTTACCGATCCGAGAACCGTCGAAACCACCAGAGACGGCTCGCGGTGCGCACCTCCGAGCGGCTCTGAGATGATTTCGTCAACGATCCCAAATGCTCGTAAATCCGCCGCTGTTAGTTTCAACCGTGCCGCCGCTTCTTCCGCTTTTGTTGCATCGCCCCAGAGTATGGCTGCACAGCCCTCGGGCGACGCAACGCTGTACACGGAATGCTCGAGCATGATGACGTGGTCGGCGATGCCGAGCGCGAGCGCGCCGCCGGACCCGCCTTCGCCGATGATCGAGGCGACAATCGGCACGCGCGCCTGCGTGAATTCATAGAGGCACATCGCAATCGCTTCGGATTGCGCGTGCTCTTCCGAAGTAATGCCGGGGTCTGCGCCTTTCGTATCGATGAACGTCACGACCGGCACGCCCAAACGCGAGGCCGTGTGTGCCAGACGCTGCGCTTTGCGATAGCCTTCGGGCGTGACCATGCCGAAGTTGCGCCGCAGATTTTCCTTAGTATCGCGGCCGCGCTGTTGCCCCATCACCATGATGGGGTGGCCGTGAAGCAGCGCAAACCCGGCGACAACGGCAGGATCATCACGGAACATCCGATCGCCGTGCAATTCGTCAAAGCGGTCGAGCTGCGAAATATAATCGAGCGATGTCGGACGACTAGGATGCCGCGCCATGTGCACTTTTTGCCACGGCGTCAAGCGGCCGAAGATCTCGCGCTGCAGTTCTTCGTACTTTTGTTCGAGCGCGGCGATTTCGGCCGACATGTCGACCGGCTGGCTTATGTTCGCGCTGCGAAGATCCGCAATGCGGCGCTCGAGTTCGAGCAGGCCTTTTTCGCGTTCGACGATCAGATTCACGCGATTACCTTCTTACCCGCTGCGTACTGGAGCAATCGGACGAGTGTGTTCTTGAGGTCGTGGCGATCGACAACCATGTCGACGGCGCCCTTCTCGAGCAAGAACTCGGCCGTTTGGAATTGATCCGGTAATTTCTGGCGGATGGTCTGCTCGATGACGCGGCGGCCGGCAAAACCGATCATCGCCTTCGGTTCTGCAACGACGACATCCGATTCGAACGCAAACGACGCGGAAACGCCGCCGGTCGTCGGATCCGTCAAGACCGTCACGAAGAAGTTGCCGTCATTCATGAATCGCGAGACGGCTGCCGTCGTCTTTGCCATCTGCATAAGCGCGAACATGCCTTCTTCCATGCGTGCTCCACCCGATGCGGTAAAGATGATGCACGGAATGTGGCGGTCGCGTGCTTCTTCCAACAACATCGTGATGCGCTCGCCTACGACCGTTCCCATCGTGCCGCCGCGAAAATGAAAATCCATCACACCGAGCGCGATTTCAAACCCGTTCATCGCGCCGATACCGCACACCACGCCTTCGCTCAAGCCGCTCTTCTCTTTGTCGCCGGCGATTTTGACGGGATACGTCTTTTTATCGGCCCACTCGAGCGGATCGCCCGGCTGCACTTCTGTACCGATTTCGGTGAAGTCGCCGTCGATCAACATATTGATTCGATCGTACGCGCTCATGCGGAAGTGATGAGAGCACTTCGTGCAAACAAAAAGATTGGCCGCAAGATCGCGACGATAGAGCACCTCGCCGCAAACCGGACATTTGCTCCACAGCGCCGCGTCACGCGCATCCGCTCCTTTACCGCGGCGGCTCCGCAACCAATCCGGCATCGGCATCGGTGTTACGCCTTCCCCGGAAACAGCCGAGCCGTGTAGAGCTTACGCAGCTGCTTGAGATAATTAAAGATCTCTTTTTGATTGAGTTTCGATTCGCCGACGATGCGGTCGGTGAAGACGTACGGAATCTCGATCGCGCGTCCGTAATGCGCTTTCGCGACCACTTCCAAACCGATCTTGAAACCGATCGGATCGAGATGGACGCCGTCGAGCGCCTCGCGTTTCACGAGGAAATAGCCGCTCGTAATGTCTTTCACGTTCGTGAGTGGACGCGCGAGCCAGCACGCAACCTTCGACGTGATAATGCGCCTCGCGGGCCAGTTCGTAATGCCGCCGCCTTTGACGTAACGGCTGCCGATGGCGAGTCCGTACTGTCCTGATGCAAGCGCCTCGACCATTTTCGGGACGATCTTGATGTCGTGACTGAAGTCCGCATCCATTGCGCCGAGTGCTACCGACTCGGGCCGCGCAAACTTCCATCCATCGATGACACCGCTCGAAAGCCCGAGCTTACCGGGGCGGTGCAAACAGCGCACGGGCAATTCCGAAGCGAGACGGTCGACGATCGCGCCAGTACCGTCGGGCGAATTATCGTCGACGACGATGATTTCGCCGTCCAGACTGTTCGCTTTGAAAATCTCGTCCAACGCACGTAGAAGCTTTTCGATGCCCCCGGCCTCGTTGTACGTCGGAATAACGAAAGAAAACGGAAAATTCCCCATGATCAACCGCTCGATATACGACGCCTACTCGTTCATATACTGCAGTATCGCAAGCAATACGAGCGCAGCCGTTTCGGTCCGCAGTATCCGTCGTCCAAGTGAAATCACGTGCGCGCCGGCCTCGCGAGCCCGCTCCGCCTCAGCGTGCGAGAATCCGCCCTCGGGCCCGATGACGACGAGGATGCGCCCGGCACCGGCGGTCAGCGCAGGCAACGTATCGCGCAACCTGCGATCGCCCGTTGCGACTTCCCACGGAAAGAGCACCAGGTCGTAGGACGCGAAGCGACCGATCACATCATCGAAGCGCATCGGTTCCTCGACGGCGAGAATCGAGCGCCGTCCGCTTTGCGCGGCGGCCGTTTTCGCCAAACGCCGCCAGCGATCGACTTTCGCGTCGCCCGGATCGCGAACGACGGCGCGTTCCGATTCGAGCGGAATGATCGTCGCAACGCCGAGTTCGGAGAGCTTCTCCACGACGAAGTCCATCTTTTGGCCTTTAGGAATGCCTTGCGCGACATCGATGATGACCGCAGGCTCGTCGCCCCGTTCATTGATAACACGCACCAATTGGGCGCGCACGCCACCATCGACGCTCTCGAGTGTTGCATCGAAAATCCGTCCGCTCGAGTCGACGATTTCGATCGTGTCGCCCGCGCGCAACCGCAACACGTCGCGAATCTTGTGCGCATCGGCGTCAGCAACGACGACACGTTCGCCCGCAGCGTGCGTGTCCTCGATGAAGAACCGGCGCGCGCTCATTCCGTTAGTCGGGTTTGAACGCGTCTTTTACGCGGTCGAAGAAGCTCTTCTCTTCCACCGCATCACCGCCCGCGCGCGCGTATTCTTCAAGCAATTCGCGCTGACGCTTGTTGAGTTTCGTCGGGATGACGACGTGAATCGTAACGTGATGATCCCCGCGCTGCGAACCGCGAACGCTGGGCATGCCGCGACCACGCAAGCGCAGCGTCGTTCCGGTTTGCGTACCGGTGGGAATCGTCAGCGGCAACTGCCCTTCGAGCGACGGAACTTCGATCGTCGCGCCGAGCGTTGCTTGCGGAAAACTGAGGGGAATATCGACGTACGTATCGAGGCCGTCGCGTTTGAACAACGGATGCTGCGCGATGCTGAGATAGACGTAGAGATCGCCCGCGGGACCACCGCGAATACCCGCTTCGCCGTTTCCGGCGATGCGAATGCGCGAGCCGTCATCGACGCCTGCCGGCACTCTGACGGTGAGTTTGCGCTCGACTTCGAGACGTCCGCGTCCGTGACACGTCGTGCACGGATGCGCGATCACGCTGCCTTCGCCGCCGCACTGCGTGCACGTCGTTTGCGTCACGAATTGACCGAGCGGCGTTTGGCGCACCGTTCGCATCACGCCCGATCCCGCGCATCGATTGCATGCAACGATCAACGAGCCCGGCTGCGCGCCGGAACCTTTGCACGTTTCGCACTGCGCGAGATGCGAGAATTGGATCTCTCTCGTCGTTCCGGTGAACGCATCGTCGAGCGTAATCTCCAAATCGTAGCGCAGATCGGAGCCGCGCTGCGGGCCGCTGCGGCGCTGCGCTCCGCCACCCGAGCGCATGTCGCCGAAGAACATGTCGAAGATGTCGCCGAAGCCTTGCGGTCCGAAGCCGCCGAAACCGAAATCGCCACCGCCTTGCGGCGTACTAACCGTTCCGAATCGATCGTATTGCGCACGCTTCTGCGGATCCGAAAGCACTTCGTAGGCTTCGTTGATTTCTTTGAAGCGGTGCTCGGCTTGCGCCTTATCGTGCGCAACGTCGGGATGGTGCGTGCGCGCGAGCGTGCGATACGCACGTTTGATTTCATCAGGCGATGCGCTGCGCGCAACGCCCAGGACTTCGTAGTAATCCTTGGTGGGCATGAGATCGGGAATCGACCTACTTTACGTCGGAGAGGCGTTCGGAGAGCGTGTCGGCTGTTCCGGACGCGAGCGCGAGTAACCTGGCATACGGCATGCGCCGCGGACCGAGAATCGAGAGCATACCGATCGCATGCTCACCGAAACGATACGGAACCGTGACGACGGAGAGGTCGGACATTTCGTCGACGCCGAGTTCTCCGCCGATCTTCACGCTCGGCGCATCGCTGCCGATTGCATCGGCGACGAGATCGTAAAGCGTTTTCTGCTCTTCAACCATGCGCAGAATCGAACGCACTTTGCGCAGATCGTGGAACTCCGGCTGATCGAGCAAATTCTGTGCGCCCGCCGCTGCGACGCCCGGACTTTCGTTCGAGCGTGCGCTATGCAACGCGGCAACAACGGCCCCGCGCAGATCGTCGGTGAGTCCAAGTTCCGACACCGTCGCCGCAATATCTGCATCGCCGATCTCACGCAACAGTCGATTGCTCAGTCGCGAATTGAGAGCATTCGAAAGACGTGTGAGCGAATCGGCATCGACTCCGGTCGAGAGTTCGAAGAGCGTCTGCGCCGCAACGCCAAGCGAGGTCACGACGATCGCGACACCGGTATGCGGCGAGAGCCAAATCATTTGAACGTGTTTGAAACTCTGCGTATCGAGCTGTGGCTTCGTAATGAACGCCAAATTGTTCGATAGGCGTCCGAGCAAACGACTTGCCTGTTCGATGATCTCGTCCAGTTCGCGGCTCGCCTCGCGCAGGCCGTCACGAATTCGGCGGCGGTCGTCGGCGCCCAATTGTTCGGGCTGCATCAACTGATCGACGTACGTGCGATACCCTGTATCCGAAGGGACGCGACCGGCGGATGTGTGCGGCTGAATCAAGTAGCCGCCGGCCTCCAATTCGGCCATTTCGTTCCGAACGGTCGCCGAGCTGACCCCGAGGTTGTACTTCTGCGTGAGGGTGTTCGAACCAACCGGTTCAGCCGTCGCGATATATTCGTAGACGACCGTTGCCAGAATGTACGCTTTCCGCTTGTCGAGCCCGCCTTCGCCCCTCATAGCCTCCTATCTTAGCACTCCGCCGCTGGGACTGCCAGCACTACCGGGTGCTAAGACTTCGTCAATGGCCGTGTGCAACTCGGTCCAATCCAGTTCGCCGACCGAGACATGGGTCACCGCGCCGGAGCTGTCGAGGACGATCGTCACGGGAATGGGGGGAACCGAGTAGGCGTTCGATATCTTGGAGTCGAGGTCTTCGACGAGGGGCAAATCGATGTTCCATAAGCGCAGGTAGCTTGCAGCTACATCGTGCGGCTCGGACGAGATGGTAATAACGTTGATCTTGTTCCCATAGAGCGTCCGGGCGCGCACAAAATCTTTCAGCTCGTCGGTACACGGATGGCACCACGACGCCCAAAAATTGAGCACGACAGGCTTGCCACGCAAATCGGAAAGTTTCTCGCTGCCCTTTGCGGTCGGAATCGAAAAATCGGGCGGCGCGGCGTTAAAGTGAATTGTCTGAAGACCGGTACTACCGGTAATCACTGCGAGGACGAGAGCGGCCAGCATCTGCGACCTTTTCGGCAGGCGTTCTGCTGCGTCCCCGCTGAAACGTGACGCATGAGCACTCAAACTTCGCATACGATTGAAGCCCTCTCCGAAGAGAGCCGGCGCTTTCCGCCCTCGCCCGAGTTCACAGCGCAAGCGAACGCAAAGCCCGGCATCTACGAGGAAGCCGAACGCGACTATCTCGCGTTTTGGGCGGGCTGGGCGCGTCAACTGGAATGGAGCAAACCGTTTACGCAAGTGCTTGAGTGGAACGAGCCGTTTGCACGGTGGTTTGGGGACGGAGAATTGAACGTTTCGGTCAACTGCTTGGACCGTCACGTCCGTGCCGGCAAAGGTGACAAAATCGCCTACTACTACGAAGGCGAACCGGGCGATCGATGGACGATTACGTATTCGCAGTTGCTCGAGCGCGTTTGCCAATTCGCGAACGGCCTGCGCAAACTCGGCATCAAGAAGGGCGATCGCGTCGCGATCTACATGCCGATGATTCCCGAGCTGCCGATTGCGATGCTTGCGTGCGCGCGCATCGGCGCCGCGCATTCCGTGATTTTCGGCGGGTTCTCGCCCGACTCGATTATCGACCGCGTCAACGACGCGCAGTGCGTTGCGCTGATCACCGCCGACCACGGCTGGCGGCGCGGAAGCAAAGTGCCGCTCAAGCGCAATTGCGATATCGCGATGGAGCAGACGCCGTCAATCAAACATTGCATCGTCGCCAAGCGTATTGGCGACGACGTGTTCATGCACGAAACACGCGACCTCTGGTGGAGCGAGATTATCGCGGACCAACCGACGACGTGTGAACCGGAAATGATGAATGCCGAAGACCTACTCTTCCTTTTGTACACGAGCGGAACGACGGCGAAACCGAAGGGAATCAAACACACGACGGGTGGTTATCTCACACAGGCAGTGATGACGCACAAACTCGTCTTCGATCTCAAAGAAGACACGGACGTCTATTGGTGCG
>JAMXLG010000261.1 GCA_024281135.1 Vulcanimicrobiia bacterium | reverse complement strand
CCAGCACGCGCGTTTCGGGCGAGACCACGTTGCCCCACAACTGCGAATACCGGATGTGTCGAATCGCGTCGAACGCGGACCAAATGTTCCCGAGACTGTCGATCGGCGGAGCATAATAGCGCCACGTGACGCCGTTAGCGAGCGCAACGTCCGCAAGCGTTTGAAAATTGAAGCACGGCCACGGTCCGGGAACTTCATCTCCATCCGGCGCGATCATCGACACCCGCGCGTTAATCGGCGAGTCACAGCCCCAGGCAAAGTGTGTCGTTTCGAGATGGTTGGGATTATCGGCGACGAAGTCGCCGGTGCCGGCAACGAGATACAGGTGCGCCGGAAAACTCGGACCCGTATTCGATTGGAAGAATTTGTCGCCCAACGTGTATTGTTCGGCCATTTCCCAGTATGGCAGCACCTGGTTCTTCGGGACGAACGCGTAGGGGAAGTCTGCGTCTTGACGAGGCGACGTGAACGTATCTTCAAAGCCGTCCATCTTGCCGTCGTCGTACTGCTGCACAAACGCGCGATGCTGATGATCGACGTCCGCCGGAAAATCGAGATCGACCGGATGAAGTGGGATGCGCCCGGTCTTCGTCAGCCCTTCCTGGACGGTGTCGGCCCCGGGGAAACCGTTGAACAAATTATCAACGCTACGGTTTTCTTGAATAATGATAACGACGTGTTTGATCTTCTCTCGAAGCGTCCGGAGATAGTCGATCTCTTTCTCCTTCGATACACTGATAGGTGCGGCAGCAAGAGGCAACGATGAAACAAGCAAGCAGCCGAGCGCTACAAAAGCACCGAGCAGAACACGGGGACGCATGCGCTGGTAGTACCAGGTCTTTCGCTCCAATTCATTTCCCAGCATTGCGGGGAAGACTAAAACCATGAGCAGCGTTCGCGGCGCCCTCACGCGCATAGTCCCTCTGGTGCTCGCACTTGCCGCGACGGTTGCTATCAACGGAGAAGCCGCGGCGACTCCGGAACCGACTCAGTGGACGCAGTTTCGTATCGACGGAACGCATAACGTCGTGATCGATGATGACCTGGATACATCTTGGACAAGCGTCACTGGTGGTGCGATCTCCTCGAGCCCCGTTGTTTCCGGATCCGTGCTTTACGTCGGCAACAACCATGGTGACCTGAGCGCCGTCGACATTAAAACCGGCCAGATCATTTGGAGCAAGCACCTCTCGAATGATTTGATGAGCCAGCCGCTGCTCTACGACGGACTCGTGATCGTCGGCGAAGGCGACGAGCAGAGCCAAGGGTCTGCTCCGAATACGACCTACGTCGGCCAAGGGCCGAGCGCACTGGTCGCGCTCGACGCGAAAACGGGGCAAGTCCGGTGGCGTTTGGCAGTTGCCGGATCCGCAATGCCGACCGGTGCGATCGTGAACAACGTGCTGATCGAGCATAACGGCGCCGGTTGGCTGACGGCGGCCGATCCGCATACGGGCAAAGTTCTCTATGCGCGCAACATGCATTCCATCGCCTCCATGACCGGTGCGCTTCCGATCAGTTCCAACGCCATCGTGACAATCGGTGTTTTGGATAACGTAGTCACAGCGATTCGCGTTGCGGATGGCGCAACGATCTGGCGCACGTCCTTTCCTGCACAAGGTTCCGGACACGGCGATTGCCCGCCGGTTACCGACGGAACGATTCTCGTCTGCAACTACGTGATGCCGAAACCTCCCGCGCAGTACACATCGGTGGACAGTCCGGCGATTCAGCACGCATACGCACTCGACGTGCGGACCGGCGCTAAACTGTGGGACGTCACGCTCGAAGGCGGCACGCTGCCGTGGCGTAATGAAGGCGCAATTCCGATGATGCTCGACGGCATCGTCTATTTCGGGAGTGCAGTCTCACCGTACATGCACGCGCTCGAAGCAAAGACCGGAAAAACGATCTGGGAAGCAAAAGTGCACGCGCCGGCTAAAGGGGGTATCGTTTCAACGAACGGACGCGTTTACTTCGGCGACCTGAAGGGCTACTTGTGGTCCTTCGATGCAAAAACCGGGCATGAGATCGGCTGCAAAAAGATGCGCAGCGGTTTCAACGTCGGCTCGCCGATCATCGTCGGCAAGACGCTGATCGTCGGCAGCAGAACGGGCTCGCTTTATGCGGTTCCGCTAGCCGACATCGACAGTGGGAAAGACTCCTAGCGACGCGTCATCCGGCGTTTTGATCCGCCATCCCATGATCAACAACCAGAGTGGCAGCAGCAATTCAGCGGCTCCTGCGAGCGGAATCCAGCCAAGGTTCGCTGTGGGATACAGATACGGCCGCAACTCGTACACGATCCAGCCAATACCCACGAGTGACAACACCGCTCCGAGAACTTTCGGCATGTATCCGGAGCGGTAGACGAGATATCCGAGCAGCACCAGGTGGAAACCGAAGACGATCAGGCTAAACGTCCATCCGTAGCGAAATGTTGCGAGCAGCGCGTCAACCTGAGTCTGCAGTTGGATTGAATCGAGCGCCGCAGTACCATGCGAATGCACGATCAACCGATATGCGGTCGCAAGTTGCATCACGCCGGCCAAACCCATTGCCGTATACATCAGGCGAAGCCAGGCGGTCAGCAACGATAACGCGCGGTTCACCGGTGCGAGCAGCACGAAGAGCGCCCACGCAATAATGATGTCTTCGATAAAATTGATGAGATAGCACAGAATCGCGACGGCGAACGTTCCACCGTGTGCGTCGATATTGTGAATCGTCTGCGCAACGTTCCCGGCTACAACGAGTTTCGGATACAGCGCAAACTCGGCGTAGCTTACGGGATCGAGGAGATAGGCGAGCGCGGCAATGAGAGCCGCTTGGCGCAACGTTACTCCCATGCCGCCCATCCTGATACGCAGGTGTGAAGACGGTGTGAAACTACGTCCGCTTCACCGTGATCGCCGGAACGCCGGCGGATTTCAGCAGAGTGTTGACCTCGTTCAGTTTCGCGCCAAGGAGTTCGTCGTCTGCTGCGAACTGCGCTTTCGCCATATCGTCGAGCTCTTCGGCGAGACCGCGTTGACCGTCGGTCGGTGCGTAATCATTGCCGGTGAGGCCGCCTTCGGCATTCGCGATGCGTTCATAGAGGCGCGAAGCGGCGCGTAGCGTGTCTTCGGAATTTTGCGCGTTGCGAATGTAGAGGGTCTCGAGCGTCGAGTTCACTGTGCCTTGCAGTGATCCAACCGCACGCGCCGCATCGGCGTGGGATGCTACGCGCGGCGCGGCCTTCTGCAACGATGCATCGAGCGAACGGAGTGCGACGATGTCGTTGCCGAGATGCTGGAAGTCATCGCGTAACTGCATCGCGAGCTCGAAACTCGCCTGAATGTCAGTCTGCGTTCCCGGCGTCTTCGGGTCGGGCAGCACTTTGATCGTGCGATCCGATAGCGCGCCATTGTAGGACAAGCGAACGGTATACGTGCCCGGGACGACTTGCAGACCCCCAAGCCCGTCCCCCATCGCGTGGTAGTCGGGAATCAGCTTGATCGTATCGTACGTCAAGTCCCACCACGCGCGATTGATGCCTTGTACCGGATGATCGACGTCGATCGAGCGAACCAGCTTCGTTCCGTCGTAAATCTGGACCTTGACTTTGGCCTTTTTCGGCGGCGCTTTCTGCAGATA
>JAMXLG010000260.1 GCA_024281135.1 Vulcanimicrobiia bacterium | reverse complement strand
GCAACGCCGGGACGGCCCGGCATGCCCGTTGAGGGCCCAGGAGATGCGGAAGCAATGGTGGTCGGCGGCGGCGGACGGCGCTGAATCGAGGACTGTCCATGCGGAACCGGTTTGAGTCGCGGAATCGGCGCATCAGGCGCGGATGGCTTCGGAGCCGGACGCGACGCCGATGGAGGCCGTTGCGCAGCTGCAGGACGCGGTGCACCGCCCTCGGGACGCGGGGGTGCAGCGGCAGCCGGCGCTTGGGGCGTCGGAACCGGAGGTTGCTCGGGCGCGGGCGCGCTGGGCGGCGCGACCGAGACTGACGCTACCGGCGGTGTTGCGGGACGCGCGGCGGGTTTTGGCGCGGCGGGCCGTGTCGATGTCGGAGCGACGGGTTTTAAACGCGGAACCGGAGGTTCGTCTGGGGTAGCGGACTTCGCCGAAGCCGGCGGAGCAGCCGGAGCGGAATCGTCAACGGGTGCGGGTATCGGTGCGGCAGGAGCGGCAGCGACCGGGGCGCCGTCCTTCTTAGGCGCCGCCGGCTTTGCGCCGGGCGCAGGCTTAAGAACGCTACGCACCAGATCGGCGATCTGGTCCGGGACCACGCTCAGCTGATTTTTCGCCTCGAAGACACCGCCAAGACGGTCATTGAAGAGGGCGATCAGTTCTTTCGATGTGAGCCCGACCTCTTTGGCGAGCTCGAAAATACGTACCTTACCGGTCGAAGTTGCCATTTATCCCCAATGTGGGCGCGCCCACATTGGGCCCCCACGGTTTGAGAAGCGCACCCGCCGTTCGCGAGCTCGCGCCCCCCGCGTTATTATCGCGGGTCCCCCAAACCGGCAGGCGGCTTCGGGTCCCGCTAAGTCGTCACAGAGCTGCCCTCTTAGAGAGCATGGTGGTTACCGAACATCGTTATCCATCGTTTATCACCGAACTACTTATTAAACCATATTCTTCCGCTGCCGTTGCAAGCCCCGGGTACCGCCGATTCTTTGCAACGAGCTTCGCGCAAGCAGCCGAGCAGAGATACGCTCCCCTTCCCGGCTGCCGTGCGTTCGTCTTCTGATCCGGAGTCCAACGATTTCCGGACCGTACGAAACGAGTCATTTCTCGCTGAGGGTGCGTTTGACGGCACCCCACGCAGGTTCGGATCGGAATATGCTTACTGTTTACTCGCCACCGCCCAATCGTTCGCGACGGAACTCTTCCAACTTGCGGATGAGTTCCTCGTCGACGGAGGCTGCGGGCGCTTCTTCCTCTTCGACTTCCTCGACGACTTCAGCCGCAGGCGCTTCTTCAACGCCGGTGCGTTCCGCGCGCTCGGCGAGATAACGCTCGCGCGCTTCATCGGCTTCGCTTTCGCTCGCGATATCGAGACGCCAGCCGGTAAGACGCGCAGCGAGCCGAACGTTCTGACCGTCGCGACCGATCGCAAGTGAAAGCTGATAATCCGGCACCACGACGAGCGCGACGCCGTCGTCTTCAAACAACTCGACGCTGATGACTTTCGCCGGCGCGAGGGCATTCATGATGAACGTTTGAGGATCCGCGTCATAGCGGATGACGTCGATCTTCTCGCCACGCAGATTATCCGAGACGTTTGCAATGCGGCTCGATTTTGGTCCGAGACATGCGCCGATCGGATCGACTTCGGCGCGCAGCGAACGCACGGCAACCTTCGAACGATTTCCAGCTTCGCGCGCGATCGCCATGATTTCGACGACACCGTCGGCGATTTCGGGAACTTCGAGCTCGAGCAATCGCTGCACCAAGCCTTCAGCCGCGCGCGAGAGCACGACTTGCGGTCCTTTCGGCGACTTGCGCACGTCGAGCACGTAAGCGCGAATGAAATCGTTGATGCGGAATGCTTCACCCGGCACTTGCTCCGAAAGCGGAAGAATCGCTTCGTCGCGGCCCTCAAGCAGCACATACATATTGCGCTGTTCGTAGCGTTGCACCGTGCCGGTGACGAGATCGTTCAGTTTGCGCGCGTACTTGTTGTATACCGTGTCGCGCTCGGCTTCGCGAATGCGCTGCACGATGACTTGCTTCGCGGTTTGCGCGGCAATGCGGCCGAACTCTTTCGGCGTGACTTCTTCATCGAAAAAGTCGCCGGGCTGATACGGGCCTCCGGCTTTCCTTGCGTCGATCTCGAGTTTAGGATCTTCAACGGTCTCGACGACGGTACGACGATGGAAGACGCGGTACTCGCCGCTCTGCCGATCCACCATCACGATTGCGTTGGCTTCGCTGCCGTAGTGCCGCTTATACGCGGTCAAAAGCGCAGCTTCGAGCGCCTCGAGCAGCATCTCGAACGGAATATTGCGTTCCTTCGAAATGAACTGTAAGACGTCGAGTAATTTTTCGTCAGCTGCCGGTTCTGCCATGTGTCTTCCGTTCACGTTTATCGCGAGTAAGATCGGCGCGCGGATCGTATTCCAAATTCGCCGATTTGATCGTTGCAATGGGCAACGGCAGTTCGCTGCCGTTATCCGTTGCGAGAATCACGGTTTCGCCCCGCAGTCCGACAAGCGTTCCGCGATGCGTCTTTCCGCCGTTGATCATCAGCGACGTCACGATGCGCGCTCGCTTTCCGGCGAAGCGCTCGTAATCGTGCGGACGCACGAGCGGGCGTTCGAGGCCGGCCGACTCCACTTCGAGTGAATACGGATCCTCGAACTCATCGAGCGCGTCGTTGATTCGCGATGCGATACGCTCGCAGGTCGCTAGGTCAACGCCGTCCTCTTTGTCGATCGTCACGCTGAGTGTCGTCATGCCGCGGCGCGAATGTGCCGAGTGCGCGACGATTTCCACTTGCGCAAAGTTGCTGTCGTGAGCGATCGCGTCCAACGTTTGCTCGAATCGGTCCGTCAACGCAGACACGCGACTGCCCCCTTTACAACAACGAAGCGCGGGACTTGCCCACGCTCATTTCGATCCACCATAGTTAAGGATAGCGAAAAGTATGAAGGCCCGCAAGCCCCTGCGACTTTCATCGCTGCCGCAGAAAAAGCGACGGGCCGTAATCCAACGTGGATTGCGGCCCCTCGTTTTTGTTTTATTTACTTGCGAACCTAACGCGCTACCGGTGAACGTCCGGCTCCGTAGGGGTGATCTTGAGCACCCGTTTTTGCGCGTGCTTCGCGGGCTAAGTAGCCCGGTGGATCCTGCGGTTCCAACCGCACCTCCCTTACGTGGATTCAGCTTTTCGCTGAATCTTCAGCGCTGCTGGGCGCCGTCGGCGCCTTCGCTCCACGGCTACATTGCCGCGGAATTTTTCATACCTTCGTTTCGTTGGTACACCTTTATTTTATTCAGGAAAAACGTGTACTTCAAGGGGGAATATGTGAAGTCACGGCGATGGTGCGGGCGAGGGAGCGAAGGGCACTAACGCGCGTTCATTGCACACCGCGGATGCGTTCGCTTCGACGATCGGCGGAAGCGCGCCGACGTGCTTTGCACCGATGGAAACTTGCACGCCGCCGGATAGCGGATTCGTTGCTGTCCCGATTTGCCGCTGCGCACCGGTGCCGCTTGCAGGCGGGTAGCGCAACATCCACCCGTCGCACATCGTGATCATACCGACGTGCCGCACGTTGGTGACCCACATCTTGATGTGTTCGTCGCTGCCGTTGCTCGGTTGTTCAAACATGAACTTTGTCATCGCGATGACTTCCGGCGGCGGCGTCGGTTCCATCGATCCGTGCAGCGTCACCGGCGGATGAACGGAGGCTTCCGACGGATTCACCGGGCCATGCGGCAGCATCGCTCGCAGCTTCGCATTGATGTCGGGTGGCCCGGACGACGGTTTGGGGCGGCTCGAGGCAGTCGGCGCCGGGGTCGGTGTCGGCGCCACAGCGACAGGGCGCGACGGTCCGGCTTTCTGCGTTCCGGCGTTCCCGGGGCGCGGGCCGGGCGAGGTGATGCCCTTTGGCCCCGGCGACGGCGCGGTTCCCTTCGTTTGTTGGATTGCCGCCCCTTGCGTCGGGCTTGGGCTTGGCACGCCGGGCTTCGGCGCCGGCGAACTCGTAGCGGTTGGGGCTGCGGCGGGCGAAACGCTCGGTGCCGCGGTCGCCTTTGCTGCGACGGTGACGACCGACGGCGCGGGGCTTGGCGATGCGGGCGCCGGCGTTTGTGGTTTTGCGGTAGGAGCCGCAGTTGGCACGGGTGGACGCGGTGATGGCTTCGCGGTCGGCGCGGCGGTAGGGATCGGCGTGGGAGCAGCCGTCGGAGGCACCTTAGCGACGACCGCGACGCTTGCTGCAGTCGGCACGGATGTCGGAACCGCGGGCAATTCGTTTTGCGGTTGCGGTTCGTAGACGGCTTGCGTAGGTTGGATATTTGGTTGCGGCGTCGCCTGCGGAAGTGGTGTCGGATTCGGCGGAGCGGTCGGTGCGAACTTCGCAAGCTCATGTCGTGCCGGCGGTTGCGGTTGATGTGCCGGTTGCGCTGCACGTGCATGTTGAATGGGCGCGACTCGCGGGGCGTGCGGAACGGGAGCGGCCTGTTGCGTTTTCACCGGCGCTTGTGCAACAACGGGCGCGCGCTGCTCGACCGTAACGATCGAACCGCCGATTTGACTTTCGGTCGCGCCTTCCTCAGATGTGCTCGCGACAACGCTGAAAAGCAGCATCGCGAAGAGTGCGTGAATGAGCAGCGACGCGAGATAACTTCCAGCAAGCCGCTCACGATAGCGCCGGTCGCGAGGATCGCGCTGTGCCATGCAACGCGCTTAATGCGCTTAACCGTGCGCAGGAGCCTGCCTGTTCTGACGCGCACGGTGAGAGCGAACATGGAAAATGTCCTACAAAAACGCACGAAGATCGTCGCAACCATCGGTCCCGCATCACGCGACCCTGCCATCATGCGTTCGTTGTTCATCAACGGCGCAAATGTCTTACGCCTCAACTTCTCGCATGGTACACCGGCCGAACATGCGGAAGTTATTTCGAACGCCCGCAAGCTCTCCGACGAACTCGGCATCCACACCGCTATCCTCCAAGACCTTCCCGGTCCGAAAGTACGCACCGGAAAGCTCGAGGACGGCCTCGAGACGGTGAAGCTCGAGCGTGGCCAGCGCTACGTGTTGACGACCGATGACGTTGCGGGCACGAACGAGCGGATCAGCGTGCAGTACAAAGATCTGCCGCACGATGTGGCAATCGGGAATCGGATTTATCTGCAGGACGGCCAGATCACGCTACGGATCATCGGCAAGACCACGTCTGAAATCGATACGACGGTCGAATTCGGCGGCGAGTTGCGTTCGCAGCAAGGGATCAACTATCCCGATGGGTCGCTCAATATTACCTCGGTCACCGAGCGCGATTTTGAATATCTTGCGTTCGGGTTAGAACACGGGGTCGATTACGTCGCCGTCTCGTTCGTGCGCACGGCCGAAGATATCAATCGTGTCAAGGCGTTCATGAGCGAGCGCGGCCGAATGGTCCCCGTACTCGCGAAGATCGAGAAACACGAAGCGCTCGAGGATCTCGAGAACATCATCGACGCAGCGGACGGTATCATGGTCGCGCGCGGCGACCTCGGCATTGAAATTCCGCTGGAACAAGTTCCGCTCGTACAAAAAGCGATCATCGCGAAGTGCAACCGCGCGAGCAAACCGGTCGTCACTGCGACGCAAATGCTCGAATCTATGACGTTCAATTCGAAGCCGACGCGTGCGGAAGTGACCGACGTTGCCAACGCGATTCTCGACGGTACGGATGCCGTGATGCTCTCGGGCGAAACGGCTCGCGGACAGTTTCCAACCGAAGCGGTTCGCACAATGGCCGTAATCGCGCGCGAAATCGAAAAGAACTACCCGCACGCCATGTTGCGCGACCGGCGTTTGGCGGGTGTGAGCCCGACGATCGCAACGTCAATTGCAGAAGCTGCAACTCGCGCGAGCGAGGAACTCTTCATTCCGTTCATCGTCACCGGCACGACGACCGGAAACACCGCGCACCACATTGCGGCGTTCCGTCCGCGCGCGCGCATCATCGCGCTCACGCCCTCTCCCGAAGTAGCGCGACGGCTCTCGCTTTTGTGGGGCGTTGAGTCGCTGCTGATCGATCGCTATTCGTCGATCGACGTGTTGTTGTATATGACGGAGCAGGTGATGACGCAGGCGGGGTTAGTGCGTTCGAAGGACCTCATCGCGTTCACTACCGGGATGCCGGTCGGCGCCGGCGGCACGAATCTCTTGAAGGTACACGAGATACAGTGATTCGGCCGCGCGGGTAAGATCGCGAACTAAACGACGCAGCGTAAGGCGAGCATTGTGACGGCCGGCCATCCGGTCGAAAAGCCGTCCCATGCCGCACATCGGCGCATCGTACTGGCCCGTGATGCGCACTTGCACGTCACGAAAGTGCGGACGCACCGTAAGCGTTCCGGAAAATGACGGAAACGTGCGATGTTCCGGCTTCCAAAAAATCGTCAACGCATCGTGCCTCCGGCACTCATCGCTCACGTCGTCGACAACAGCCCATCCGACGTGAACGCGCTCGCGCACACCGCGCATCGGGGAGACGACCATGTCGTGGCGATCGCGAAGCGCGCGTTGCATCATCTCGATGGCCACCGAGAAGGGACACCGCACAAGGGCAGAGGCGTGAATGACCGAGGTCGTCACGCCTCTATCATACACGCGTCGATTCAGCTGAAAAACTGCAAAGGGGATGCTGCTTCGTCGGTGCGCAGTTGGTCCATCGTGCACTGCCGCGGCGCCTTGTCCGGACGGAATCGAATCAGTTTCGTTCCATGGCGAAAACGATTGCCGGTGACGTGATCGTACTGGACTTCCACGACGAGTTTGGGATCGAGCGGAAACCAGGGCTCTTCGGTTTGCCGCCAGCGGCTCGGTCCGCCGGGAGACGTCCCGGTAAATCCCGGTGGCTTCTCTAAAGAACGGAGTTGTTTGAGCAGCGGGCTTCGTTCACGCGTTTTAAATCCGGAGGTAAATCCGACATGGTTCAGTTTTCCTTGCTCGTCGTAGAGCCCAAGTAGGAGCGAGCCGACCCCCGACTTATCTTTGTTCAAGCGATAGCCACCGACGACGCAATCCGCCGTACGCAGATTTTTGATCTTGACGGCAGCACCGCGCGTGCCGCTCGCATACGGAAGATCGCGTCGTTTCGCAATGACGCCGTCAAGCGCGTTGCCGACACGTGCGAACCACTGATCGACAACGGCTCGATCGTATGTCGCCGGAGACAACGTAGGATCGTCGCCTTCGAAAAATTGTTTTGCGAAAGCTTCGAGCACCTCGCGCCGCACGTCGAGCACATCGCCGGTTCGGTCTTGACCGTGTGCATCGACGAGCAGATCGAAGACGACAAGCCGCGACGGCGTCTCTTTTGCAAGGCGCGCAACGCGGCTTTCTGCCGGATGAATCCGCTGCAGGAGCGCATCGAACGAGAGCTCGTCACCGATCTGCAGCATCAACTCGCCGTCGAGAACAAACTTCTTTGCTCGCAATGCGCGCAGCCGCTCGACGATCTCAGGAAAGTATCGCGCGAGCGGTTGGCCGGACTTCGATTGGATTTCGATTTCGTCGCCGTCACGGAAGACGAGCGCGCGAAAGCCGTCCCATTTCGGCTCATACTCCCATTGCGGGCCGTCGGGAATGCGCTCTACCTGCGTCATCTCCATCGGCTCGTACGGCGGTACGATCGGCAAGTTCATTGCTTATTGGCAACCGTTCCCACTCGTGGTGAACACGTACGCGTCCGTGGGGTTGATGGAGAGCGGATTGCTAAGCGAACGGTTATTGACGTCGGTATACGCGTGATTCGAGGGCAACGCAAACGATTGCGCCGATGACGATCCGGCGTTCGCAACGACGAGGCCGTGTTCGAAACGGCGATAGAATACCGAACTGCTGTAGGCTCGCGCCTTAGTACATGGCCGTCCGAGCTGTGCTTGGTATTGCTGATAGTACGCTTCCGCGCCATACCCATAGCCGGCACCGATCTTCCCGATCACGAAGAGATCGAGATTGCCTTCGTTCGCGAGGTCATACGTTGCGAGCGCGTATTCAACGTGAGACGGCGCGACGGCAGGGCCATCACCGTCGAACCGGTCGATGTCGACCATGGCGATATGATTCGCTTGAGCCGCTTCCATGTAGTTGTAGGTTTGATTGTACAATCCCGGACCGGCGAACGGTACGCCCGTACCATAATTGGAGAAGCCGGCTTCATCGAGCATGATATCGGAAACCGACATCAACGCCTGTTCGTTTGCGTTCGTCGGACTTGCGCCGGTGTGATTCGTGGCGACAGTCAGGCCGTTCTGGTGCGCTTGTGAGGATGCGTAGGAGACCCAGCTCAACACGTCTTGCGTGAACTTTGCGTCGCGATCGCTCTGCACGTTGCTGTAGATAATATTTGCAGAACCGTTGCTGTTGCGCGTTCCGCACGCGTATTCGCTGCTGTTCGCGCTCTGGCCAAGGTTCGGATTCCCGCCGATCATAAAATCCTTGAAAATCACTTGATCGAGCGCGATCGTCGTATAGCCGTTCGATTTCGCGTAAGTGATCAAGCTTGAAACTTGATACTGTTGAACTGCCGGATTCTCGAAGTTGAGCGGAACGTCCGGGAAACCGTCACCCAGCGTGTACGCGTAGTCGTTGGTCATCCGTCCCGAAGAGTTGCACGCGAACAGAATCCAGTCCGGATGCTTCTGCTGGAACCACTGCAGATTGTTGCCCGAGATCAGTTGGTTGTCTTCTTCGATAATATAGTATCGGCCGACGAGCATCGATGAATTACCCTGACGCCATGCGTACGTGCGACTTGGATCGCTGCTCGTGTTAAACGATCCCCACACGAAGTTGTAACGGCTCGCATCGGTTTGCGCTTGTGCTGTCGGAATATTCGTTCCGTCGGAGGGATAATAGTCGAAGATCTGCGCGTTTCCGACCTTGCCGTACGTACTCGTCAGAACCGATTGCGGATCGGCCGGATAGTACATCTGGTTCGGAACCGGACTAGGTGTCGCGGTCGGGGTCGGCTTCGGCGACGGCGTTGCACCAATAGGGGTCGGTGTCGCAGGAACCGGAGTGGGAGCTGACCCGCCGTTTCCTCCAGCGGGCGTGGATGGAATCGAACCACCGCCGCCTCCACCGCCACCTCCGCAAGCGGCGAGCGAAAGTGCGAAAATAGCGAAGAGCGCTGGCAGTCGCGATTTCATGTGTGGTATCCAGCTCCGGTTGTAATGCGTGAATCGAAGTCAGCGTACCAAAGCCGGACGTTCCCTCAGACTGCTGATGAGGGAGCGGCTATAGGGTAAAAGTTCCTAATGCAGCCGCGTTTCAAAAGAAACGTTGCCTTAAAGTTGCATTCGCCCCAACTGCGCCTTCGAGTAGCGCTCGATGTTCTGCGGCAGCGCGACGTAATGCAGTTGCTGCGCGATCCCCTGCGCGTTACTAACTAGCCAGAGAAACATGTCCTTTAGCGCGCGCTTTATCGGGCGCGTTCTGGTAAACCATGCCCCAAGAGAATGCGGCGATCGGCCACGCGCCGGGTGCGCTGGTATCCACAATCGAGAAATCGGCCGGCGAGATCGTGGCGCGCGACTCGGCGGCAACGGCAATTGCCTGCGGCGAACACTGCATCCATGTGCCGGCGCGGTTCTGCAACGTCACTTGTGAAAGATTGTTGTCGAGCGCGTATGTCAGCTCGACGTATCCGATTGCACCGACCGTCTTCCCTACGGTTTCCGCTACGCCCTCATTGCCCGTTCCTGCTACCGTGTTTTGCGCCGGCCAATTGACGGTCTTGGATGCGCCGACCTTTGCTTTCCATTCCGGCGAAACGTGCGAAAGAAAATCCGTGAAGTGATACGTCGTTCCCGATCCATCCGCGCGATGCACGACGACGATCGGAAGATTCGGCAAGGGCACGGGCGTGTTGAGATTAAGCGCGGCGATTCGCGAATCGTTCCAGTTGGTAATCTTTCCGAGATAAATGTCGGCAAGCACTTCACGGCTCAAACGTAATCCCGACCGGAGCGACGTAAGATTATAGGTAATAGCAACGCCGCCAAGTGTCGTCGGAAACTCAACCACTGGACCTCCGGCAGTTTGCGCCCGCTTGAGTTCGTCTACGTTCATCGGCACGTCGGATGCGCCGAAGTCTACAGATTTCGCAGTAAATGCGGCGATGCCGTTACCGCTTCCAACCGCTTGATATGCAATCGTGACGTCCGGATGTTTTGCGCTGTACTGCGCAAATGCTTTCGAATAAAACGGATACGGAAAGGTCGCGCCGGCGCCCGTGATCTGCAGCGCGAGAACGGCAACAGCAAGCGTCTTCATGCGGAAGCGCTCGGCGTTCAACCGCGCGAACTCCTGCCGATACGCACGCACGATAACGAACCTTATTCTTCGTTAAATCTCCGGTAATGTGAATCGTCCCCGCTTGGCGGAGAGCGGCTTCCAGAGATCGCCAACCGTTTTGATGCGTTCGATCATATTGTCGATACGGTAGTCCTCGATCGAGCATCCGGCTTCGATTTCATCCCAGGTGACGGGGGCCGAAACGGTAGCAAGCGGCGTAGGACGCACGGAGTAAACTGACGCGAGCGTCGCGCCCCACCGGTTTTGGTTGTAGTCGACAAGCACGCGACCCGGCGGACGCTTCTCTTTGCGATATTCGGACGTCATGAGCGATGGCTCGTGTCGCGCGATCGCTACGGAAAACTCTTTCGCGAATCGCCACACGTCCTTTTGAACCGGTCCTCGAACGGTGGGCACATAGACGTGAATGCCTTTCGACCCCGAAGTCTTTGCATAACTCTCGAGTCCGAGGGCGGCGAGTCCGTCGCGCACGAGCAGCGCGGTCTCACGCACGCGATCGAACGGTGCGCTTCCGGGATCGAGATCGAAATGCACGTAATCGGGGCGATTTACGTCGTCGCAGGTTGCGTACCATTGGTTGAGATCGATGCATCCGAGATTCACGATCCACAGCAGCGAAGGCAGATCGTTCGCCATCGGAAAATCGATCACGTTTCCGGATGCATGCTCGATGCGGCACGTCTCGAGCCACTGGGGATGCGGCGAAGGCGTACGCTTCATAAAGAAAAAATCGCCCTCGGCGCCATTGGGATAGCGTTTCATTACCATTGCGCGATGCGCTACGTTCGGCAGCAAATACGGCGAGACGTCCGCGTAATATTGCAGCAGGTCGCGCTTTGTCGCGCCGGTCTTCGGAAAAAAGATCTTGTTGAGGTTCGTGAGCGCAACGTCTTTGCCGGCGGCGCTCACCGTCACGGCCTCCCCGTCGCGCGGGATCGTCATTTTGCCGCCTTCAACAATGTGCGCGCGTGTTCGAGTGCGACGGCATGAGGTTCACCGGAAAGCATCCGCGCGAGTTCGGCCGCTCGCGCATCATCGCCGATCACCTCGCGTACCGAGATTGTCGTGGTTCCGCGTTTCTCGTGCTTCTCCAGAGTATAGTGACGGTTGGCCCACGTGGCGAGCTGCGCGAGATGCGTCACGCACATCACTTGTCCATCTTCGGCGAGGCGTCCCAGCCGCGCGCCGACGGCCGTTGCCGTGGCGCCGCCGATTCCCGCATCGATTTCATCGAACACAAGCGCAATACGTTCGCGCGTTGACGCCAATGCAACGACGAGCGCGAGCAACACTCGCGAAAGCTCGCCGCCGGAAGCAACGCGCGTCAGCGGGCGAAGTTCTTCGCCCGCATTTGCAGCAAACGTGAATTCGGCGCTTTCCGCGCCTTCGGCGCCGACGCGGTCGAGCGCGGTAAATGCAACGTCGAAGCGCGCGGATGCAAGCGCGAGGTCTTTCAACTCCGTCATCACCGCGCCGCTGAGACGTTTCGCGGACGCGGCGCGCAGCTTCGAAAGCTTTGCGGCTTCGGACTCGAGCGTTGAACGAGCTTGGGCAACTGCACGCGTCAGCTCCGCGGTTCGCGCATCCTTGCCTTCGAACTCCGAGACGACGCGACGCGCTTCGTCCGCGTGCGCGAGCAGGGCGTCGATCGTTGGGCCGTATTTGCGTTTCGCGCGATCGAGCGCATCGAGGCGCGCGTTGATTTCTTCGAGTTCTCCCGGTTCGAACTCCGTCGCGTCCAGTTCGCGCGCGATGCTCGTCGCCACGTCGTTGACTTCACTTTGCAGTGCGGTGACCTGCGCGTTCATCGCGGCAAGCGTATCGGTCATCTCCGCGATACTATGCAGTGCGGCCGCCGCGGCACCGAGCGAAGTCGCCGCACCCGCGTCATCTGCAGCAAGCGCTTCGTGAGCGGTACGCAGCGAACTCGCAATGCGTTCGACGTTGTCCAAATAGCGCCGACGCTCCGTTAAGCGTTCGTCTTCGCCTGGCTGCGGCGCGAGCGCTTCAAGCTCTTCAAGCGCATACTTCGCATCGTCGTAACGCTGTTGCGCGCGCCGCTCGTCTCCGGTCAGCCGGTCGAGCTCGCGCGTAAGCTCCGTCAACGCATCGTAGGCAGTCCGGACCGACGTCCGCGCCGCCACGACCGCCTCGCCGCTAAAGCGATCGATGAGATCCAAATGATATGCGGGCACGAGCAGCCGCTGAGCTTCGTGCTGACCGACGATCTCCGCAACGAACGGCGCAATGTCGCGCGCGTAGCTCGCCGTTGACGCCCGGCCGTTGACGCGAACACTCGACTTCCCGTTCTCCGCGATCTCGCGAACGATCGTCGCTTCCTCGCCTGGATCGACTTCGAAGCCCTCGGCCGTCAATCGCTCGCGCAGCGCATCGTCAGGTTCGAATGCAAGCGTCACGATCGCGCGCGACGCACCGCGGCGCACGATATCGCTACTTGCACGCGCACCCATCGCGCACGCAAGCGCACCCAAAATCATCGTCTTACCCGACCCGGTCTCACCGGTAAAGATCGTCGCCCCGTCCGAAAACTCAATTTCGGCCGTTTCAATCAACCCGTAGTCGCGTATCTCCAGCCGCCGTATCATCGCCGCGAGCGTATCATTACCGCGCAGGGCCCTTGATAGAAACACCCCACGACATCTTTTCGCCGAGGCGTTCGAAGAATCTCAGTGGCGAGAGACGCGCGAAACGCACGCTCTTTGGATGGCGGCTCACCATAACCGCGGTGCCCGCACCGAGCTCCGCTAAGACGTCACCATCGCATTCCAGATGGGCATGCGCGACCTCCAAATCACAACTGATTTCGATCTTCGAGGAAGCCGGAACGATGAGCGGCCGTGAAAAGAGCGTGTGCGGCAAGAGCGGTACGATACCGAACGCATCGACGCGCGGCGAAATAATGGAACCGCCGGCGGACAGAAAATAGGCTGTAGAACCGGTTGGCGTCGCAACGCAAATACCGTCGGCCGGAATGTCCGCAATATGTTCGCGATCGAGGCTGAGTCCGAACGGGACGATGCGCGAAACATCACCCTTGCGCACGACGACATCGTTGAGCGCAAAGAACGAGTTGCCGGCATACTCTGCGAGCAATGCAATGCGCTCTTCGATGAAGAGCCCGCGATCGATCAGTTCCGGTAAGTCATCGATACGGGGATCTCCGTAGTCGAGTTCCGTCAAGAATCCCAGCCGTCCGGTGTTGATCCCGAGCAACGGGCAGTCGCACTCGGTCGCGACGCGCGCCGCACGAAGAAGCGTCCCGTCGCCGCCGATCGTAATAAAGAGCGACGCTTCGTGCGCGGCGTCGGTCGTGGCAAGCTTCGCAATCGAAGGCTGGCCTTTCCACGACGCGATTTCGTATCCGCTCGAACGAAACGATGCTGCGACGGACTCCGCAAGCGCACGCGCCGTCTCGCGCGTCGCATCAACGTAGAGCGTAATCAGCTTGCGTTCGATGCCCAACTTCATCCCGGCTCGCCTTCGCTAACGACGGCATCTATCCGCTTGTCGTCGACCGATTCGCCCTCGGTTCGAAAGTCACCCAAAAATTCTCGGTTTCCAGCGGGGCCAAGCAGCGGCGATCCGGTCAAGGCGACCATCGAGAGGCCGAGGTCGTGAGCGCCATCGCGAACTTCGCGCAGCACCTCGCGATGAACGGCCGGATCACGAACGACGCCTCCGCTTCCCAAGCGCTCGCGTCCCGCCTCGAACTGCGGCTTGATCAATGCGATGACTCGGCCACCCGGACGCAGATACGCTCTCGCGCGCGCGAGTATCGTTCGCAGTGAAATGAACGACGTATCGATCACGATGGCATCGAAACCGTCCGGGTACGCGTCGTCGGGAAGCGTCCGGAAATTGGTGCGTTCGACGACCGTTACGCGCGAATCGTTACGCAGCTTCCAATCGAGCTGCCCGTATCCCACGTCGACGGACGTCACATGTGCCGAACCGCGCTGCAACAGACAATCGGTAAAGCCGCCGGTCGAAGCACCGACATCGAGTGCCTCGAGTCCGTGCACGTCAAATCCGAATGCATCGAGAGCGTGGTCGAGTTTTTCTCCGCCGCGGCTCACGAACGGGCGCGGGCGTTCAACATCGATCGTCGCATCGCCGCGAACGTTTTGCCCGGCCTTTGTTGCCGGGACGCCGTTGACGCGCACGCGCCCTTCCATGATTAGGCTGCGCGCTTGCGACCGGCTTACGCCGGTGCGCGCCGCAACGACTTCGTCAAGCCTTTCCGCCATCGCTCATCGCGCGATCGACTTGCTCTTGCGCGCTCTTCAGCAACGCTTCGCACTGGCGTGTGAGGTCCTTGCCTTCTTTGAACAACTCGATGGCGCGATCCAGCGGAACCTGATTGCCTTCAAGTTCCTTCACGATCGCGTCTATGCGCGCTAACTTCGACTCGAACGAATTCGAGGAGTCGTTATTCATCGTGCGTTGCTTCGACGCGGGCTTCGAGCGTTCCGTGGCCAAGACGGGCGACGACCTCGTCCCCCTGCTGAACATCGCTCGACGAACGAACGAGAGCGCCGTTTCGGAATATCATCGCATAGCCCCGCGCAAGCGGTTCATTGGGATCGAGGCGCTCGAGATGGTTCTCGGCCATGCGCAGGTCGTGCGTATATGTTTGATTTAGCCGGGCCCACGCCGGATCGAGCCGCGACGCGCGTCCATCGAACGCGGCGTTGGCGCGGGTCAAACGGGCGGGGAATTGATCCAACCTCGCGCGCGCTCGCGCAAGCCGATCGTTCGCAGCGGATAGGCGCTGCTGTGGATTTTGAGCGCTGAGACGCCGTTCAAGGTTCACGAGCATACGGTCTACACTCGCCATGCGGTATCGCGTCACGCCGTCGAGCGCAGTAGCCTTCAGGCTTATCGTCTGCGATTTTGTTCCCAACGCGGTTTCGATTGCACGATAGAGATCGCGGTTTGCGCGAGCGATTCGCTCGCGGATATCGAGCCACGGTTGCGCGATCGCCTCGGCCGCCTTCGACGGCGTGCCATAAGTGGCATCGGCGACGTCGTCTGCTAAATGGTGATCTTCTTGATGACCGATCGCGGTTATCACCGGGTGGCGCGAACGCACGATCGCGCGTACAACGACCTCCTCGTTGAAGGTGAAGAGATCTTCGTACGATCCGCCCCCGCGCGTCAAGACGACAACGTCGACATCCATGCGGTCGGCGCGGTCGAACGCCTCGCGAATATCTACCTGCGCGCCGTCGCCCTGGACGCGCGTCGGAATGAGTGTCACGCTTACAAACGGCACCTTCGAGCGCATCGTGGAGAGAAAGTCTTCCGAGGCTTTGCTGCCGGGAGCCGAGATCAGCGCAACACTTCGCACAAATCCGGGCACGAGCCGCTTGCGCTCTAACGCGAAGAGCCCTTCCAATCGGAATTGCTCCTTTAACGCTTCGAACTTTGCGAACAAGTCGCCGATGCCGGTAAGCTGGACGGCATCGACAACCATCTGATACGAGCTGTACTCGCCGCGCAGCTCGACGTTTCCGACGGCAACAACGGCTGTGCCGTTCTTCAGGACCGGCATTGCGCGCAATCTGCTTTGCCACACGATGCAGTTGAGAACCCCGCCGCGATCCTTTAGCGCAAAGGTGATGTGACCGCCGCTGATCTCTTTGAGGCCTGAGATTTCGCCGCTGATGGCTGCACCGCGGAATGCCGTCTGATTTTTGAACCAACGCGCCAGGCCGCTCGTGAACTCGCTGACGGTCCGAACGACGGTTCCCGGCGGTAACGTATTCATCTCTGAGGCTGCGCCGTTTCCGTTGGTTGCGGTGACGGCGTATCGCCAAGCGGTGCGAACTTCGTGCCGTCGCTGATGCTGTTCGGCGGCGGTGTTGGGTCAGGCGCCAAGGTTTGCGGCGGTGGTGAGATCGACGGCAGCGACGTGTCTACCGGCGCCGGCGTCGGCGCATCTGCGGCTTGATAACGAGCCTCGGATCCAGAGCCACATCCGCTTTCAGGCTGCGTTCCGGTCAAGTAGTATTCGTATCCACCCGAGCACGACGCGACTTTCACGACTTCTCCCTCCGGGAACGTGAAGTCGTGTTTTGCAACTTTTACAAGCGCGCCTTTCATAAAGCGCGCCCAAATACGCGCCGGAATGTTTCCGCCGTACGATTCGACCATGCGCGAGTAGTTATCATTTCCGAGCCACACTGCCGCGACGAGGTCGGGTGTAAAACCGACGAACCATGCATCGCGGAAATCGGACGTCGTTCCGGTCTTGCCGGCGGCGGGGCGACCGATGATCGCGTTCGGATAGCCGGTGCCGTGATTGATGACGTCTTCCATCATCGACGTCATCAGCCACGCGGTACCGGCGCTCATGACTTCCGTTGCTTGCGGATATTGATCGTCGAGAACGGAGTTACCGAGCGAGTCGCGAACGAGGCGAATCGCCGACGGATCGATGTGCACGCCTTGATTCGCAATCGTCGAATATCCACTCGCCTGATCAAGCGGCGAGATGACGGACGATCCAAGAGCGAGTGAAAGATTCGCTTCGAGCGGTGCCGTTACGCCCATGCGATGCGCGTACTGGATGACTCTATCGATTCCGATCTTCTCGGCAAGACGCACGGCTGCGACGTTACGCGATTGCGCGAGCGCCGTGCGGAATGTGATCGTTCCCATGAAACTGTTGTCGTCGTCTCGCGGATACCACGTCGAACCGTCACCCATCGGGTAGCCGATCGGCGAATCCTCGATGAGCGTATTCGGCGGCATTCCGGAATCAATTGCCGCGGTGTACACGTAGACTTTGAACGACGAGCCGGGTTGACGCCGGGCTTGCCATGCGCGATTGAATTGATTGTCCAGCGAGAAGTGCGTGCCGCCGACCATCGCAACGATCTCGCCCGTCGACGGACGAATCGCCACGAGCGCCGCTTGATGCGCGCCGATGCCTTCTTCTTTTGCCGCGCGCACGCCCCAGTCGACCGCATCTTGCGCAATCTTCTGCATGTTGATGTCGAGCGCAGTGTAGACTTGCAACCCGCCTTCTTCCACCGCCTGACTGCCGAAGAGTTTGTCAAGCTGCGAGATCACGTACGTCGTGTAGTACGGATAAAGATAGCCTTGCAGTCCGGCTGCGCGCTCGTGGGTGAGTCCCAGATCGGCAACGCGCGCCTCATCCGCTTGCGCGCGCGTGATAAAGCCGCTCTCGACCATGCGGTCGAGCACGTGCGATTGCCGGTCCTTCGCCAACTGCAAGTTGACGAACGGCGAATAGTCCGACGGTGCGGCAATCACGCCCGCAAGCACGGCCGCCTGTTGCAGATTCAAATTCTCGACGCGCTCGCCAAAATAGGTGTGGGCTGCGGCATCGACGCCGTATGCGCCTGAGCCGAGATACACCATATTGAGATAGCGCTCGAGGATCTCGTCCTTCGTATAGTAACGCTCGATCTCCATAGCGAGCAGCGCTTCTTGGATCTTGCGCGAGATCGAAACCTGATCGTTCAGGAACAGCTTTCGCGCCAGCTGTTGCGTGATGGTCGAGGCGCCTTGAAATTCTTCATGCGTGAAGTCCGCGAACGCGGCACGCATGATGCCGCCGAAATCGACGCCGTGGTGGCTGTAGAAATTGTGATCTTCGTTCGCGATCACTGCCTGTTGCACGACGAGCGGAATGCGCGAGAGTGGAACCCAGACGCGGTTTTCCTTATAGACCGATGCGAGCGGCGTGCCGTCGCGCGCGAAGATGCGCGTCGAGGCCGCCGGCTGATAGTCCGCCATGCGACTGATGTCGGGAAGATTGCGCGAGTACGCCGCGACCATGCCGGCGATCGTTCCGGCAGCAAAGAGCACCAAGAGCAGCACCGCGACGAGAACGCCGCGCAGCCAACCCGACACGCCGGAGCGCTGGGATTTACGAATTGGTCGTTTGTTTCGCGACTGCATTTAGGACGCCGTTAACGAATCGGTTCGATTCTTCCGTAGAGAATTTTTTAGCAAGCTCCACCGCCTCGTTGATAACAACCGCAGATGGCGTATCGGGGCGGCAGCGCAGTTCGAAGGTGCCCATCTCCAAGAGTAAACGGTCGATCATCGGTAAACGTTCGAGCGTCCATCCTTCGAGCAACGGCTGAAACGTCTTGTCCGCCTCAGTCGCGTAGTCAAGCGTACCCAAAACGAGATCGCGCACGAACGTGCGATGGTCCGTGTCCGCGCGGTCGCCGACGACTTCGGTCAACGCATCGCCGGGGTCGCGGTGCCCGACTTGGATCGAGTAGAGCGCCTGCAACGCTTGCTCGCGCCCCTGCCGCCGGGAAGCCATCTATCGTGCCGCCTCCGCAACGAGCAGTGAGGGCAAGAAGCCAATGTCGTACTTGCCTTCGCGGAATTGCGGCGTGGCCAGAATTTCAAGACACATGTCGATCGTCGTATTCACGCCTTCGATCACGGTTTCGCGCAACGCGCGCTCCATGCGCGCGATTGCTGCTTCGCGGCTCGCACCGAACGCGACAATCTTCGCAATCATCGAGTCGTAGTACGGCGGGACCATTGCGCCGGAGAACACGTGCGTATCGACGCGCACGCCGGGACCGCCCGGAAACACGACGCGCGAGAGCGTACCCGCCTGCGGTGCGAATCCATTGAACGCGTCTTCCGCGTTGATTCGGCACTCGATCGCGTGACCTCGTAGCTGTAAGTCCTTCTGCTCGTAGCCGAGCGGCTCGCCGGCAGCGATGCGAATCTGTTCCTTTACTAAGTCGACGCTATACACCATTTCGGTTACGGGATGCTCGACTTGAATGCGTGTGTTCATCTCCATGAAGTACACGTCGTGACCGCTTACCAGGAACTCGAGCGTTCCCGCATTCGTGTATCCGACGTGCTTGCATGCGCGAACGGCCATGTCGAGCAGCGACGCGCGCGTGCGGTCGGACAGGTGCGGCGCCGGCGATTCTTCGATCAGTTTCTGGTGCGACGGTTTTTGCACCGAGCAATCGCGTTCGCCCAGACTCACGACGTTGCCGAAATCATCGCCCAACACTTGCACCTCGATGTGGCGAGGATTGAGGATGAGTTTTTCCATGTAGACGCGGCCGTCTTTGAAACTCGCCTCGGCCTCCGCCGTCGCACTCGCGTAGGCGCGTTCCATTTCGTCGGGGCTCTCGACGACGCGCATGCCTTTGCCGCCGCCTCCCGCGGTCGCTTTGAGAAGCACCGGATATCCGACCTTCTGCGCGGCGCGCTTTGCTTCGTCGACGGAATCGAGTATGTCGGTACCCGGCGTCGTCGCGACGCCGGCTTCCTTCATAACGCGCTTCGCCGTTGCCTTATCGCCCATTGCGGAGATGACGGACGGCGTCGGGCCGATGAAGGTCAAGCCGTGATCGGCGCATATCTCCGCGAAACGCGCGTTCTCAGCGAGGAAACCGTACCCCGGATGAATCGCATCGCATCCCGTGATTAATGCGGTTGAAATGATGTTCGGTATATTGAGGTAGGACCGCGGCACTGGACCTGGGCCGACGCAGAAGGCCTCGTCGGCCATACGGACGTGCAGCGACTCGCGATCGGGTTCAGAAAATATTGCGACCGTGTGAACGCCGAGTTCACGGCAGGCGCGATTGATGCGCAGTGCGATCTCGCCGCGATTGGCGATGAGTACCTTGTTGAAAATTGGTCTTATCCCCGGTCGATTTCGAAGAGTACTTGCCCGTATTCAACGGCGGCGCCGTCGTGCGGCGGAATCGATACGATGCGCCCGGCACCGCGACTACGGACGGGATTGCGGATTCCGAGCGCTTCGACGTATGCAAGTTCGCGATCGCTCTCCAAGAGGTCTCCGGCCGACGGCACCGGACGACTCAGCCGGAAAATCCCCACGAGATCCGCTTTGATCGCGTCGAGCTTGAGCGGCGCCGCTTCATGCAACGCGAGATCCGCCGGAATCGGCGGGACCTGGTCGGGATGTAAACGCTTGCGGCCAAGTTCGATCTCCTCGGCTTCGCGCTCGATGCGCAGCCGCAGGAGGTCGGTGCCGACAAAATAGTCGGCCAGCGCGCGGACCCGGGAAGCGAGGACTGGAGAAGGCTGGTCGTCGGACATGAGCGCTACCGATTCGCCGATGTCTCCCTCCGCCCCGTTTTGGCCGTTTCTACCGGGGTAGCCACCCTGGTCCTATATCCGCACGACCTTGAACTTGGCGAACTGCCTCTCTTGCTTGGCAATGTAGGCGTCTCGGTCCACGCGGTCGATTTTGCCCGGCTTCGCGAACGCGGAGGCCTGTAACCGGCGCGTCGCTACTCGCGTCGCTGCGTACCGCCGCCAAAGTCGAAACCTCGACGCTGCAACGCATGATCGTCCGTAAAGCGCCAGAAGCGCTTGCGCTTCGCCGTCGCGCAGACGGGTACAAACGACGAGCGCGTGCTGATAGATGCGTTGCTTCCGCTTGCAACAACGTACGCGATTGCAGAGTCAGCGCCGTTCCGTTTCAATCGTATCGTTCCTGTTCGTACGCGAGATTCCGTGGCAAGAGACGCGGTGGCGCGACGTCGCCGATCTCGCCTACGTTCATCACGAACATCTAGACCGAACGGGCCGAAAGCCTACTAGACAAAACCTTTGTCTCATTGCCGTTGTGCGCATGCGGTGATAGCGTTCGGCTATGAATCCGCGATGTGTGATGGCATACGTGGCGGTCGCGACGATCTCTTTCACTTCCGCATGCACGGGATCGACCACAACACATTCTGCTTCTCTTCCGTCAACGGCGCAAGCAAGTGCCGGATGGGTAGATGCAAGCGCTCTCGCTGGAACCCAACTGCTTTACGTATCGGACGAGCCGAGCCCGGGGTCCGGCGCGCGCGGCTTTGTCAACATCTACCAGCGTCGTGGCCCCGCGAGTACTCTGAGTGTAATTGGAACGATTTCCGGGCTCGATTCACCGACGCAGATTGCTATCGATCGCAATGCGAACGTCTATGTCGTTCAAACGGATAACGGAGCACCTGTGCTCGTGTTCAAACGAGGCGCTATCCGCCCGTTTCGTATGCTCGACACGGAAGGTAAACTTCCGTTCGCAATTACGATCGCGAACGATGGTACCGTCTACCTAGGGACCGGTGGTGGTCTCATACTTGTGTATGCTCCCGCAAGCAGTAGGTCGACCTCGACCCTTCAGGCGTACGGGGATGGTCCCAATCAACTTTTTCTGGACCGTAACGGAAATCTCTATTTCGAGGCGGTCGTCTTCGGCGAAACCGGCGGAATCATCGCGATGTTTCCGCGCGGATCGAGAACGCCGAGCGCAAGTCTCGGCTTTCCCGACTCACCCATTCGCGCTGCGCTCCTTAAGGACGGAGACATGGCCATCGAGCCGCTGAGTGTCGATCGCATCGACCGCTTCGAACGCGGGCAAACGACGATAGCGGGTAGCTTCCCGATCGTCTTTGCGCAAGCGTTCTGCTTGAATCAAGGCGAATCGGCGCTTTATGCTGCCGGCGCGGGGACGATCACAACCTACGCATTTCCAGGCGGAAGAGCGCTAAACACGATTTCGATCGGTGGAGTTAACGACGCAAACTTCGGTTGCGCCTCGTGGCCCACAAGGCCGCTACCGCGTCCATTCTAGCGGCGCTCGTGAATCCACGCGCATTACACGCGTTGGACGGTGTTGAGCTCGGCGACTCCTAGCGCGTCCCGCGCAGGAACGTACCGTTTGTCCAAATCGGCGAGCGGGACCAAGACGAATGCGCGTTCGTTCATGCGTGGGTGCGGAATGCGCAGATCGTACTCGTCCACGGTCTCTTCGCCGTAGGTGAGAATATCGAAATCTATTGCACGAGGGCCCCAGCGTTCGCCGGGCCCACGACCTAGTCGCTTCTCTTCGGCCTTCAGCGACGCGAGCAGTTCGCGCGGCGCGCGATGCGTATCGAGTGCGACGACGGCGTTGACAAAGTCCGGCTGATCGATGACCGTGCCCCACGGTTTCGCTCGGTAAAAAGGCGAGACAGCTTTGATTTCACCGAAGAAGCGCAGCGCATCGACACCACGTCGGACTTGCACCTCCGGATCGTCGAGATTCGAACCGATCGAAATATACGCAAGCGGCAACGTTATCGCTTCCGGTTGTCGCGATCCAGTCGCACGGAAGGCGTAGCGCCGTCGAGTAAGTCCGGCTTCGCAATCGAGAGCGATGCGCGGATGATGCGTGGATCGCGCAGGATCTCGTCGAGGATCACCGAGGCGACGCGCTCAAGCAGCTGATACGAGTGTTCTTCGACGATCTTCACAACCGTCTGATAGACAGCGGAGTAATCGACGGTATCGTGCAATTCATCGGTTTGGCCGGCTCGCGCGAGGTCGATGTCGAGATCGACCTCGATATGAAAGGGCTGTGCACGGTCGCGTTCGCCGGGATTGGCACCGTGCTTCCCGTGAGCAACGATGTTCCGCAGCGCTATCCGGTCCAACCGCTCGGCCTCCAGTTCCGTACAATCGCATCGGAGACGCTAATGACGTCGCGTTGCTGCGCAACGTCATGAACGCGCACGATGTCGATACCTGCAGCGATACCGAGCGCGGTCGTCGCAGCGGTACCGTAAATGCGTTCGTGCGGCTCGCGTCCGGTCAACTTTCCGATCGTCGACTTCCGCGATGTTCCCAAGAGCGTCGGATAACCGAGCGCGCAGATACGATCGAGCCCACGCAACACGCGAATGTTGTGATTCGGCGTCTTTCCAAAACCGATTCCCGGATCGAGTAGCACGCGACCGGCAAGCCCACGTGCTACCGCACGTTCGGCGCAATCGCGCAGAAACTCCACGACGACATCGACGACGTCACCGGCGTAGTGCGTTCCCTTCTGATTGTGCATCGCGGCGAGCGGCATACCCAGTTCCGCCGCAACGTCGATCAAATCGTCCGGCGCTCCCCACACCGAGTTGATCATATCCGCGCCCGCTGCGTGCGCGGCGCGCACCACGGCAGGTTTGTAGCTATCGACCGAAATCACCGCTTGCGGAAGACGTTCGCGAATGCCGCCGATCACCGGAAGGATCCGCCCGATTTCGACTGCATCGTCGATCCGTTCGTATCCGGGGCGTGTCGACTCCCCGCCGACGTCGAGAATATCAGCGCCGGCCTGCCATTGACGCACCGCGTAATCAATCGCCTCCGCCGATTCGCGTCCGTCGCCGGAAAACGAATCGGGCGTCACATTCACGATTGCCATCAGGTACGTGCAATCGCCCCATGCGAAGTGTTTGCCCCGCACGCGCATTACGCTGCGGCGATCGTCTCTAACCACCATCCTCGTATCTCCGCGACGATGAACGTCGACCCGGTCACGACGATGATCTCATCGGCGGCGCTGGTGCGACGCGCGATCTCCATCGCTTCCACCGGGTCTTGGACGACGCGTCCCCATGAACCGAGCGATTCCGCGATCCCAGCGAGACGCTGCGGCTTCGTAGGCGTGCGTCCGGCGATTTCAAAAGACGTGAAGATGAACTTCACTGGAAGCGTCGCGAATTGACGCAGGATTTCATTCGCATCTTTGCTTTCGCCGATCGCGACGACGAACGTAAAGCGCCGTTGCGGAAAATTTTCTTGCAAGGAGCGCACGAGATGCTCGGCTTTTTCCGCGTTGTGCGCAATGTCGAAGAGGACGCTTGGATGTCCGGGATAGTATTCCATCCGCCCTGGAATCGTCAGCGACGCAAACGCACTTTCGACCTGGTCCACGCTCGCGTGGAATGCCGGAGGCAACGTTTCGACGACGGCGATCGCCGTTGCAGCATTTCGCCGTTGAAATTCACCGAGCATCGGCGTCGAGATGGTGTAGCGAGCAGACGGCGATACGATCGCAAAGGATTGCCCGTCGCGCCCGAGGCGCACGTCTTCTAGTCGAACCGTTGCGGCGACGTCGACGAAAGGCGCGCCGACACTCGCGGCAGCGTCCTCGACGACGCGGCGAGCGGCGTCGTCGTCGATTGAGGTCACGAGCGGTACGCCCGGTTTTGCAATCCCGGCTTTCTCGAGCGCGATTTCTTCGAGTTTCTCGCCGAGCACGTCCATATGATCGAATCCGATCGACGTGATCGCCGCTACCATCGGCGTGATGACGTTCGTTCCGTCCAGCCTTCCGCCTAACCCGACTTCGATGACGGCGACGTCGACATTTTCTTGCGCGAAGTACACAAACGCAATTGCAAGGAGGGTCTCGTAGTACGTCGGCCGCCCCGCAACCGCTACGGTCCGTTCGATCGCCGGCATCATCGATTCCAATATCGCCGCGAAGCGTTCTTCCGAAATCGCGATCCCATCGATTCGAGCGCGCTCGGTCATCGAGCGCAGGTGCGGTTTTGTGTGCAAGCCGACACGTTTGCCGGCAGCTTTCATGATCGCGGCGACGATTGTGGACGTGGACCCTTTGCCGCTGGTTCCACCGATGTGAATCGTCGGATATTTATTCTGCGGATCGCCAAGCTCGCTCATGAACGTGCGCATCCGTTGGAGACGGTACGGCATGCGGCGCGATATCGTTTCGTTGATGGTCCCGACGAGATAACTCTGCGCGGCCGTAAAATCCATCAGCGAGCCTTACCCGTCGACAACGCTATCGGCGAGCAGTTCGAGCGCATGCGGAAGCACGGGAAGAATCACATCGAGCGATTCGGCAACAGCCTTCGGGCTGCCGGGCAGATTCACGATCAGCGTCCGATGGCGCACGCCCGCAATCGCCCGCGAAAGCATCGCCGTCTTGACGACCGGAATCGACGCCGCGCGAATCGCCTCCGCGATACCGGGGACCTCATAGTCGAGTACGGCGAGCGTTGCTTGCGGCGTGCGATCGCGCGATGCGAGCCCCGTTCCGCCGCTCGTTAAAATCAGCGATGCCGTCCCAGCGTCCGCTATATCGATCAACTCGGCTTGCAATGCTCCGGGATCGTCAGGCAACACGAGCTCGCGCACGATGTTATACGCCGGTCCGAGCCGGTCGCGCATCACCGGAATGCACGCGTCGGCGCGAGACCCGTTCGCTGCGCGATCGGACAACACGATGAGCGCTGCGGCGAAATTCAAGCGGTCCACCGCCCACTCTTCCCGCCGGTCTTTTCGAGAAGACGTACCGCTTCAATCACGATGCCCTTATCGAGCGCCTTCGTCATATCGTAGATCGTGAGCGCGGCGACACTTGCCGCAACCATCGCCTCCATCTCAACACCGGTCTGCGCGCTCGTTGCGGCGACGGCCTCCACACGCAGCACGACGTCGTCGATCCATTCAAAGGTTACGTCGACGTGTGAGAGCGGGAGTGGATGCGTGAGCGGAATGAGTGTCGATGCCTGCTTGGCCGCCATTACGCCCGCGATCTGCGCGGTAACAAACGCGTCACCTTTGGGAAGCGTCGCTTCGCGAAGCCCGCGCGCGGCGTCCGCTGGAAATCGTATGCGCGCCTCGGCGCGCGCGGTTCTCGCCGTCACAGCTTTTTCGGATACATCGACCATCGAAATGCTGCCATCGGGCGTGATATGTGAGGGTTTCTGCACGGCAATATGTAAATCGCGGGAAGAGATGACGCTATTCCAGGACACCGGCGGCGATCCTCGGACCGCGCGCGCTCGGCTCGCCGATGTTCTTTCATGGTATGGCGCGGTCAGTGACGCGGCCATGGGTAATGTTCCCGGAATGGCGATGCGTAAGGCATCGCTTGCGGTTGCGCTTGCCGAAATAGCACAAGTTGCGCAAGCCGAACGAACGGCGCTCTACTTCGCCGGGCTTTTGCATGCAACGGGCGCGATCGGCAGTGCCGCCTATCGCAAGGGCCGGTCGCTAAGCGATCGTGAGGCCCGCATGGAACGATGGGATGTTCCGGCGCGCGGTGCTCGCTTTTGCGCCTCCGTCACCGCCCTCCCCGTCGAGACGAGCGACATAGTGCGCTGGCAGTCGGAATGTTGGGACGGGACGGGGTACCCGGATCAACTGCGGTGGTACGGAATTCCGCAGAGCGCCCAGCTCCTCGCATTGGCCGACTATTACATTCGCGCGAGCGATCCGGAAGAAGCGCTCGGCGCAATCGGCATCGAGAGCGGTCGCGCGTTTGGGCCCGATCAGACGCGCACGTTTACCATCTGGTTCCATCACCATGCCGGCGAAATCGCCGAGGTCCCGCTTCCCCTCGACGCGCTTGGCGAAAGCACGCCGGTTGATGCGCTTCTCGATTCTATGGCCGACGCCATCGACGATCACAACGGCGTACCCGGACGCTGGCGGCGCATTGCGACACTCGCAAGCGGAACTGCCGTGGCGCTCGATCTCGATCCGCAAGAACGCGCCGATCTCGCGCTCGCGTGCCGGCTCTTCGGTGCGGGAGAAATCACAAAGGAATTCGCGGAAGACGAGCAGTTCGATCCCCTCGCGCGCTTAGGCATTGATGCGCGCGTATCCAATGCCGCCGCAGCCGCGGACTTCACACGTACTTTCGCAACGCTTACATCGACTGCGCCCGTCATTGGTACGCGCGGCGAGTGGTTCGACGGAACGGGGAAGCCGAGCGGTGCGCGTGGCCGGGATATTCCGGTAACGGCATCGATTCTTTCGGCCGCAATCGCCTACGCTCGACTCGATCGCGGAGAGCGCCTTGATGACGCGGCGGGAACGCAATTCGATCCGAAGGTCGTGCGCGCCGTAATGGAATCGGCAAAGACGCACGCATGATCGAGCTTCACGAACGCACGCGACGTATCTCGCCGTCGAGACTGCACGAACTCCTCATGGAATACGAGTGCACGAGTCTCGTCGATCCGTTCATGGGACTGCCGACGCATTTGAACTATCTCAAACGCCACGGCATCGCCGTACACGGCGGCGATTTGCTGGAGTGGTTCGTTCGCGTCGGCGAAGGCCTCGTCGTCAACGATCTGACATATTTGCGCGACAGTGAAGTCGCCGAGATCGTCGAGATGCTTCCCGGCAGAATCTATTCGCTCGACATGTTCAAAGCGTGGGAAGGCGTTTTCTTCAGCGAAGAGCAGTGCGCGTATTTGGGCGTGTGGCACGACAACGTGCACAACTTGCGCAGCGATCAGCAAACCGGGCTTGCGATCATCGGACTTTGGCGAACGTTTTGCTACTGGCTACAAAAGACGCAATCGCCGGACGACATGAACGATATTCCGCCGAGCGAACTCGCGTGGACGTACATTCGTCAGACCGAACAATGGGTGACGCCGAATATGCGTCGCAACACGGTTCGCCAAGGGGACGTGCTCGCGACGATGTCCGCGCAGCCTGCCGATGCGCTCTTCCTTGCACCGCCCGCGCGCAATTCATTCCGCAGCGCGGACGCGCGGATTTGGATGTGGGAAGCGTGGTGGCAAGGGAATCCGTATTTCACGATCGAGCACGCCTATCGCGACTCGCTTCTCGGCGCTCGCGCTGCCGATCCGCCGTCCTACGCGCGCGCAATCTCGTCGATTCTTTCCGCCGCCGACAACTATCCGGTCGTCATCATGCAAACAACGGAACAGCGGATGCCCGAACTCGAACCCATCCTTCGCAATGCGCGCTCCAACGTTCGCATCATCGCACCGCATCCGTACGAAATCTATCTCGTCGGAACGAAATAAGAACCGTTCGTTTTTAGAACTGTTCGTCGAAACTGACGCCGGGCAACTTCGATGGGAAGTTCGGCCCGATCAGGATCCAGATGACCTCATGCGAGTAGAGCGGAATTGTACTCGGATCGCCGTACCATGGCGAGAGATCTTGCTCGGCCGTCGTCGGCGCGCCGGGCGCACCGTCACCTCTAAACTGCTGGCCCGAAGTAAAGATCTCCATCTGTCCGTTGTACGGGCCGAACTGACCGACGCAGCCCGATCCCACCGGGCAATAGACATTGATTCCCCAGACCGCAAAGTATTGTCCGAGGTTGAACTTGGAATCGTTGGGCACGGTTTCCGCGACGCCGCCGTTGTCGCTCTCGATGTGAACGACGCCGGTTGAATCGTGCGTATGCGTGAAGTAAACGCACGGATAGAAACCGGACGTGGTCATGTCGTCGTAGTTACTGTCGAGCGTTGGATTCGCCATGCCCGTTGCGGTCGGAAGTGCGATCTCGTTGCCGTTATAGTAGATACCGACGAACACGTGGATGTGATAGTTGTCAGACATGTACGGCTGGCACGAAACGCCGCCGATCGTGCTTCCGGTCGGACCGTTACCGCCGTTCGAATAGTCGCCACAGTAACCGCCGTTCGGGCACGAGTGATTGCTCGTATAGGCAGCACCGTACGTTCCATTCACGACAGCCGCATGTGCCACACCACTGGAGTCGGTGTATTCATATTGCGTCGATAGATTCTGTCCATTCCACCCCGGTGTAACGACTTGTGGTGTTGGCGTTGGTGTTGGAACCGGAGTCGGTGTGGCGGTAGGGGCTTGCGTCGGGGTCGGCGTTGAAATGGGAGTCGGGCTCGGCGTTGCCCCAATCGGCGTGGGCGTCGGCTCTGACGTCGCAGTCGGCTTGGGCGTCGCCGTCGCCTTGGGCGTCGCCGTCGGCTTGGGAGGCGGGGGTGTGGGCGTGCCCGGGTCAGCCGTTGGCGCAGCTAATGGCGGCGTGGAGCCTCCTCCGCCGCCACCGCCGCACCCGGCGACGAGCGCTATGCAAACACCAACGATCAAGATACGACGCATCTATATGTCGATGGTATGAGAGCACGTTCGGCCGCTCGCGGTGCGAACGGCCGAACGGGATAGGGCTTTTTTTCCTAGTGACGCGTTGGTTGAGCGGCTGGCTTAGCGGGCAGTGGCCGAGCTTTGGAAGCGGTACCAGATCAAGCTGAGGAGCCCCAGGACCCAGCACACCACGAGGTGCGTCATATGGTGAGCATGTTCGGTCCCCGACTTCGTAAAGAAGTTAATGCTGCCCATTCCGTAGAGCAGCCCCAGAACGAAAAACACAATTGCGAGAACGATAGCAAGAGCCTTCACGAAAGCACTCCCATACGGCTAAGAACGAAACAAACCACGCCGACGATCAAGCAATACCAGCCGAACGGGCGTAGATCGTTCGACTTAAAATACCGAGTCAAAAACGCAACGGACAGATACGCCGCGATGCCTGCAAGAATCCCGCCGATCACCGCTTGAACTGCAACGACGTGCGCGTCCGGTGCAAAGAGCTTCGGAATCTCAAGAATCGCAGCGGCAAAGATAACCGGGGTCGCAAGTAAGAACGAAAAGTGCGCCGCATCTTCGTGATCGAGATCGCAGAGCAGACCCGCAACCATTGACGCGCCGGAACGCGAGATGCCGGGTAAGAGCGCAAAGCTCTGCGCGAAACCGATCAGCACGCTTTGGAAGAACGACAGGCTTTGCATCGGCCGGTCGCCGCGGTGCTCCGCAACTTGCTGCCGCCGGCGAAGCGCCTCTCCGGCAAACATCACAAGACCGTTGATCGCAAGAAAAATGGACGCCGGCGCGGGCGATCCGAAAAGCGCACGGACCGGCTGTTCGAGGATCACGCCGAGAATGCCGACCGGAATCGTGCCGACGACCAAGAGCCAGCCGATGCGTTCGTCGCGATCGTCCGAAAGTTTGCCGCGTATAACGCTCGCGACGAGCGCGCGAACGATCGCACCCCATTGGCGCCAATAGAATACGATCAGCGCCAAGGCCGTGCCGAGATGCAACACGACCACGAAAGCGAGAAATGTCGGATCGGCGCGATTGATGTTGTTCCAGTGAAGGACCGCGGGCACGAGAATCGTGTGTCCAAGGCTGGAAACCGGAAAAAGTTCGCTCACCCCTTGGAGCAGCGCTAACACAACGGCTTGTAAAAGCGTCACGGGGCCCACAGTTACGCCGGAATGGGCAGGATTGCCTATCCGGCCGGACTAAGGCGAGCGCCGTGGAGCATCCTGAAACGAGCGCGCCCGAGCCGCAGGAACGCAAATTTCCGCGCGTCGCAGATTCGCTGCTCGTTTCGTACAGCATCGGCGACGACTTTGCGCCGGAATTCACCGAGACGTACGATATTGCGCTTGGCGGCACGGCGATGCTTACAAACGCCGAGCTGACGAAGGATGAACCTGTCAACATCCAAGTCGAGTTGCGTGGAGACGCGCAACCCGTGCTCCGCGTCCAAGGCGTCGTTCGCTGGTCGCGCTACGATCCGCTTCTGCAACGGTATCGTACCGGCATCGCCTTCCTCAACGTCGACGAAGAAACGCGCAAACACTTGCAACGTTACATCGACACGCTGCATCTGCTACGCGACATGGGGATGCTTTAAGCACTGCTTCGCATCGTTGACGTTGCGGCCGGTATTTGGATCTGGACGACGTCAGACCCGCGCGCGGGCGCGTTTCCGCCGCTAACCTCGACGTGCATTGAATCCGAAGGCGAACGCTTCGTTCTCGATCCACTCGTACCGCCCGAAGGCGCGAATCACGTCTTTCAACGTCTAGACGAAGCTGTACCGACGGCTTTCGCGATCCTCAAGCCGGACCACGTTCGCGACATCGACGCATTTGCGCAACGGTATCCCGTGCAGGCGTACGGACCGCGCCTCTTCTTCCGCGGCGATGCTCCCAAGACGGAGTTACATTACATCGATCCAGGCACCGCACTACCCGGCAACGCTCATGCGCTCTATGACGGACGCGGAAGAAACGAAACGCCACTCTGGTTTCCACAACAACGAACGATCGTGTTCGCCGACGCACTCAACGCGCTCAACGGCGAACTCCGAATCTGGTCGACGCCATGGCACGAAGAACGTGCGCTGCCCGCGCTGCAAGCGCTCCTCGATCTTCCCTTCGAACGCATCATCGTCTCACACGGCGACCCCGTGCACAGCCGCGCGGAATATGAAGCGGCGTTGACTCGTCCCCCGTTTTCTGCATAACAGGCGGCTACCATGCTACGAACTTTGCGCTGAAGATGTAGTTGCTTGCGATTGGTTTGCACGCGTGCGTTGCCGGTGTATAACGCGCGTCGCGAGCCATCGTCACTGCGACGAGATCGAGCGACGTGTTTCCGCTGCTTTGTACGACCGTCGTTTGCTGCACCGCACCGTTTGCATCAAGCGCAACGCGCACTTTTGCGGTCCCGCTTGTTGCGGCGCCGCGAGCATCCGGCGCAATCTCCGGTGGCGGCGGCGACTCGGCCAAAAATGCAGCCGTGTCGGCCGTCGCGCAGTTCGGCGTTGCTGTAGCCTTGGGCGTCGGTGCGGGGGAAGGCGGTGCGGTCGGCGGTGCTCCGGGACCGGACGGCGGTCCGATGCCTCTGCCGCCTGCGGGCTTGGCTTTTTTCGGATTCGGTGTTGCGGCCGGTGCGGGCGGATGCGGCGATGGTGTAACCGGCGGCGGTGTTTTTGGTGGCGGTGTTTGACGCGCAATGCGCAACGCACGCACGTGCTCGATCCGTTCGACCGTCGCGACCTGTTCTTTCGACGGGCCGAACGGCCAGCGTATACCGGTCGCGAGAATCAGATGAATGAGAAGCGAGAGCGCAAAGGCGAGGATGAGCAGACGACGCGCGCGTTGCGGATTCATCGGACTCCAACGAAAAGGAGCGCTCCCGTACGGGGGCGCTCCAATTTCACGTGACGCGGCACGCGGTTAGTCTGGGTTGAATTCCGCACGGAAGAGGTACTGGCCGCTTGTCGGCTGACAATTGACCAACTTCGGCGCGTACGTCGACTGATGTGCAGCGCGCAGCGCTTCACGGTCGATCGCACCGTTACCTGACGACTTGTAGACCGTCGCATCCGTGAGAGAACCCGTCGGCGAAACCGTCACCTCGACAAGCACCGTTACCGGGCCTAAGCCGAGGTCGCGTGCCGAGTCGGGATAATCCGGTGCCATGGCATTGGTCACCGTTGCGTCCTGATTCGGATTTGCGCACGCGGGTTTGGGCGTCGGAGCCGGGGTTGCCGGAGCCGCTGTTCCTTTGTTTCCGGCACCGGCCGGTACGCCTTGCTCGTTGCCGCTTTTAACGTTGTACTGCGACTCGTTCGTCGTCGTGGCCGAATTGTTTGAGGTTTTCGGCACGTTGACTTTGAGCTTCGGCTGCACAACCGTCTGCTTCTTGACCGGCGGCGGCGTCTTTTGAGGCGGCGGCGTCGGT
>JAMXLG010000259.1 GCA_024281135.1 Vulcanimicrobiia bacterium | reverse complement strand
GGTCTGGACGAGTACGAAAAGGGACTCGAACTGCGTGGAGAGTTGTCGCCGGAGTGGAAAGAGGCGAATCCGCAGTGGCGCGAGGGATTCCGCGATTTCTTCGTCACACGTCAAGCGCGCGATCGCGCGCAGTTGTTTCTCGCTTACGATGGCGCAGAAGCGATCGGCATGTGTGTGATTTATCTTTCCGAACACTACCGGACCGCAACACTTGGACGAATCTATGCATCGCTTCACGGCGTTTACGTACGCCCCGCGTACCGCCGTCACGGAATTGGCCGGCAGTTAACCCAAGCTGCGATTACTTGGGCGCGCGCGCACCAGGTTCATTCGGTACGTTTGCGCGCCAGTGACGACGGGCGCCCGCTCTACGAAAGCCTCGGCTTCGAACCCATGCCGGAGATGGAGCTGCGCCTGCGGTGAGTAACGAGCTTCCCATCGAATCGCTTGCGGGTGTCGGCGCAAAATCCTCACCGCTCTTTCATGACCTCGGCATTCATACGGCGCATGATCTACTCGACTATATTCCGTTTCGCTACGACGATTTGCGATTTCCGACGCCGTCGAACAAACTCGGCACAAACGGCGGCGAGGAAAACGCAGTCGGCGTCGTTACGCATGTAAAAGAGCGTCGCGTACGAGGACTCGAGATCGTCGAGGTTCGGTTGCGCGACGATGCGGGTGAGTTTACGGCTAAGTGGATCGGGCGTAACCGATACGTGATCGGACGCTTCAGCGAGGGAATGCGCCTTTTCGTGCGCGGGCGCACGGAGCGAACGCTTGCGGGCGCCGTCGTCAACGTCTCGCAGTATTCGCAGCTGCGCGACGGCGAGACCTATCACGGAGAAATGGTTCCGGTGTATCGCGCGAGCAAGGATCTTCCGACACGGAAGATCGCAGGCGTTGTCGCAAAGAATCTTCCGCGGCTGCTTGCGCTCACGAGCGACGATCCGCTACCGCCGGCCGTGGCACGGCAGCGTAAATACGGAACACTCGAGAGCGCGTATCGTTCGGTGCACGCGCCGGCGTCACCGGAAGAGGCGCAAGCCGCGCGCGAACGTTTTATCTTCACTGAGTTTCTTGTGCTGGCGATGGCGGCCGAAATGCGTCGCGCGGAGCGCGAGCGCGTACACGACGCGGATGCCTTGAGAGTCCCGCCGGAACTCCTCGACGAGTTTGAAGCCGCGCTTCCGTTCCCGCTGACCGGCGCGCAGCGGCGAGCGATCGGCGAGATATGGGACGACATGTCACGCGACGTACCGATGAACCGGCTGCTGCAGGGCGACGTCGGAAGCGGCAAGACGTTGGTAGCGGCCGCGGCGGTCGTGCTCGCGGCGCGAAACGGCGTGCAATCGGCATTGATGGCGCCGACTGAAATTCTTGCCTCACAACATGCAGCGAAGCTTGCACCTCTGCTCTTGCCGTTCGGTATTCCAGTCGAAGCGGTATTCGGAAGCCAAGGCGCCCGTGCGCGTAACGCTGCGGTCGCACGTATCGGAAGCGGCGAAGCGGCGCTTGCAGTCGGAACGCATGCACTATTGACGGAGGGCGTGGATTTTGCGCGGCTGGGTCTCGTCATTATCGACGAACAGCACCGCTTCGGCGTGGAGCAGCGCGCGCGTCTGCGCGCAAAAGGCGGTGCTCCGCACACGTTGCACATGACGGCAACTCCGATTCCGCGGACGCTGGCCCAGTCGGTGTACGCCGATCTCGATGCATCGACGATCGACGAGTTGCCCCCGGGACGGACCCCGATTGAAACCTTTGCCGTACGAATTAGTCGTCTAGATGAAGTGTACGAGTTCGTGCGCGGAAACGTCGAAAACGGCCACCAGGCCTATATCGTTGCGCCGGCGATCGACGAGGAGAGCGAATTGACGAGCGTCGTCGCCGAGGCCGAGCGCTTGAAAAACGAGGTGTTTCCCGATTTACACCTCGGCCTTTTGCACGGACGCATGACGCCCCGCGACAAAGACGAGGTGATGGGCCGGTTTTCGCGCGGAGAAATCGACGTACTACTAGCGACGACCGTCGTTGAGGTCGGCGTCGACGTACCGAACGCGAGCGTGATGGTGATTCTCGACGCGCAACGCTACGGTCTCGCGCAGCTGCATCAGTTGCGCGGACGAGTCGGGCGCGGCGCCGCAAAGTCGTTCTGTATTCTTGTCTATCCCGATGACAACGTGGAAAGCGAGCGATTGGAAATCCTGACCGAATCGACCGACGGTTTTCGGATTGCCGAAGAAGATCTGCGCATCCGCGGTGCCGGTGAATTCGCCGGAACTGCGCAATCGGGCGCGGCCGATCTTTGGATAGCAGACCTCGTTCGGGATATCGATGTCTACCGCGCGGCCAAGGGGGTCGCACAAACACTGCTGGCAAACGATCCGGAGTTACGCAAGCCGGAACACGCCGGTCTTCGCGCAACACTCGAACGTCAGCCCACGACGCGTGCGCTCGTGCTTTCATCGTAAGTATAGAGATAGGGAAACGGATGCGATTCTTTCGACTGGTAGTTGCAGCGCTAGTTTTGGTTCTGGCAGGCACGGTAGCCTCGCGCGCCGAGGCGGTCGACACAGCGGCTCTCACGGTGACGCGTGCGACATTGCCCAACGGGTTACAGGTGATCGTCGTTCACGATCCGCTCGCGCCGGTAGTAACGGCCGTGCTCAATTACCGGGTGGGATCGAACGAGCAGCACTATGACGGACAGGCGCATGCGCTCGAACACATGATGTTTCGCGGCAGCCCGACGCTCTCGGAATCGCAACTTTCGGATATCAGCGAGTTGCTGGGCGGGAACAACGATGCCGACACCGAGGCGGAGATCACGCAATACTTCTTTTCAGCGCCGTCGCAATATCTTGATCTCGTGCTGCGCATGGAAGCCTCGCGCATGCGCGATGCATACTTGTCGCAGAAAGACTGGAACATCGAAAAGGGCGCGATCACGCAAGAAGTGACGCAAGACCAGAGCAACTGGTTGTGGCGCCTGATGTTCAAAGTGGGCGATGCGCTCTACGCGGGGACGCCGTACCAAAAGAACGGACTCGGCACGGTCAATGGATTCCAGCACGTGATCGACAGCCAAAAGCTGCACGAGTTTTACAACACATGGTACCACCCGAACAACGCTGTCTACGTCATCACCGGTGATATTGACGGCCCTTCGACGATCGCCGAAGTAAAGAAGTATTTCGGCGCCTTTAAGCGCACGACGCTCCCGGCGCGTTCGTCGGTAACGCTGCGTCCGGTAAAGAAGTCGTCGGCTACGATTGAGAGCAACCTCCCCGTTGACGTCGTGAGCGTTGCATTCCGTCTACCGGGTTGGGATTCCAAAGATTACGCCGCGTCCGAAATCCTCACCGACGTGCTCAACGATCAGCGCTCGAAGCTTTTCGATCTCGTCGTGTCAGGCAAGCTACTCCAAGCGCAAGTCGCTCCGCTCGAATCGCATCCGCTCGCATCGGGAACCTTATTGCTCGGCGTGACCCCGATGGGCGCGAACGTGCAAGACACCGTCGCGTCGTTGAAGTCCGTGATCGACGACTATAAGAAGAACGGCGTGCCTGCGGATTTGGTCGAGGTCGAGAAACGCCGCGAGATTGCAAGCGATGCGTTCAAGGCGAATTCGATCGAGGATCTCGCCTTCGAATGGAGCGATGCTGTTGCCAAAGAGGGATTGAGTTCGCCCGACGAAGACACGGCGCGAATCCAAGCCGTAACGGTCGACGATGTGAATCGCGTATTGCGCACCTATTTCAACTTCGATCACGCGATTACGGTCGCCGCGATTCCGAAGCACGGTGGGGAGGCGCAAAGCAGCGAGCAGCCGATTGCGAAAGAGAGCAATAAGCTCACGCTGCAGCACCACGATCCGCTCCCATCATGGGCCGTTGCAGCATTCAAAAACGTCCAAGTTCCGACGCAAACGCTGGCGCCGGTGGATATGACGCTTTCCAACGGCATGCGATTGATCGTGGTCCCCGAGCACGTCTCGCACACGGTCGTCGTCTCGGGTTCGATTCTCTCGAACGAAACGATTCAGGCGCCGAAAGACGTGCAAGGCGTTGCAGACATCACCTCGGAGCTGCTGCCGTTCGGGACGACGACGTACAACCGTCTCGAGCTGCGCAAGCAGTTGGACGACATTGCGGCGGACGTCGACCCCGGAACGTCGTTTTCAATGACAGCGCTCTCGAATGAATTCGATCGTGGCGTACAGTTGCTCGCGGACCAAGAATTGCATCCGGCCTTCCCGGTGCAAAACTTCGGCATCATCAAACAGCAAGACGTTTCGGCGATGCCGGGCGTCATGTCGTCGCCGAGCTACCGCGAGGCCGTTGCTCTCAACAAGGCGCTTTATCCGCCGGACGACCCGGCGCAAATCACGCAGACGGAAAAGAGCGTCGGCGCTGTAACCCTGGATTCCGTCAGAAACTGGTACACAACTGCGTACAGACCAGACTTGGCGACCGCGGTCGTGATCGGCGACGTCACGCCGGATCAAGTGAAGACGACGTTCGAGAAATATTTCGGCGCGTGGAAAGCGACGGGGACGAAACCCGACGTCTTTCTGCCCGCGGTTGCGCCGAATAAGGCGAGCAACGTTCAGGTGCCCGATCCGACGCGCGTGCAATCGCAGGTAACGTACATGCAAACCAACGCGCTCACCCGCGACAATCCGGATTGGGCTGCGCTTGCGGTCGCAAACGCGTCGTTCGGTTCAGGGGGGAGTTCGATTTTGTTCCACGACGTTCGCGACGTGCACGGGCTGGTCTACGGAATCGGCAGCCGGTTTGACGCGCGCAAGAATCGCGGGAACTTCGGCATCTACTTTGCTTCCGATCCCGACAAGGTCGTAGCGGCGCAGAATCTCGCCTTTGCGGATCTCAACGGCATCATGAAGAGCGGTGTGAGCGATGACGACCTCGCGCGCGGCAAGGCGATGCTCGTCTCGCAAATTCCGCTTCGCCAGCAGAGCTTTAGCGGTATCGCCGGACAGCTTATCGATTACGCGCAACTCGAACTTCCGCTCGATCAATACGTAATCGATGCGCAGCGCGAAGTTGGAACGACGAACGCGTCGGTCGTGCAGGCGCTCAACAAGTGGGTGCGTCCGAACGACTTCGTCAGGGTGATCCTAGGGCCGGGTCCGAAATAACGGCGCGTGAATAACGCGACGGTCGGCGTCGGCTTCGATATCGACCACACGCTCTGCATCGACAACAAGCTCGAGCGGGTAGTGTTCCTGCACCTGCTGGAGCAAATCGGCGCCGAGGGAGGCTACGCCCTGGGATCGCTCGCGACAGAGTCGGACAACATCGACCGCCTCCTCGCGTTCCAGCGCGGCGGCGGGTGCACGATCGAAGAGGCCGTGGATCGCTTCGTGTCCGAACGCGGCGTTCAACCCAGCGAGTGGTTCACGAAAGGCTTCCGGCGGATGGCGCTCGCGATGGCCGAGACCTTCATCGTTCCGGACCCCGACGCCAAAGCCACGCTCGAGGAATTGGCCGGTGCCGGGGTCGCGCTCGGTGTGCTGAGCAACGGGTGGAACCCGCTCCAGGTTGTGAAGGCGCGACGGGCCGGGTTCGCCGGCAAGGTCCTTGCGAGCGCCGATCTTGGGGTCCAAAAGCCGAATCCCGTCGCATTTTGCGCGTTGGCGGAGGAACTGGGACTCGAGCCCGAGCGTTGTTTCTACGTCGGCGATACCCCCGACGTCGACATCCCCGGGGCGCTGGAAGCAGGCTTCCGAGCGGTCTGGATCGACAATGAGGGGAAAACCTATCCGCCCGGTCTGCCGCAGCCGACACACGTCGTGCACTCGTTGCGCGAGCTGATTCCGCTTGTAAGCGCGGTTGCGGCACGATGAGTCCGAAGATCACGGGCGGATCGCTTGGGAGCCGTAAGTTGAAGTCGCCGAAGGGCACGAGCGTTCGTCCCACCCCGGGACGCGTCAAAGAATCGCTGTTCTCGATCCTGATGCACCGTATCGACGGAGCGTCGGTACTGGACTTATTCGCAGGCACCGGCGCAATCGGATTCGAGGCCGCATCGCGCGGCGCGTCGCGCGTCATCTCAGTCGAAGCGAACCGCGAGACGGCGCACACGATAGAAGAAGCTGCGAAAGAACTCGGCATCGACGATCGCGTAACGGTGATGGCGGCTCCGGTTGAACGCGCGCTTTATCGCGTCGAGGGTCCGTTCGATATCGTCTACCTCGACCCGCCATATGCAAACGAAGTCCCGCTGCAGATCTTCCGCCTGCTGCTCGAGCGAGCGCTACTGGCGCCCGATGCGCTGGTGATTTATGAACATGCCGCTAAACGAATTCTTCCGGACATACCGGGGTATCGCTCGACGCGCGAAGAAGTCTACGGCGATGTCGCCTTGGCATTCTTTGCGCGGGCGGAGAACTAGTTGAACAACGGCCGCCCCGTACGCGCAACGCGGGCCATTTATCCCGGATCGTTCGATCCCCTGACGAACGGTCACCTCGACGTCATCGAACGAGCCGCAGTCGCCTTTAGCGAACTCGTCGTCGCGATCGTCGTAAACCCGCAAAAACGCAACCCGATGTTCACGCTCGAAGAGCGTGAAAAAATGCTCAAAGACTGCCTCGCGCACATACCCAATGTGCGTGTCGACCACTTCCGCGGCTTGCTCGCGGATTACGTCCGGGCGCAGGACGCCGACGTGATTGTCAAGGGGCTTCGCGTCGTTTCCGACTTTGAAAACGAGATGTCGACCGCGCTCATGAACCGGTCGCTCTCGAACGTCGATACGCTCTTTCTGATGAGCGATGCAAAATATTCGTTCGTCAGCTCGAGCTTGGTGAAAGAAGTCTTTTTCCTTGGCGGTGACGTGTCGGCATTCGTGCCTCACGTCGTACTCGATGTGATGTCGAGTAAACGAGCCGCGCTCAAACGTACGTAACGGAGGTATCCTATGTCGGTGTATCGCGTGTTGGATAAATTGGAAGCATACGTTCACGAAGCGACGTGGCTTCCAGCCGGATATCGCGTGGTTTCCGAAGAGCGGGTGATCGAACTCATAGAGAAGATTCGCGCGTCGCTGCCCGAAGAGGTCGGCCGCGCGAAGATCATCACGAAGGATCAGGAGCGCGTCATTCGCGCGGCGCAAGAGAAGGCGCAAGCAATCGTCGATCAAGCATCAACGGTGCACGGGGAACTCGTGGATCAAAACGAGATCGTCCAACGCGCGCGTACGACTGCGGAGATCGTCCTTCGCGAAGCTGAAGAGCGCGCGCGGAAGATCAAGGAAGGCGCAGATCAATATGCTGCGCAGGTCCTTGTCGAGATGGAAGCCCGCCTGTCGTCTGCGCTCGGGTCAGTGCAAAAGGGTCGTGCCGCGCTGGCAAACGCCCCGCGTCCCGCCGCAGCGCCGGCATCTGCACCTCTTGCGGAAGCTGCGGCGAAAAGCAAACGTGCGGCATTCGACCTGGCCTCCAACGAAACAGCCGAGCTAGAGTCCGTCTAACGTTTCAACGGGGCGAGTTGCGCGTATAACCAAAGCATGAAAGCACTCGCCCTTATCCTCGGGATCTCGGCATTCGCTGTAGTTCCGGCGTTGGCGCAAAATCAGCCGACGGGAATCGACGGCACCGTCATAAGCGCCGATACGCACAAACCACTGGCTAACGCGCAAATCGCTATCTTTCGCATGCCGCTCGGCAGCGCAGCGACGGCGGTTTCCACCATCTATACGAACAAGCACGGCTTCTTTAGTAATGTCTTACTCGAACCTGGGCGCTATGTCGTAACCGCAACGGCTAACGGTGTGCGCACGGCGTGCCAGACGTCGGATATCTTTCGCGGCGCAGTCGCACGTGTTCGCATCGAAATGTCGAGAGATCGCGAATACTGCATCGGCAAAGGCGTAAGCAGTTCAATGGTGGTTCCCGGCCAAACAGCGGACGTCTACATCATCCACTAACCGGCGCAACTTAACGCGGCGTGACGTGAATGACGCATACGGCCGAATTCGGCCCGGGTATAACATCGAAGCGTTCGACTTCGTCGAGATACACTGTTTCGCCGGCGGCGCACTCGACGTCGCACACGACTGCGTCGCCGCGTAAAACGTACGCGAAAAGAAGTTCGTCGTCGTCGACAAGGTAGCGCTGCGGCGCTGTAACCACCTCCACGTCGTGAGCGAACTCTGTACGCAGAGTCATCACATTTAGATCGCGCGCCGCGGCACCGCCTATGCGAGCGTCGACCTTTGATTCGCCGCGAAATTCAAATGGTCGATGACGCCGCAACTCGATGTCGCTACCCTCAACGGAAAGGGTTACGCCTTCGTCGAGCGCGACGATCGTACGGTCATAGCCGCGAAAGTCCGAGAACGGACCGTCGCGTTCGATCGTAGCAATCGAGATGCGCCACGCAGGCGGGGATTCGGCATCGGCGGCGATTTCATCGGTGATCCCGCCGCCATTTTTCCAATGCTGCCGCCGATATTCGCTCGGGCGAAGCAGCTGAACCATTTTTAGACGGGCGGCGCTTGAACGTTGTGTGCGAAGGCTTCGAGCCGCGCCCGGTCGATGGCCCTGACGCGGCCGCGATCGAGTTCTACGGCGTTGGCATTCTTCAAACGAAGCAACGCGCGAGCCGCCATGTCGCGAACGGTGCCGGCCGCTGCCGCGATCTGCGCTTGCGAGAGATTCTCGACGCCGGGAAGGCCACGCGTCATTCCGACCGACGTGCGGGCGTAACCGAGCAAGAACTTCGCAACGCGCTGAAGCACGTGCGCGAACGCGAGGTCAGCGATCGTATCGATCGAGCGGCGGCGCGCCTGCGAGCTTGCAATCAAAAATCCGAGTGCGAGTTCGGCGTCATTACGAATCGCGTGCATGACGGCTTCGCTCGGCAGGGTGACGACCGTTGCGTCGGTCAGCGCTTCAGCGCGCGTCGTCGCGCCGCCGCCGTCGAACGTTCCGCTCTCATTGAGCGTGTCGTGCGTGAGGCGCTCGCCGATCGTATGCGTTTTTCCGTCCGGTGAAAGCAGCGTATAAATCACTTTGCCGCTCTTCACGATGCCGAGGTACGGCCACATCTCGCCTTCGTCGAAGATCGTGTCGCCCGACTTGTAGCTGCGCTCGCTCATCTGATTGGCGAGCTCTTTGATCGTCGCGGCTTTCGCTTGCGTGAATTGCGGAACGTGTTGCAAGAAGGTCTCACCGTCGGCATTTTCGTCGATGCGTTCGAGACGAATCGTCCAGCGATTGCCGCCCAGATTGCGCGCATCCCAAGAAAAGCGGCCGGGGCGCAGCTGCGTCATTTCATTGCGCAGCGCGCGCGGATCGCTCTCCTCGTTGATTTCAAGCGCTCCCCCGAGGGTGAGCTTATCGAAGCTCTCGAGGATCTGTTCGGTCTTGCTCGCAGCCGGTAGCGACCGGGCATCGAGCGTGATGGCGGCGGGACGATTTATTGGCATGACCCGCGTTCATTATGTAGCCTCGCTAGGGGTTCCTCGTTCGCCTGTGAGGAATAGTCCGGCGCCATGACTAGTAAACCCAACGACAATGACGTGGTCATTCTCGCCGGTGCCCGCACGCCGTTCGGCAACCTGGGCGGTGCGCTTGCCGACTTGACGGCTACGGACCTCGGCGTGGAGGCCGCCAAAGCCGCGATCGAACGCAGCGGCGTACCAACCGAGCAAATCGACGACGTCGTCTTCGGAAACGTGATTCAGACGAGCGCCGACGCCATCTATCTCGCGCGCCACATCGGGCTGCGCGTCGGCCTGCCGATCGGCGTCCCGGCGCTCACCCTCAACCGCCTTTGCGGCTCGGGCCTCCAGGCGATTCTGACGGCAGCCCAGTCGCTGCGCCTCGGCGAATCGACGTACGCGCTTGCGGGCGGCACCGAAAATATGAGCCAGGCCCCGCACATCGTGCGCGGCGCGCGCAAGGGATTTCACCTCGGCGCAAACGTGCAATTCGAAGATTCGCTCTGGACCGCATTGACCGATTCGTACAGCGACACGCCGATGGCTGTCACTGCGGAGAACCTTGCCAAGAAGTACAGCATCGCGCGCGAAGCGTGCGACGAATTCGCGCTCGCGAGTCAAACGAATTCACTCGAATCGCAGACCAACGGATACTTCGCAGACGAAATCGCGCCGGTTGCCGTGCCCGGACCGAAAGGCACGCAAACCATGATCGACAAGGACGAAGGCCCGCGCGCGGGTCTCTCGATGGAAAAGCTGGCGAAGCTCCCCGCGCGTTTCGTGAAAGACGGCGTCGTCACACCGGGTAACGCGAGCGGCATCACTGACGGCGCGGCTGCGGTCGTGCTGACGACGGTGAAGCAGGCGCGTCAAGACGGGCGCACATGGATTGGCCGCATCATTTCGGGCAGCGTCGTCGGTGTCGATCCCGAAATCATGGGCATAGGTCCGGCCGTTGCCATTCCGAAAGCGATGCTGCGCGCGGGACTGACGGAAAAAGATCTTCAGGTCATGGAAATCAACGAAGCGTTCGCACCGCAAGTGCTTGCGTGTTTGAAAGACATGGGCACGAACGGCGTACGCCTCAATCCGCACGGCGGCGCGATCTCGCTCGGCCACCCGCTCGGCGCATCGGGTGCGCGTCTCGCGTTTACGGTGCTCAACGATCTGCGTCATCTCGGCGGCGGTTACGGCGTTGCATCCGCATGCATCGGCGGCGGACAAGGCATCGCCGCAGTTCTCGCTGCGGAGTAACACGGTGGACGGCGTGAAGCGGCCGCGGTGGCTAACACCGGGCCGCTTCCTCGACGTAATCGCTATAGCGCTCATTGCGTTCGTCGTTTGGAAGGTCTTCATCGCGCCGCGTGCGCTCAAAGGCGCAGACGCCTATCCCGCGCCGCGCATCGCCTACCAGAGGCTAGACGGCGGAACGTTTCACATCAGTGATGCGCGCGGACGCGTGCTGTTCCTCGACTTCTTTGCGTCATGGTGCGAGCCGTGCAAACTCGAGATGCCTCTGGTGCAACAGTACGCAAAAGCGCATCCGAATGTGATGGTTGTGCCTGTCGATGTCGGTGAACCGCGAATCGTCGCGGAACGCTTCGCGAAGCGGTTCAAGTTACGCGATGTCGCGCTCGATCCAACCAGCAGCGCGCAAGGATTCTTCCAAGTGCAAGGATTCCCAACGATCGTCGTGATCGACCCGAAAGGCCGCATTCGCGCGACATGGTCCGGCTTCAATCCCGCCATCGGCATGGCGATGTCCAACGCCGAAAAGGAATTGCAATAGACCGTGTCTAGCTTTTTCCCCAGAAGATAAAGATACTGATCGCCGCAACGCCCATCACGGCGACAGTTGCCCATCCCCAGATGCGCGCGGCGAGAGAGCTTCGCCATTTGCCCATTGAATGTTTGTCGCTCGCGAAGTGCACGAGGACGGCGAGCAGCGGAACGGCGACGATGCCGTTGATAACAGCGCACCAGAAAAGCGCCGCAATTGGATTGAAGCGCGCGAAACCGATGATCATTGCGATGAGCATCCCGATGACGAGCGCGCCGTAGAATCCCGGTGCGCGCCGCAGCGGCAAATCGAGCCCCGTCTTCCACTCAAATGATTCCGCGGCGACGTAGGCGGCCGAACCGATCAGCGCGGGAATCGCCAGCAACCCGGTACCCACCATTCCGAGCGTAAACAGAAGGTACGCGAATTTTCCCGCGAGCGGTTCCAGCGCCTTCGCGGCGTCCTGCGCGGATTGGATATTCGTGATGCCATGCGCGTTGAGGGTTACCGCCGTCGTGACTATGATGAAAAACGCGACTGCATTCGAAAAAATCATGCCCGTATTGATGTCGAGATGCGCGTCCGCAATCTCCTCATCCGTCGCGCCTCGGCGTTCGCGTACCGTCTCACGTCCCATCGCTTTTTCTTCCTCGACGGTCAGACATGTCTGCCAGAAGAAGAGATAGGGTGTGATGGTTGTTCCGAGCACGGCCAATGCTGTTGTGATCCAGGTTGATGTCAGCGATACTTGTGGAAGGATGAGATGGCGCAGGACATCCAGCCAATTCGCGTGTACGACGAAGGCCGTGATCACGTAGGCAAACAGCGATAGCGTTAGCCACTTCACAACCGCAAATATCTTGCGGTACGAGAAGAAAACCTGAAATACGAGCAGCGTTCCGCCGAAGAGCAGAATCCAGATCCACTGCGGCAAGCCCGCGACGAGTTGCGCTGATGCCGCCATGCCTTCCAAGTCTGCTCCAGCGTTGAGAACGTTTGCGCCGATAACCGCCGACCCGAGCGAATACACGAGCCATAACGGCAAGCGTCTGCGCATGTTCGTCGCAAAACCCAAACCCGTTACCATGCCGATGCGCGCGCACATTCCCTGCACCACCGACATCATCGGCGTCGTGATCAACACCAGCCAAAGCATCGAAAAGCCGGCTGTTGCGCCGGCTACGGAATACGTCGAGATCCCCGACGGATCGTCGTCGGACGCGCCCGTAATCAGGCCGGGACCGAGCACCTCCAACCATCGACGCCATTTGGCGCGATGCTGTTGCTCCTTGCTCTTGCCGCTATCGACCGATTCCATGCCATGAAACGTTACCCACTCACTCGTGCCTGAAACTGTCGCCTTCGATTTCCGCCATTAGCGTTGCGCCCGGTGGAAGTGTGAATGCGGGCAACACAAAATGCACGACGTTGTCTTTCAGCGTTCCATCGATCGGTCCGATCGGCTTATCCGCGTGTCCAATCGTTATCGCGTAATAGAGTGACGTATCGAGCAAGAATGGAAACCACACATCGATCGTCGTCCCGGCTTGAACTTGAATCGGAGCGTTCGAGTCAACCGTACCGCTGAAGAAGAAGTAGCTGTTTCCGCCGCGCGTGATCCAACTTTCCGCTTCGGTCGGAGGTCGACCGGAAAGTGAAACTATGCGAGCTGCTGCATCCGCATCGCTTCGCGCAAACGTGATCCTCATTTGGTAGCCGTTGAGATCGTCAAGCACTTGCGATTGCGTCGAGAACTCTGCTGTGCTCTTCACACCTCCGGTTCCGGCCGGACTTATAACGTCCCCAACATGTTCGCCTGGCTGCGGCGTCCATTCATCGCGTAAAAGCCACCAACCGTCGGTGCGCACAAATTGATCGATTCGATGCTGATCCGGTGTGTGCCACTCCGCATTCGCGGTGCCGTGGGATCCGATGACGACGCTGTCGACGACGACTGTGCTCGACACAACGTGTGGCGGACCAAGCCGACTACCGAGCAGCACCGGCAGATCGTGGCGGATCGCGCGGACCTCCTTGCCTGGCCCGGAATCATCGGCCAACGTCACATGAGGGAGTACGAAGACTAACCCCAAGGTCGACGCGCCGAGCCAGGCGAGAACCTTGCGCAAATTGCCCATGTGTCAAGTAGACGCTTGCGTGATGGGACGCGTGACCGCGGGTATATCCGTAGACATGATGGACGGGCGTATGCTCGGCCGTGCCATAACCGGCAAGGCGGAATCGGAGTCGCCATACCTTGTTGAGTCGCTTCTCGCCACAACGCGAGTGGGCGCGATGAGTCCTCGGGTTTTGGCGCTAGTTGGTGCGCCGCGCAGCGGAAAAAGCCGGACCGTCGCGGAGTTCGTGCAGCGCACGAGCGACAGCGCATTCAACCTTTCGCTCACTGAAGACGACACAACGCTCTTTGCGTTCGTATTTGCCCTCGTGCAATCCATGGGGCCGATCGCGCGAGGAGCACAGCTTTCGTTCAGCGCGATGCAATCGCGCCTTTCCGCCCCGAACAGTATTCCACAGATTGCATCGTGGCTTGATTCACATATCAACGACGATGCTTGGATCGCCGTCGACAACGTCGAGCTGCTCGAACGGGGCTCGCCCGTCGTCCGTCTCATTGTCGCGATGGTCGAGCGATCGTGCCATTTGCGATGGCTCCTCAGTGGCCGCAGCGTCGATGCGTTTCCCGTAGAAACCTGGATAGAAGAAGGCATTGCAGACGCTCCGTTTTCGACGGAGACGCCGGAAAATGTTTCTTTATCGGATGCGATCGCTCAGCTCGACGAAACGGAACGCGAACTGCTCGCGTTCCTCGCCCCGCTCCGAACGCTTGAACCCAGAGTGGTCGAGGCGATCCTCGGCGATGCTGAATCGCTCATCGTCCGGCGCGTTTACGAACGCGTTCCGTCGATGTTCGACCTCAACGGATCGGTCCGTCTGCATCGCGACGTACGTCTTGCCCTGCTCGAATCGCTGTCGGCGCGAGGCGATGACGTCGTGCAGTCGGCGGTCACGCAATGCGGTGCAGCGCTCGAAGTGATCGAGCATTATGAAGAGCTGTTGCAGATGTACCTCCGTAATCGCGCACATGCGCAGCTCGATGATGTAATGTCACGCCGCGGGCTCGCGCTTGCCGATCACGTCAACGCCGACACGCTCGACACCGCGCTCGGTATGGTTAGCCAAGATTCACCGGGTGTGCAGTCACTTCGCGCGATTCTTGCCTCACGTAGAGGCCAGTATGATGTTGCAGAAACGCTGTTCGACAGCGCCGCACGGGAGGCAGCGCAACCGCTTGCGGCGCAGATTCGGTACGCCTACGGGTGCGATCTCCTAAGGCGCAATCGTGGCGACGCTGCCTCGATCTTCGAGCAGCTCTTGCGTGAAAACGTCCCGGGCGCAGCACACCAGAGCGAAATCCGGTCGGCGCTCGCTCAAGCGTACGTCCTATCCGATCTCCCGACGGCAGCGTTGGAACAGATCAAATTTGCGCTGCATGTGATGCGCGACGACGCAGACGAGGCCGTTGTGAAGACGCGCGCCGCGTATGTCTACTTCTATGCCGCGCGAGACCTGGCACTCGCCGAGCGCATCGTGTCCGATGCGCTCGCGCAAGCGCTTCAAGCTCGCGCATATACCGTCGCGGTCGGCGCAGCATCGTTACTCTACAACATCGCCTGCGAGCGCGACCGCCCGAACGAAGCGATTGCGGCGCTTAACCTCTTGGCGGACTTCGGTATCAAGCTCGGAAACGTTGCGTTTCAGTCATACGCCGTCATCGCGATGCTCGAATATCACGTCGAAGCGGGGGATTTGGCAAAGATTGCCCACGCGATGGAAACGCTGCGCGCGTTCGACATTTCATCTGAGTCGCTTGCGGCTTCGGAATCGCTGGTTGCGGCGGAAGCAATGCAGCAATCGTGGCGCGGCGATTTTGCGAGCGCCTACGACTTGCTCGGACCGACGGCGACGCAAGCCATCGGAGAGGACTACCGGGCACTGCGCGAAGCGCAGTTGGCGTTCTTCGCCGCGGGCGCGCATCGGACGCAAGAGGCTAGAAACCATACCGTGCACGCTATCGAGGCTTTGTCCGCAGTCGATCCATCTGCGCACAAGGCTACGCGAGCCAGGATCCTTCTCGGAATCGCGTTGAGCGCGAGCGGCGACATCACTGGTGCGGAAGAACAGTTCGAATTATGCAGCGAGCCGGCAGCTCGATTTCCGCGGCTTGCCACAGTTCGCGAAGGCGCCGTCGCCTTACATGAAGTCGTTCAAGGTAGTATCGACGACGCCGGTCTGAGCGTTGCGTTTACGCGCATGCGCGAGCGAGGCGCGGGCGGCTTTGCAATGATGTTCGAGGAGTTCCCGTACCGCGGGCCGCGCCGAAGTGAATCTCTCTCGCCTACGACCGAGCCTGCGATGAAACATCGGCCGGCATGTAGCTGATAAGCCAGCGGGTACCAAATTTATCGATCGTCATTCCGAACTTCTTTGCAAAGAATGTCTGCTCGTACGGCATCAGGATTTGGCCGCCGTCGGCCAACGTCGCGAATGCATGAGTCGCAGCGGATTCGTCTTCGCTGCTGATTGAAATGCCGAAGTTCGAACCCGGCGCACCAGCACGTTCGGGAGGAGCATCCATTGCATTGATGGTGCCGAACGGCGTGGCGAGCGACCCGTACATTACCTTTTCAGCAAATTCGACGGAGTCTTCCATTCCCGGCGGCGCATCCTTGTAGCGAAAGATGGTGGTCGTGCCGCCGCCGAGTGCGGCGCGATAATACTCAAGTGCTTCTTCGGCGTTGCCGGTGAAGAAAAGGGTCGGGCTTAGTTGCATCTCCAAGGCCTTTCTCAATCTCAAGGGGCTTCATGGATTTAAAATAGCAAATGTACTTGCTAAAAGCAAGTATTGTGCCCACCGCCTTTTAGCTCGCCGTCCAGTTCGGCTTTCGTTTTTCGAGAAACGCGCTCGTGCCCTCGCGGAAGTCTTTCGTGTCGACCAGGATACCGAATTGTTGCGCTTCCATTTTTAACGCATCGTCGATCGAAAGATGCGCGCCGCCGTTGATCGCGCGTTTGCACATGGTTATAGCAAGAGGTGCTTTTGATGCAATCGTATTGGCGATGCGCTTTGCCTCGTCCATCAGATTCGCAAGCGGTACCACGCGTTGGACGAGACCGATGCGCAGTGCTTCAGCCGCATCAATCGCTTCGCCGGTGAGGCAGAGATATGCCGCCATGCCTTTCCCGACGAGGCGTGTCGTCCGCTGCGAACCTCCGAAACCGGGGATCAGTCCGAGGTTCACTTCGGGCTGACCGAACTTCGCGTTCTCGCTTGCTATCATAATGTCGCCGGCCATTGCAAGTTCGCATCCGCCGCCGAGCGCAAACCCGTTCACCGCCATGATCACCGGCTTGCGTAACTCTTCGATCTTGCGTGTAACCAGTTGTCCGTGACGCGCCTTGTGCGTGCCGGCGCCCGCATTTTCGAGCGCATTGAGCTCGCCGATATCCGCGCCCGCCGCGAACGCTTTCTCTCCCGATCCGGTGATGATGATCGCGAGCACGCTCCGGTCACGTTCGAGTTCGGTGAGCGCGGCCGACACTTCATCGAGTAACGCGGCATTGAGCGCGTTGAGCACCTTCGGACGATTGAGCGTAATGATTCCGACAGCGCCGTCGCGCTCGAGCAGAATGTTTTCGAAATCAGGCATAATCGTAGAAGCCCTTTCCGCTCTTGCGGCCGTAGCGTCCGGCGAGCACCATGCGCTTGAGGAGCGGCGGCGCTGCCATGATCGGGTCTTTGAATTCGTCGAACATGATCTCGGCTATGTAATACGTCGTGTCGAGACCGACGAAGTCCAGAAGCTCGAACGGTCCCATCGGATATCCGCAACCGAGTTTCATGCCTTTGTCGATGTCTTCTTTCGACGCGAGACCTCCTTCGAGGCAGCGAATCGCGTAGAGCAGATACGGAATCAGCAGACGGTTGACGACGAATCCCGGCGTGTCTTGCGCGAGAATCGGCTCTTTACCGAGCGCGATGGCGAATGCGAAGAGGTCGTCGATAACATCTTGCGTCGTCGCGATCGTCTTGACGACTTCGACGAGTTTCATGATCGGTACCGGATTGAAGAAGTGGAGTCCGGCAACGCGATTCGGCCGCTTGGTTTTCGCGGCGAGCTCGATGACGCATAGGCTCGACGTATTCGTACAGATGATCGCGTGCGGCGCGAGCATTTCGTCTAGCTGCTGAAAGAGCTTCGTTTTTACATCGACGTTTTCGACGATCGCTTCGATGATAAGATCGCAGTCTTTGAGATCCGTGACGCTCGTGGTCGGCTTGATTCGACCGACCGTCGCGTCCCGGTCGGCCGCGCTCAGTTTGCCTTTCTCGACAAATTTGTCGAGGGACTTGGTAATCGTAGCCACGCCCCGTTTGAGGGGCTCTTCAGCGACCTCCATCAACACGACGTTGAATCCGGCAGCTGCGCACGTCTGCGCAATGCCGTTGCCCATCAGACCGGCGCCGCAAACGCCGACCGTACGAATCTGTGCCAAAAACAGTTCTCCTAGCCTTGATTATGGTTATATAAAGAGCGCAGGGGCTTTTTCTGCCATGCGGTAGACTCACCTTTGCTCACAAAGGAGGACAACGAAGCGGTGCGTACGGCTTACCACGAGGCACTGGAATCGACGCGCTTGGACGTCGTTCGATTAGGAGCGCTTTGCGGGGATGCCATTCGCGTCGCCGTTGAGGCGCTGGATCGTCGCGATGCAACGGCAGGCGCGCGCGTCGTCGCGGGAGACGACGCGATCGACGATTTGCGTCGCAAAATCGAGTCGCACTGCATCGAGCTAATTTGGCGTCAACAGCCCGTTGCGAACGAATTGCGCGAAATCGCGGCAATGTTGGAAATCGCAACCGACCTCGAACGCGTCGGCGACTACGCCGTCGACATTTCAAAGAACGCCATCAAACTCGCAGACCAGACGTTGCGTCCCCAAAAAGTGGAGATCGACCGCATTGCCGGCGTAGCGCACGGCATGTTGCTCGACGCGATGCGCGCGTACACCGAGCGTGATTCGAATCTCGCAAGCCAGGTCATCGATCGCGACGATGAAGTCGACAAGCTCTACAAGCGCAGCATAAAGCTGCTGCAGGAAGAGATGCAAGCTGACCCCGAGCTTGTGCGCTCCGGTACGCGTTCCTTGTTCATTCTGGCTTCGCTCGAACGCGTCGGGGATCGTGCCGGCAACATCGCCTGGCACACGAAGGATATGATCGGACCGGCGTGACCGTCGTCGCCCCCCTCGATCGATCCGAATTCGCCGTAACCGAACGCCTCACGTACCTCAACCACGCCGCCGTCGGCGTGTTGCCGAAACGCACGCGTGAGGCAATCGACGCATTCGTTCGCGCACACGCCGAAGGCGGCGTTATGGGCGTCTATACGTACGAAGCAAAGATGCCGGAGTATCGCGAGCGCATCGGTCGCTTCATCGGCGGCAGCGGCGATGAAATTGCCGTCTTGCGCAACACCACCGACGGCGCGAACATCATCGCGCTCGGTTTGGACTGGCGCGAAGGCGACGAGGTGTTGCTCACCGACAACGAGTTTCCGGCCAATGCAATTCCTTGGGTAGCGTTGCGGCGCCGCGGCGTCAACGTGCGCATGATTTCGAGCGAACGCGAACGGATGACGCCCGACGTCTTACGTCGCGAAATAACCGATCGCACGCGCGTCGTTGCCGTTTCGTGGGTCTCGTTCGGCGACGGATACCGGCACGATCTGCCTGCGCTCGCGGAAGTCACACACAAGCGTAACGCGCTCTTCTGTGTCGATGCGATTCAGGGTCTCGGCGCGTTTCCGCTCGACGTGCGTGAAATGGGCATCGATGTGTTATATACAAGCGGCGCGAAATGGCTGCTCGCATTGCAGGGCGTCAGTTTTACCTATGTGCGACGCGAGTTGCTGGAAATGTTATTGCCCGGTGCGCCGGGGTGGCGTTCGATGAGCGATATTTGGGATTTTCTGAACTACGAGCAGCCGTATGCCGACGACGCGTGGCGGTTCGAGGGCGGAACACCGAATTTCGTCGGTGCGCTTTCGCTGGAGCGCTCGATCGAAGTAATCGAGGAAGCGGGCACGGAGGCAATCGGCGCGCACGTGCTCGAACTTACGGATCGGCTCTGTGATGGGTTACGCTCTCGGGGCGCGAACATTCTCACGATGCGCGGGCCTGGAATTTCATCGGGCATTGTAACGTTTACTATGCCGGGACGCGACAGCGTCGCGCTCGGACAAGCATTACAGCGCGAAGGTGTCATTACAACCTGGCGTGCAAGCGGTATCCGCGTTGCGCCGCACGGGTACAACACAGCGGACGATATCGATCGCCTACTGGCGCTCATTTCGGAGGTACAATGATCGGACTGGTTTTAGCCGCGAATCTTGTCGCGGGCACCTACACGTACAAGACGTCATACCACGGCACGAGTCTCGGTACGTCGACCGTCACGGTGACGAATAATGCCGGCGCAACGCAGATCAACGAGCAAACCTCCGGCTCGTATAGCGGCACTTCGGGCAATGCCAATGCCATACTGGTACTGAATTCCGATTTATCACCGGCAAGTTACAAAGCAAGCGGAACGATGGGCGGGGCTCCAATCGCGGACTCCGCAACGATCTCCGGTGACACGGCGCAGGTGACGAATGCGCAGGGCACCGCATCGACGTTCAAATTGACGGCGGATCAACAGCACTTCGTCGTGGTCGACCTCGGAACCGTAGCCGGTTTCGTTGCTCTTCCCGCGCAAATGCAAGCGTGGAAGAACGCGAGCGTCTGCGCCGTGATTCCGTCGTTCGGTCAATCGATCGTCATCGCACCCGATTCATCGAATGCGCCGACGCGTCCGGCGAACGTTCCCGCAAGCGACGTTGCAATGTCATTTGCGGGCCACACGCCATTCACCGTATGGTACAATCCCACGACGCTCGTCCCCGATGAAATCGACGTCGTATCACAGGGCGTCGCCATCACGCGAACTCAGTAACGGCTGACCAGCGCGCGGCAGCAGCTTTTACTGCTTTTGCCAGCCGGCCATTGACCGAGAAATCGACTTTGCCGGTGTGTACGATAACCGCTAGCGCGGCAGCGAGGGAGCCGTCCCGATCGAAAATAGGTGCAGCGAATGCACCAACGCCGGCATCGAATTCACCTTCGACCGATGAACCTCCGTCTGCGCGCACTTGTTCCGCCATCGTGCGCAGATCTTTTTCTTTTAGCTTCGCTGCCACGCGTTCTTTTCGTGCAATACCCTCGACGGATTCGTCGTTACGATACGCAAGAAAAATGCGCCCGGACGCTGATGTAAGTAGCGGCACGCTCGTTCCGGCTCTGATCGCTAAGCTTACCGGAGCATTGCTGGCTTGAGCCGTTGCAACCACCGGGCCGTTATCCGTCCACATCACGAGCAACACCGTCTGGTTGATCTCGTCGCGCAGTTCGTGCAACTCGGTGGTGGCGCGATGAAGCGGATCTAAGCGGCGAAGCGCTGCGAGCCCCAGTCCGACCCCGAGCGGCCCGATATCGTACTCGCTCGTTGCACGATCTTGCGTTAGCAACCCAGCGCGGACAAAAGCAACCAGGTAACGATGGACTTTTGCCGGCGCCATGCCGGTCTCGCGCGCGACCGCGGAAACGGAGAGGGGCCCCTCGGCGCGCGCGAACGCGCGAAGCACCTCGCCACCAAGTTCAACCGATTGGATTCCCCTGCTCGTCGACCGAGGAGCACTCATACGACCCCTCCTTCGCCCTTTGACAGTCCGCCAATATGGATATAGATTACCCAATGCGTAATGCCCGTGGGTAGATGGGCGTTACTCGAATCGCTACGTTCCACAGAGAAAGAGATATGAACAAAGAGATTAGCATCGTCCTGGTTCATGGCGGGTTCGCCGATGGATCCGGTTGGCAGGGCGTGTACAAATTGCTTCGAGATGACGGCTTCAACGTAAGCGTCGTGCAGAATCCGACAATATCGCTCGAAGGCGACGTTGCTGCAACGAAAATGATCCTGGACGAGCAGCCCGGCCCCGTTATCCTGGTCGGTCATTCGTATGGAGGAGCTGTTATCACCGAAGCGGGCACACACCCGAAGGTTCAAGGTCTTGTCTATATCACTGCTTTTGCGCCGGATAAAGGCGAATCGGTGAACGCGCTGCTTGCGAGTTTTCCGGCCGGCGGACCGCAGCCGCCGATCTTACCGCCAAAAGACGGTTATCTGTTTCTCGACAAAGCCAAATTTGCCAATTCGTTTGCTGGGGACGTCGATGCCGGCACGGCGGAATTCATGGCAAACTCGCAGGTTCCGTGGGGAGTGAATGCGCTGGGCGGAACGATCACGGATCCCGCGTGGAGGAGCAAACCGAGTTGGTATTTGCGCGTCAGCGACGACAAAATGATTCCGATCGCCGCGCAACGCATCATGTCCGACCGCGCCGGCTCCACCATAAGCGAAGTCGGCGGCAGTCACGCAATTTACATATCGAACCCGCGCGTTGTTGCGACCTTGATTGAAACGGCCGCGAGCTCCGCTATGGCTGTGAAATAACCACGAACTTCGAATAGCAAACAAAAGCCCGCCTTTAGATTCAAGGCGGGCTTTTCGTTCGTAACGGTCCTTCGACAAGCTCAGGATGACACCACGGGGGAGCTTTTAATAACCGTTGTCTTTGATGAATGATGACGTCATGACGGCGTCGCTCATGCCGTGGATCAGCCGTTTATCGGCCGGTGCAACCGTGGCGAGAATTCCCCCGATGTCTACGCTCTTTTCTCCGGTTACGAAGAAATATGGCGTCAAACGAACGCGGGCGTCAAACATCTTGATCTCGCTTTGCGTGCGATCCAGGTACGGCATGCGAATTCGCTTCCCCTTATGGAAGCGCTGCAAGATGTACGGCGTGCGATCGAACGATGCGAGCGCGTTCTCGATTGTTTCTTTCCACTCGTCCCTGGGGAGATCGTTTGCAACTTTGACGCCGCGTGAGCCCCAGGCGAGCTCCGAGAAGCCCGACGGCTTCACGACGTAGTCGCGGTCCCCTTTGCCTAGATCGATCAGTTGGTGGAAGTCGGAAACCGGCACGCCGTTGACGTCCAATCCGCAGATGAAGGCTTGCGGCGGAAGGGGTCGCGGATCCAATATCCACGTCATTGGGAAGAGCGTTTTTAGGCGTTCGAAAATCTCGTTTCCGAGCTCCGCGCGCCAGAGTTGCGCAAGTGCCGGGTGATGAAACAGCGCGAACGACAGCTTCTCTTCAAGTGCCGCTTTCGGCGGAGGCGTTAGCTTCACGCGGTTGTGCCTCGCCGCGTATGTCATCAATTCCCATTTCGGCACGTTGAGCAGATCGAAGAGTTCGAAGTTGCGATAGATCGCATCAAGTTTCTCTTCGCGTCCGTCCTCGAGGCGCATGAACATCGCCTCTTCGGTGAATATCACGTCTTGCGGCATCACGACGTAAACGTTTGCGATCTCCAGGCGTCGCATCGTTGCAGCAAGCCAACGCAGTTCAGGCCTGTAGTCCCCTGATTCGTCCGAAACTACGATCGCAACCGCTGGTTTTTCAACACCCGTCGCGTGCGCGAGCATCTTGGCAAAACTCAACGGAATGCCGTTCGGACCGCCGATCGATTCGATTCCGGCTTTGCAGTACGCCTCGGCCATTGCGCCGACGAATCCCATCCCGCCGGGAACGCTGTCGAGTTCCGACGCTGCGAAGCCGTCGTCGGTGAGCAATAAATCCGGACGTATGACGCCGGGAATTTCTTGCTTGAAGCGATTCTGACGCTCGAGCCGCACGATGTGTTCAGGCTTGCCGTGATCCAGATACTCGGCGATAAACGCCGGGGCCGTGCCGCGCGCGCTTCGGTTATAGAGGTTGTTGAGCGCGCGATAGAAGGCGAGTAGGTCGTGCCCGATTTGTTCGAGCTGCGCGACGGTCTTCGGGGACAAAGCAAACGGCTCGGGGCTAACGCGCCAGGGGATTCGTGCGCTCTCGTCTTCTGTCTTGAAGAGTCCGGGCGGGACGTTATCCTCTATGAATTGCGCTTGCTCACGAGCCGTGAGATTCGGCACTGTGGCCGTACAGGACATGAAGAATCTACTCCTCTGGACGACGACAACAGCCGTCGGGGATCTTGGAATTGCTAAATGCAATATAGCGGCGCCGCATATCGTCTCCTTAGATTGCCCCTCTTGGTGCTTAGTTGCAACCGGATAACCGGGCCGAATTATTTGATGATGACGGCGCCCGGCGTGAGCATGGCCTTTTCAACGCGGACTTCGCCGCTCGCATAGACCAGCGTGAGGTGGAGCGTGCCCGTGAGGCCCAGATCGGAGAGGTTTACGTTTTCAAGCACGCGCGAGGGGCCTTCGCCGGAAATGAACCGCAGCTTTGCGCTGCGAGTGAACGAGCCGCCGCTGGACGAGTAGGCCTCCGTCACCGGAACAGTGACCTCTGGACCATCTCCAGTCGGGGCACTTGGACAGTAGGTGATCGTGACAGCCGTCCCTCGCACGGTGAGCGTTTCTCGGGAACAATGGTTTTGGGCGGGTGCAGCGGCCGGCACGGCGGCCACGAGTAAAGCTGCGACCAGTGACGAGGATTTCATTCTGTACAATAACGATTCGCTTCAGACAAACATCCCACCCGCAACCAGGCAGGCTGTCGGCCGTTTGACGAACCGAGGTATCCTGTAAATGGTGCCCCGTATCGATCTAATAGCGCTCGATCTCGACGGAACGGTTTTGAACTCGAGCGATCATATCTCTGCCCCCAACCGCGTCGCTATCGCCGCCGCGCTCCAAGCCGGCGTCCGGGTCGTTATCGTCACCGGGCGTGGCGCTGATGCCGCGGGCGATGTCGCGCGCGAGTTGCGCATCAACCTTCCTATTATTTGCGCCCATGGAGCGCTCACGAAGGACGTCATGACCGGGAAGATCCTCGGCCACATCCCCGTGCCGCTTCAGTACGCCAAGCCGATGATCGTCTTCGCTGAAGAAAACGCCATCGACGCCGCCGTGTATGTCGAGGAGCGCTTCCATCGCCTCGCTGATCTGCCGCCCTACATGTCCGACATGAGCGGGCCTCACTGGATCGAGGTCGAGTCGCTTTCGCGCGTTCTAACCTCCGCGCCGACGTTTATACGCTTCTTCGGACGTGACGCGGTCCAGGCGATCCGCGAGACGTTTGCCGATTTTCCGGTCCACTTCAAATATGAAACATGGGGTGATTTCGAGGAACTCGCCGTCACCAGCATCGACGCGACGAAGAAGAACGCGCTCGCGCGTTTGTGCGCCGATCTCAACGTGAAGGCAAGTCATGTGCTCGCGGTCGGCGACTCACGCAATGACGTGCCGATGCTACGGTGGGCGGGCGTAGGCGTCGCCATGGCGAACGCGCTACCGGAAGTGCGCTCCGCGGTCGAGCACGTGACCGCAAGCAACGATGACGACGGCGTTGCGCTCGCGATCGAACAGTGGGTGCTGGGACCACAGGCGGACGAAAAGAAGACAGCGTGATGCAAGATATTCCCTCGCCCGAGTACGAGTCGCGCTTGCGTGCGATCCTCGACGCGAACGACTGGGCGGCGCTGCGCGAATTCGCGCACAGCGAGAATCAAATTCCCGATGAGGTTTACGAAAAAGATCAGCACTTCTGGGAAGTGATGATGCATAAGCTCATCTGCAATCGCTTGGATATGTTATCAAAGCACGAAATATCGCGTGCGTGGCTTGCGGAGCATGGATACTCAACCGACATCGGCGGCTTCTGAGCTGACGATAATCGTTCGCGTTCGCGCGTTTGCAAGGTTGCGGGAGTTGCTCGACGCGGCCGAGTTCGAACTGCAGCTGCCCGACGGTGCGACGCTCGTCGACGTCTGGGACGCAGTGCGCGAACGCAATCGAAAGATCGACGCCCTTGCATCCAGCACGCGCATTGCGCGCAACGGCCGCGTTGTCGCGCTGTTGAGCGAGCGTGTGGCGAACGGTGACGAAATTTCGCTCTTGCCGCCGGTCGGTGGCGGTTAAGGTTTCCCTGGGTGCTGCGAATCCAGCGCGACGCGATTGATGCTCGCGAACTAGAAGCGGCAGTGCGAACAGATTCGTGCGGCGGCGTTGTTACGTTCTTGGGTGTCGTGCGCGAGCACGCGAACGACGGCCGTGAAGTCAACGGGTTGGAGTACGAAGCGCACGAGGAGATGGCACTGGCCGAATTTCAAGCGATCGCAGACGAGGTGGCGGAACGTTTTCCCGGCGCGCGACTCGCGATCGTGCATCGCACCGGTGCGCTCGACGTAGGTGAAGTGGCGGTCGCCGTTTCCGCGGCGGCTCCGCATCGCGGAGAAGCATTCGATGCGTGCGAATATGCAATCGACACGTTGAAAGCGCGCGCACCGATTTGGAAGAAGGAACGCTATACGGACGGCACCGGCGAATGGATCGCGAATGCCTGTTGATCTGCTTTCTGCGCGCGCGCGCAACAACGACGTTGCGGTGCTTCGCTACGGGCCGCGTCGCCCGCGCGGCGTAACGATCGTTGCCGGGCACGGGTATTCGTCGAGCAAACACAATCTCGATCCGCTCTGCTCGTTCCTTTCCGCGCAAGGCTTCAGTATCTTCAGTCTCGACTTTCCCGGCCATAAGCTCGGCGCGAGCGGCGGAAAGTTACGCGGCGTCGACGACCTGTTGGATGCAATGTCAGCGGTTATCGACCTGGCGCAGACGATCGACGATCAGCCGCTGTATTTGATGGGCCACAGCATGGGCGGGATGACCGCGCTCTTCACCGCCGCGAGAGAACCGGACGTCGATGGCGTGATCACGATTGCGAGCGGACTCGGGCGTCCGAGCGCGCTTGCAGCGCTCAAAGCCGCGGGTGCGACGGATTTCCGATCTTCATATGTCGATGGCGTGGATCTCTCCGCGCTCGTCGCTGATATCGATGGATGGTACGATCGCGAACTTCCAAAACTCGCGGGACGCCCGTGTCTCTACGTCGCCGCGACGCGCGACGCAATGGTTAGTCCGGCGAGCGTACGCGAGCTATACGACCAAGCCCCGGAACCGAAGAGCTTCGCAAGCGTCGAAAGCGATCATACCTATGCCGCCGAACATGCCCGTAGTGAAGTGCTGCAATGGCTGAACAAACTGCATCCCCGCGGATAAAACTTGCCGGCCGCCCCGAATTGCGGCGGTACAGTCGCCACTTGTTGATTCCCGAGGTCGCCCTCGAGGGACAGGAGCGTCTTGCAGCTTCGCGCGTGCTCGTCATCGGCGCGGGCGGGCTCGGTTCTCCGGTGCTGCAGTATCTTGCGGCCGCGGGTGTCGGACGCATCGGTGTGATGGACGACGACGTCGTCGACGAGACGAACTTACAGCGCCAAACGATTTTTGCGACGAGCGATATCGGACGCAAAAAAGCCGAAGTCGCATCCGACTATGTTCGCGCGCTCAATCCGCTCGTCGCCGTCGATACGATCGCGATGCGTTTTGCGCCGGATAATGCACGGGAACTCGTGCGACTCTATGACGTCGTCGTTGATTGCACCGATCGTTTTCCGACGCGGTATTTGATCAACGATGCGTGTGTGCTCGAAGGGAAGCCCGACGTGTACGCGTCGATCTTTCGCTTCGACGGCCAAGTGAGCGTGTTCGGAGCGCCGGGTGGCCCATGTTATCGGTGCTTGTATCCGGATGCACCGCCCGCCGGAACCGTTCCGACGTGCGCCGAGGGTGGTGTTCTGGGCGTGCTTGCCGGACTTGTCGGAGCGTGGCAAGCGAACGAAGCGATCAAGATGATCCTCGGGATTGGTGACTCGCTCGTCGGCCGTTTGTTGCTCGTCGAGAGTCTCGGCGCCCGCACGCGCGAGGTTCGTTTCGAACGCGATGCGCATTGCGCGGTGTGCAGCGATCATCCGGTGATTCGTGAAACCGTGCTCATCGAAGAAGAAGAGGAGCACGACGAGGATGAAGTCGAGCCGTACGCGCTTGACGAGGCGCTCGAGGACGCCATGCTGCTCGACGTGCGCGAACCGCACGAAGTGACTGTCGCCGCGGTCGAGGGTGCCGTACACGTTCCCGCCTCGCAATTGGAAGCGCGCCTGCACGAACTCGATAGCGCGCGGCGTTACGTCGTTGCCTGTCGCGTCGGGGCAAAATCGCTTTGGGCGGCGCGCCGCTTGCGTGATGCCGGGTTCACGCGGGTAAGACACCTGCGTGGCGGACTGCTCGCATATGCGGCAGCTTACGAAGATTTCACGTTCTTCTAGAATATTACGTCATGCGGAAAAAGCCGTTTGGCCCAACGGGCATCGAGCTGCCCGTCATCGGTCAAGGTACGTGGGATATTCCCGAGAGCGGCGCGGCGGTCGATGAAGCAAAGCGCGCGATCCGTCGCGGCATCGAATTGGGGATGACCCACCTCGACACCGCCGAGATGTACGGCGGCGGAGCCGTGGAGCGCATCCTCGGCGATGCGATTCGCGACATTCCACGCGACACGATATTTGTCACCAGTAAAGTGTTGCCCGCAAACGCAAGCTACAGCAAAACAATCGCCGCATGCGAGCGCAGCTTACGCAGATTGAAGCTCGACTACTTGGACCTCTATTTGTTGCACTGGCCGAGCGGCGTGCCGCTGGAAGAAACGATGCGCGCGCTCGCGGAGCTCGTGCGCGAGGGGAAGACGCGTTTCGCCGGCATCAGCAATTTCGACGTCGAGGACATGCTCGATGCGGAGCAGTACCTCGCGAACGTTCCGCTCGCGTGCAATCAGGTGTTGTACCATTTGAACGAGCGTGCTCCCGAACACCGTTTGATTCCCGTCGCTTCGCAACACAACATCGCAATCGTCGCGTACACCCCGTTCGGGCGTGGAAGATTCCCGCGCGAAGCCGCGGGGCATAACGGCGTTCTCGGGCGTATCGCCGCAAAACATGACGCGACGCCGCGCCAGGTAATCCTCGCGTTTCTTACTCGTTATCCCAATGTGTTCACGATTCCGAAGGCATCGAGCGTAGCGCACGTCGAGGAAAATGCGCGTGCGGGTGACCTGGAACTCGATGCGCGCGAAATCGAGGAGATCGATGCAGCGTTCCCACTCGGACGCGAGCGTCCAATCGCAACGCTCTGACGGCGAAACGCTCAAGCAGCGTATCGTTGCTGAAGCGCGTGCCCGCGGAGCCGTTGACGTTCGCGTTACGGAAGCCGTCACGGATGAAGAGCTACGTGCGCGGTTGCGCGCGTCATTCGAGCGCGGTGACCTTAGCACGTGGCCGTACGACGAACGCTATGCCTACGCTGCGAGCGATCCGGACTCGGTACTTGCGGGGGCGCGCAGCATCGTGTGTCTCGCCGTTCCTTACGCGACATCGCCTACGCGTCGCGCTCCGTTGCAGGGACGTGTTTCAAATTACGCCTGGTCTGAAGATTATCACCGTCGCATGCGCGCAATGCTTCGCGAGCTTGCCGCAATCGTCGACGAACTCGCGGGGGCGCCGGTTACGGCAATTGCGTGCGATACCAAACCGATCGCGGAACGCGCGTTTGCGGCGCGAGCCGGGCTCGGTTGGGTCGGAAAACATACGAATCTGATCTCGCCACGCGGCGGTTCGTTTGTCTTTCTCGGCGAGCTGATTACGACGCTCGAACTGCCTCCCGATGCGCCGTTGCGGAAGACGTGCGGTACGTGCAGACGATGCATCGACGCGTGTCCGACCGGAGCGTTGCGCGGCGACTACACGATCGATGCGAACCGCTGCATTGCGGATCTTACGCAACGTACGGATGTGATTCCGCTAGAGATGCGACCGCTGATCGGCGACTGGGTGTGGGGCTGCGATATCTGCCAAGACGTGTGCCCGCCGACGATACGCGCGCAGATGCACGGCGATGAACGCTTCGAGCCGTATGACCCCACAACCGCGGCGCCGCCGCTCGATCAGCTCCTACGTTTACGCAGCGGCGAGTTCAAACGCCGGTACGCCCGTACGGCGATGGGCTGGCGCGGAGCGGCGGTGCTGCGCCGAAATGCCGCAATTGCTCTCGGAAACGCGCTGGATCGTAGCGCCGTCAACGCCCTGAGTGAGGCGCTGACGCAAGATCCGCACGTCATGGTCCGCGGGGCGGCGGCGTGGGCATTGGGGCGCATCGGTTCTCCGCTTGCAATCGAGCGGCTGCGAACGCGCTTAGAAACAGAAGAAGATACGAGCGTCCGCTCGGAAATTACGGCCGCATTGGAACCGTTCGTCAATCGCCGCCGTTAGCCAGTACATGAAGTCCGCATTGTGCGCCCTCGCACTTCTCGCCGCGTTCTTGCCGGCAGCCACGAACGCCCAAGACGATCTTCTCGGCCGGATGAGTGCAGTGAACGGGAATCTTCATTCCTACACCGCAGCGATGAAAGCGCACGTCACGATGACGACGTTTCCGTACATCTCGACCGATCTCAACGGGACGTATTACCACAAAGATCCCGACCGCGACAAGCTCGAGATCACGAGCGGTCTGCCGGGCGTTGCTCAGCAGTTCAGTCAGCTCTACCCGAAACTCGTCCCGCCGGCACATTGGAACGATGTGTACACCGTGACGAAAGTCTCCGACGATGGAAACACAACGCAGTACAAGCTTGTGCCGCGCAAACAGGGAAACGTCGACCACGTCGATGCCACAGCCGACGATAAACGCGCGGTCGTGACGTCGATGACGTGGACCTATGCGAACGGCGGCACGGCGCAGATGGCGAATAGCTACGAAAGCGTCAAAGGCTACACACTGATCACGTCGCAGACGGGTCGCGTGGACGAGCCCCAATACAAGGGGACCATAACGTCCACGCTCTCCGACTACAAAATCAATCCGAACATTCCGGACGCGGTCTTCGGCAGCTAATCACTTCAGCATCGCGTTCAAGGTAATGGGAACGGCGCGAAGTGCTTGGCTGAGCGGACAGTTCTCCTTCGCTTCGTTTGCAAGTCGTTCGAACTCGTCTTTCGAGAGATTCGGAACGCTTGCAGTGACGCTCAGCTCGATCGACGGAATCTCATAACCTGTAGGTATTCGTTGAATTGTAACGCGGCCTTGGCTGTCGATCGAGGAAGGCGCGTGTCCTGCGCGCGTCAGTAGCAATGTCAGTGCCATCGTGAAACATGCGGCGTGTGAGGCGGCAAGTAACTCTTCGGGATTCGTACCGGGGTCATTGCTGAAGCGCGTGCCAAACGAATAGTTCGCTTGAACTTTGCCGCTCTCGGTCGTAATGCTGCCTTGTCCGTGCGAGATATCGCCTTCCCAGTGAACGTCGGCGTGGCGCACGATGTTGTCTGCTGCAGTAGCCATGAGCGGCGCTTCGCTACGCGCCCTCTTGCACCTCGACGATTTCGTCGGCTTCGATTCCGTGCGCTTCGCGGTGCACTGCGGCTGCGGTTTTTGCATCCGGGGCATCGATCAAGCAGAACACTTTACCGCTTGCTTCGTCGAACCAATACTTGAGATACTCGACGCCGTACTTCCCTTGCGTTTGAAGGTCGGCTTCGTGCGCGTGCATGACGGCGTCCGCGGTCAAGCCGTCGACTTTGTTGTGAATATCGATGTACAGAGGCATCAGTTTTTAACCTTTCATTCATGGCGCCATGTCATTTCATAGCGGTCGACCGCGACCGGTTTGAACTGACACGAGCGGAGGAGATTCGCCGCGGCGTAGTTGCCGCTGGTGCATTCTGCAATCACCGGACTGCGGGATGGCCTCGACTGAAGCATCGCTCGCACGAGCGTGGTTCCGATCGAAAGTTTGCGGTATCGCGCGTCAACGACAATACCGATGTGCGTAGCATCGTCTACGTCGACGTGATCGAGCAGACCGACGACGCCGCTCGCATTCACGGCAACGAGCGCGCGCCGATCGCGCTGGGCGAGTTGATCCGCGAGCCACTCTTGGCCGCCGATACCCGCCGACCCGAACCGGGCGTATACGTCGTCAGGACTCCACGCATGGATGAAACGAAGCGTTTCGGACTTCATCGCCTCGTCGAGGCGCCAGACTCCGAACAACTTGGCCGAGCCTAGGCCATGGTCTTGGGCGATCTCGCGCGGTAGCCACATCATAGTTCGCCTTTCGTTATCGCAACGTGGTGATACGATAATGGCCCTTGCGATGCGGCGTGAACACCAACACCCACATAAAGTACTCACATAATCACTATGTGGGCAGGTTATGCAAATGTTGGTGTTCCGCAGGTTGGTCTTGGTGCAAGATCGTGACGGAAGCGATGGTGCTTCACGCCTAAACCAAAGGAAACTCGAATGTTTACCCCGTCCACCCCGTCACCGGATACGATCCTCGAAACGCGCCGGACGCGCGTTATCTCCCCGACAGATCGGGATATGCGGATCTTCGGCGGCTGGGGGCCGCGTATGCTTCGTTAGCGCACGAGAATCTCATCGATTATTCCGTAATCCAGTGCTTCTTGGGCGGACATGTGATAGTCGCGCTCAAGATCGGCAAGGATCTTTTCTCGCGGTTGTCCCGTGCGCTCTGCATAGATTCCGGCAAGGAGTTCCCGCGTTGCGATCAAGTCGCGCGCGTGAATCTCGATATCGGTCGCCTGGCCGCTGATTTGTCCGATCCAAGGTTGGTGGATGAGCACTTTGCTGCGCGGCAATGCCATGCGTTTGCCCTTCGCACCGCCAACGAGTACGATCGTCGCCGCTGATGCGGCGAAACCGGCGCAGATCGTCGCCACGTGCGGTTTCACGCACTGCATCGTGTCGTACATTGCAAGCGCCGCCGTCACGCTTCCACCCGGGCTGTTGATGTAGATGTCGATGTCGCGGTCCGGATCTTCTTTCTCAAGAAAGAGCAGTTGCGCCATAACGAGATTTGCGAGCGCATCGTCGATCTGTCCGCCGACAAAGACGATGCGGTCTTTCAGCAATCGCGAGTAAATGTCGAACGCGCGCTCGTAATTGCCGGTGTTTTCGAGAACGGTCGGTACGAGATGTCCCATATTTCGCTTATAGCATTGCGCAGTATCGCTGCGTAAGGCATTGACAGTCAAAAGCGGCCACCGCAGCGAAGGGTTGTTTAGTAGCGCGCAGGAGTATCGAGCATGAATACGTTGACGCCGCAGCAGCAAGAGCGCATCGTCCGGCTTTTGGAAGAGGGCAAGACCCTGCGGGAGGTCGAGCGGATCACCGGGCACCGACGCGAGACGATCTCGCTCTATGGCCGGCTCGCCGGGATTCTGCCTCGCACCGCCTCGGCCGGACCCCAAGCCCTCGCGGCCTGACCGAGTCCGGGGTGCGAGCGTCCCCTGTCACGAAATCAGATGCTTCGGCGTTGGGGACGAAAAGGGGGGACGTATCAATGGAGGAGGTCTACCTCGCAACCAGCTCCGCGGCGGGCGCTCAAACACGCGTCGAAACGCTCGTTCGGGAGTATCAGACCAAGCTCGCGCGCTACCTCCGCCGCATGGTGGGTGATAGTGAAGTCGCGCTCGACCTGACGCAAGACGTCTTCTTTGCAGCGTATCGCACGCTGCAGGCGGACCCGGATCGACCGCTCACGGCCGGCTGGTTGTACAAAACGGCGACGAACAGCGCGATCTCGTTCCTGCGGCGCAAGAAGATCATTCGAATGCTGCCGCTCGATCGCGATCACGATGTTCGCTCCTGGCGTATCGACGAGCAAAGTGCGGCGTCGGTCGATCTTCAAGCGGCGCTTGCGCGCCTGCCGTCCGATCAGGCCGCAGCGGTATTGCTGACGAGCTATGCCGGGTACTCGTCGCAGGAAGCGGCAACGATGCTTGGGACCTCGTCTGACGCGGTTCGTCAACGCGTGTGTCGCGCGATGAAGACACTCCGAGCGGTGATGACGGAGAGGGAATGAAACACGACTGCGCTCGCGCAGAGATTCTGGCCGGGGCAATAGCACTCGGCGAAGCGAGCGAAACGGAACGCGACGACTATCGGCGCCATATTGCGGCGTGCCCCTCGTGTTTGCGCGCGCTCGGTGGCGAGCGTGAAATCGAACGCGTTATGCAAACCGTGCGCGGCGCGGCCGAAAGCGAAGTGTGGGAACCGGTGCCGCTGCGTGCCGGCGAGCGCCGCATGCGCACCGTACGCCGCGCTTGGACGTTCGGCGTTTCTACGGCGGTCTTCGCAGTTGTTGCGTCGCTCGGCATCCACACGTTCCTGGCGGCGAAAGTTCCCGCGCCTGCGATAGTTGCGCAGAGTCAAGTTCAGGCTCCGCTTGCGACGCCGTTCCACGTGACGCTGGAACATCGCGCGCAAAGCGCGCCTGCAACGGTTGCGAAGCCCAAGCCTGTGTCGGTAGCGCCGCAGCAGCCGAAGATCGTCGTCGTTCACAATGTCATTACGCTCAAACAAACGGATCGTCCGGAAGTAAAAACTCCGGTGCGCACGACGGAAACTACGGTTGCCGCCGCAGCCGCTACGCAACCGAAGACGCCGGCCTCGAACGTTCCGGTGTGGCGCCGCGACGAAGCGATGCCGCGTGCCCAGAACAATGCCGTCAAGGTCGCGCGCACCGAGGCACAGCCGGCGCTGGCCGGTTATGCCGAATCGATCGCAGTTGCGCCAAGTTACACCGTCCGCGACGTGACGCCGATCGGCGGAGACACGGCGATCAATCCGCGTCCCGCAGCTATCGCCTACGCTCAGGGAGCTGAAGGAACGACAGCATTCGAAGTATCCGTCGACGAGCGGGGCAATCCGGTGAAGTGCACGATCACGAAATCGTCCGGCTATCTTTCGCTCGATGACGCTGTGTGCAAAGCCGCGATGAAAGCGCGCTATTCGCCACGGATGGTAAACGGCCGCACAACGACCGGCATCTATCGCGACGCGTTCACATTCCGCGCCCTACAACCGCAAGCTACCGATCAACCCTTCCAACAACCGCAATAGCGCCGCCCCCGTGTCATCCTGAGGTTGTCGAAGGACGAGCTAGTCTACGGACTTGCGGAAGAATGCGAGCATTTTGTCGGCTTCCGGCATGATGCGAAACTCTTCGAAGCCCCAGCTCTTTGCCTGGTTGATGCCGCGCGTATTCTGCATCGAAATGAGGAACGTCAATGTTTTGACGTTTTTCTTCATCGCTAACCGCTGCACTTCACCGACGAGTTCCGCGCCGACTTCCGCCGGCACGTTCGGACGCACGCGCAAGCTTTCCATCATCGCAACATCCATGCCGTTTGCCGCTTCCGGATCTTCATAGCCGTTGGGCATCCTGAAGACGAGCTGCACCATGCCGAGCAGCCCGCTTTGATCTTCCGCGATGAGAATTGCGCGACGACCGAATTTCTGTTCGTTGAGACACATCGTCATGCGATGCGTCCACGTTTCGCGAGCGGAGGGCATACCCGTCAGCACACCGTCGCGTTGAAGACGTTCGACATCGCCTGCCTGAGCAAAGCGCAGGTAGATTTTCCGGGCCACGATGCGGTCATTCCCCAACTAGGGAGAAGGAGACCTTTAAAGAATCCGCGCTCAGCATGCCGATCTCGCGTCTCCGATTGACCGCTGCGCTCAGTACTTTGCTTCTCGCGACAGCGTGCGCGCGGGGGGCAAACTCGTCGAATAGCGCGGCTCACGCCACGCCCACAGCGCCGAGTGCTGCGCGCGGCGCCTTGCTCTACGTAGCGAATTGCGCTGCGTGTCACGGAAATCGAGGCACTTCGGGTCGGATCGGCCCGCAATTGCACGAGGAGCGCAAAAGAAAATCCGCGGAAGCGATCCGCGCGGTCATCGTTGACCCCGAGCCGCCTATGCCAAAACTTTACCCGGGGCAACTGACGTCACGAGACGTCGACGATCTCACGGCCTACGTGGAGACGCTATGAGCGAGCGCGTCCTGTACCGGTTTACGCGCGACCTCCGGTTAGAAGATCACGCGGGACTCGCGCAAGCGGCATCGGTCGGTGAAGTCGTTCCGGTTCTGGTCATCGACCGTTTGTTGGAATCGCGTTTGACCCGCTCGCCTCGACGCGCCGCATTTTTCTGCGACGCCGTTGCATCGCTCGACGAAGCACTGCGCGAGCGGGGTTCGAGGTTGCTCGTGCGACGCGGCACGCCATCGAGCGTGTTGAAAAATATTGCTCGCGCGTGCGGAGCGAGCGGTGTCGTGTGGTCTGCCGGCTACGATGGTGAAACCGCGCGCAGCGACGAACGCGTGCAGTCGGATCTCGAAGAGGCGGGGCTGCGCGCGACGATCGTGCACGATGCACCCGCCGTGCCTCCGGAAGAAACGGCTGCTGTCCGCGCGAGTGCCGGCAACGGGTATCGTGCCTTTGCTCCGTACTTCGACGTGTGGCGAACGTGCGAACTCTCGTCGTACGAAGCACCGCTGCTGCTGCGCTTCGCCTCCACCGAACTGCAGAGCGAAGCGCTGCCCCAAGCGCATGATTTCGGCGCAACGGACCGCACAATGCTGAGCGGTAGCGCGCTCGCGCGCGAGACGCTCGAGAAGTTTCTTTCCGAATCGGCCGTGCAGTACGCCGTTGCCGTTAACGTGCCGAGTGACGATCGAACCTCGCATCTGTCCGCGCACCTCTCGTTCGGCACGATTTCTGCGCGCACCGTCGTCAAAGCGACGCGCGCGCGGTTTGACGATCCGTTTCTGTTAGCCGAGGAGCGCGCCTCGCTCCGTTTGTTTTTGCGCTCGATCGCGCAGCGCGACTTCTTTTTGCAACTCGGATTTTTTCATCCGGAAGTCGACGAGAAACCGCTGCAAGAACGCATGGCAACCTTTAAATTCGCGCGCAAGCACGAGGCGCTCGACGCGTGGCACGGCGGTAACACCGGCTATCCGCTCGTCGATGCCGGCATCCGGCAACTGCACGAAACGGGATGGATGCATCCGCACGTGCGTCCCGTTGTCGCGTCGTTCCTCTGCTTCGATCTCGGCGTGGATTGGCGCATCGGGCGGGACGAGTGGGATCGATGGCTCATTGAAGACGATCTCGCGATTGCGTCGGGCAACTGGCAGTGGATCGCGGGCGTCGGTGCCGACTTGGTACAATTCCCGCGCATTTATAATCCGGAAAAACAACGGCGCCGGTACGATCCGACCGGCGCCTATGTCAAACGTTGGGTCAAAGAACTCGCGCACGTTCCCGCGGGTGCATTGCGCGCATCCAACGACTCGGCGGAAGAGCAGATGACGTTGCCGCTCTTCGCGAGCGAATCATATGCGCGTCCCGTTGTCGACCACGAACGCGCGGCGCGCGATTTTCTCACGAAATACCGCGCGTACGTCGAAGCGACTTAAGCGGCGGGAAGGCGCTCGTCGATCCAGTCGCTGACGACCGGAACGCGCAC